>JAYOSU010000041.1:0-17542 GCA_038139395.1 Cryomorphaceae bacterium
ACTTTTTTTAGAGGAAGTGGCCTTGGTGTAATTGGACACAAGTATTCAACAGGGCAAACATGCTTTTTCGAAATCGACGAATTAAGTGACCCAAATAACGTCCCAACCCCTCAAGACGCTGACTATAACGACTACTGGGCTTCGCCAAAGCAGATGACTGAAGTTTTTAACTGTGTGAACTGCCATATGGCTAGCCCCTTCTTGCATACTCCCGCTGTGGACCAATTGAGGAACCCAAACGACACTTCAGAATTAATGTTACCATTGACAGGGACTGCTCCCTATACAGTTGTTGGGCAAGAGTGGCAACAACCTCACACTACTTCTATTCAGAATTCATGTACCTCTTGTCATAGGCCCCAATGCACGGATCACTTTCAGAATTACCCATTGGACGAACTGGTCATGCCGCCGCCCTTTGAGAATGCGACAAGCTTCGATCATAGTTCCATATCCAATGCTGACCGTCAAGCTATCAGAGATTGGTGCGCTACTTTGAATTTGTAATAGATTGGATGGATAGCGTGTTTCAGGGGAGGTTTCGCAGGTTCACTTTACCTTCGACCGTTTCTCCAGAATGTCGACAAGGAAAAGCCTGTATGTACAGATCTCATGTAAACAGAGGGTTACGCAATCGAAATGTGTTGTCAAGCACTTAAAACGTCCAATAAGTAAAGTCCTTTATAACCGTTGGACTTTAACTATATGCCGACCTCCGTTCTCAAGCGTTACCTGAAGTAGATATAGTCCTTGGTTACTAGGTAGTTCTAGCTCGGTTTCATTTATTGAATAACTACGCAGCGTTCTTCCATTTAGGTCTAGAAGCACTATCGAGTTAATTTCCAAGTCTGTTTTTAGCTGAATGATTCCGTGACTAGGATTTGGGAATATATCTAATTGGGCTATTTCTAGTTCTTCGCTGGTTAATAAAGACCAGTAATCACAAGCCTGGTTGTTAGTGCTGCGGTTAAGAGATAGGTCTTTGTCCGAAAAACAACGTAGGTTATGACTTGGTAAAGATGACACCTTAAAAGAAGCTCCGTTGCAAAGGTTTGGCTGGCTATCAAAAAGGGCACTGTAATTTAAAGCCCCTAGCTTGGGGTAGATTCGCTGATTTAAATAGAAGGCTGCGCTAATTTGATGGCTGGGCTGGCCATTGATAATCAGCGTATCCATAGGCACACTTATATCGAAATAATTTAGGTTGACTCCAGCTATGGTCTCCGTTCCTTTTGCCATTACAGTGGCGATAGGTGTATCAGGACAACCAAATGTGGTGTCCAAAGGGGCGTATTGCCAAGAATCGCCAACATTAGCATTGAAATCATAAAGTAAGAGGGCCCCTTGATTTGTGAGTCTAAAAACCGAGTCATTGCGGGTGGCTAAAAAGATATCTGGCCAAGTGGCAGTAGTGTCTTGAATAAGGTCATTTGGCCCTGAACCCGTGCGAATCTGATTTAGCCCACTTACTTCGAAGCGGAGCCAAGACATGCCATACATGTTGGTATCTCCCGAGTGGCTCACTTTTTTATATCCGCTATATCCGAATTCAGAAAAGGTATAATACCAATTTGCGTTTTTGCCAAATTCTTGTTGCGCGAAACCTATTAGGGGTAGCAAAAGGAAGCAGAGTCCAAGGACCCTCTGATTAACAGTCATAAACTACCAATTATCCTTGTGAAGATACCGAAAACATTGGGATTATGGAATTACACGTGATTCCAAACGTGTGTTCGGAATGTTCCGAACAAAATATTCAATCCTATAGAAGGTCTTACCGGGCAATAATTCACTCAATCTGATCTGGTTCATCCATTGGGAATATTTAATACTTTCGTTTTGGTCTTTAAATCCATAAATTGAAACCACTTTGATTTAAAGAATGATGAATGCGAAAAAATCTTTTAGTATTTTCTCTGATTACTTTGATACTTGCGTCTTGCAGTAACAACAGAAATCCTAAGCTTATTGTGAAGCTTGTTGTAGATGAAACCCAAGATAGACTTGGTAATAATGGTATGCCAGTAACTATGCCATCAGGTAATGCCGGTCAAAGTCCATTGTTTAATAGTATCAGTGCCCATTATCTAGAGTTATCGCAAAGCGCCTCAACGCAACTTGGTGAAGGAACCGTCTTATATCATGCTCCTGAGACTAGCAGGGGCGGTGAAAATGCTATTGACTTTAGAAAAGCTGAAATTGTAGCACCAGGAGAAATATGGCTCGAAATACCGCTGTCGCGTCTTGATGCCGGCACATATGAGTGGGTGCGCCTATCGTTATCCTATCAAAATTATGATGTTGTCTTCCATTATAACGACCAACCTTATTCAGCGACTTTTGCGAGTTTTGTGGGTTTCATGCAATACATAAAGGACTTTGAAATTGACGGTCAAGTGGTTGAGGTTAAAGAAAATAAAAAACAGGGTTTCTGGGCATTTAATAGTATCGCAGGTTTGCAAACGGGTCAGACACCAGAAGGAGGCACAACTGTACCTAACCCATTATCAACGACTTCACCTATACCTCCCGGTTCTTGCGTAGTTACAGGTAACTTCAATAGTCCTTTGGTCATTCATGGTGATGAATCGGAAGACCTAATGATTACTTTATCATTATCCACAAATAATAGTTTTGAGTGGTCGGATAAAAACAATAATGGAAAATGGGATGTAGGCCTTGGCCTAGATGAAAATGTCGTTGACATGGGGCTCCGTGGACTCCACCCTGACTATTCTTGGCAGTAACTTTATGATACTGCGAGTATGAAAGGCTGTTGATCAAATTATTCAGTCATTCCAAAACAATGGAGAAATGTGTTTTCACAATTACCCGTGAATCAAAATAACTTGCATCAAGTAACTTCGTTGAAATAACATCTAATTCGCTTAAAAATGAAAAGGTTCTTTTTTACCCTATATTTTTCAATATTGGGTTTGACATCAAGTGCGCAGCAGATAGATTGTACCATGCTAGGGATGCTCGTAAATGTCTCAGATACAGGTACTATTAAACTATATCATTCGGGACCATACTTGCTTTGGCCAAGGGAGCCTAATGTGATTTATTGGGATATTACTGACCTTCAAGGTGGCCTCGTTGCTAAGGACACCACATATGGGCAAAATGCAGGACATTATACCTTTAATCATGCTGTTCCGCTGACTGATTCTATGATAGTTTCTGCGGTAATTATCAATGATTCTGTACAAGATATCTCTACAGGGAACATTTCTCAAATGGCTTGCCTAAATATCGATACCTTATACTGGGAACCAGATACAATTATTCCGGGAACTATCCTCTACCGTTGGGAATTCGTAGGAGGACCTAACAATGGAGTAAGTGTTCTTTCCATAGACGAGCAAATTCATGAAAGTGCTTTTGCCCGAATTTATCCCAACCCAGCTTCAACGAATATTTTCATTGAAAATATTGCAGAAGATTTATGGTCCATTGCGGTATACAATCTTCATGGTCAACAAATGTTTGCTAGAGAAGGTGTAGATCAAAACATTACTGTAAATATTGAAAATTGGCCTGCAGGTCAATACATAGTTTGGATAAATCAGCGACCAACGCAGTTATTGCATATTATTCATTAATTACGTTTACTCGCTGTCCGGAATGCATATTAAAAAGCCCCGATGCTTGGCATCGGGGCTTTTTGATTCATTATCTCCTCCGGGGTTGAGCGGGGCGAATACGTTTTACTGACAGTTAGAACTCAATCTCCAGAGGTGGCTGAAAACATTATCCAAATGAAGTTTGCCTCCATCACATTCGAATGTAACGGCTCTCGCTGTTCCATTCCATACTAATGTATCACCATCGAAACTATAGCTTTCAACTCCTGGAATTCTATCTGAACTATCTAGAGAGTTCCAGTAATCGTCATCACCGGGACAGGTAATACAATACGATGTATATATAGTACCGTCTACGAATTCATACATGGTATTCGCATCGGCTCTGTTTTCGCTTGGCGACCAAATCCACTTGCCTTCAACGGTGTAAAAAGGTTCAATAGTATTTTTTTGGCATCCAGTCAGGAGAGTAAGGGTTAGGATGAATAGTGGTACGATTTTTTTCATGGCTTTTTTAATTGAGTGATCCAAATGTACTTAGAAACCGACGACTGCCTTCACGAATACTTGTGAATTTGCCTTTTACATTAAACATTTCAATAACTCTTGAGTTATTTTCAAAAGCTCGTTATTCACTTGATAGGCAAAATGCAGTGCCTTGTATAAATTGAATCAATCACTTCCGAGTTAATCCATAAGCCCCTAGAAAAATGAAAACCAACTTACTGATACTTCTAGCACTATTTTCCTCAATGGCGTTTGCGCAAACTTGGAACACTCAAGCGAATATGCCCGAAGGCAAACATCATCCAATTACTTTTTCCCTAAACGGAAAGGGCTATTCCCTTACAGGAACCGATTCCACCGGCCAACCCACTGATGGTGTTTTTGAATATGATCCAGTAACCAATGCATGGAGCGTTCTGCCGGACTTTCCCGGCTTGGCTAGAAGCTATGGCATTGGAACCACAGCAGACGGCAAAGCATACTTTGGTTTTGGAGCCACGAATTCTTCATATTTGAAGGATTTTTGGAGTTTTGATCCCACAAGCGGAACCTATACGCAACTGGCTAGTTGTGACTGCTCGAGTCGGAGACATCCTGCAATGATTTCTACAGGAAATCGAATTTATGTGGGACTTGGAAATGATGCATTCAGCGATAAGAACGACTGGTGGATGTACAATATAGCAAATGACACTTGGACACAGTTGGCAAATTTACCGGGTCCTGCAAGACATCACCCCTATATGTTCAATGCTGGAGGAGAACTGTTCGCAGGCTTGGGACACAGTGGGCCAACAATTTTTAATGACTGGTACAAGCTAGATACCGCTTCAAATACCTGGACTACAATGAATCCATTTCCTGGGGAAGGAAGGGTGGCAGGTACCCAATTTAATAGCAATGGATACGGTTTTATATTGAGTGGTGACGGCGACAACCACGACTATATGGATACAGGAGAAATGTGGCGTTACAATCCTGAGGACGATACATGGCTTCAATTTCCTCCCCACCCTGGGAAAAGCAGATGGGCGCCAGGAAGCTTTGTCATTAATGATGTCATCTACTTTTTTGGAGGAGTAAATCGTTATACCGTCACTTACCCTAGAGACTTAGTTAGCTTTGATATAACCGCAGCAACAATAGGTTTTGAAGAAGAAGCAATGGAAAAGACTTATGCATATCCCAATCCAGCGAAGGATATTATATCATGGGAAAATGATGCTTCTGTAAACAGTGTTCGACTAGTTAATCTTCTTGGTCAGCAGGTTGCTCTCAGCCCGGCTGATGAAAATCAAATGAATGTAAGTCACCTAAAAAGTGGGATGTATTTCATTCAATTCCATTCCTCAAACAAGGTGCTAAAGACTTCCAAAATTCAAATCCAACAGTAATTAGCTTACTCTATAATTAGCGTTTTGCTAATCTAGTGCTGAATCAAAACTCTCTTTCTAACGAGCTTCCTGCCGTTTGAAATTTCCAAAAAGTAGGCGCCGTTGTGAAGTACATCGGTTTCAAAATATCCTATGGTTTGACCGGCCTGAATCTTTTTAGTTTGTATGACTCGTCCACTCAAATCTGTAATCTTTACGGTTAATGTGTGATTTAATAATCCTTTGACTTGGATGGTTAGTAATTCCGACGAGGGATTCGGAAAAATCTTCATCTCCGGAATTTCGATTGTTTCAACGCCAATGGATGACGTATACACAGCAGCACCACTAGGAACCGTATTTACTTCACCTCCAGTCACTTGGCCATAATAGGTAGGAGCGACCACATAAGGGTATTTAGAATTCCAATGTTCGTCTACCGTTGCGAAATAGGCATAGGTGCCGTTTGGGTATTCGGGTGTGATACAGAATCGGCCGTTATGCTCGTCTAGATATTCTGGCCCGCTTTGATTTACGTATTCGTAATCTTCTTTAAAATAACCCAGTGGCCATGTTACTTCTGAGGGAGTATTTCCTCCACCGCGGCTCGTTTTTAACGCATAGCTAGATTGAATTCTTGTTATGCCGCCTGAACCGTCCGTGTTCAAGTAACCGTAGGCGCCATATATGGGGAATCCATCAAAAGCAAATCCTATGAGCGGCGAGTGTTGCGTACTGTCAATTGCATAAAGACCGTCAGCATCATAGAGATTACAGATTGAAGAAACCACATTGAGGTCCATATCAAATGCAGAAGGGTTCTGATGATGATGGTAATTGCCCATTGCCGGATGACCTTTAGAACAATCAAATCCGTCCATTTCGGCAAGAATAGCATCTCTATTCCAACTCATCGTGGCACCCGGGCCACCTGGACAGGGCGGATTACCCGGACCACCGCATAGCGCGTTTGTACTTGGATTCCAAGCCACGCCATCTCTGTAATCAAAAAGAGCTACACCATTAATAAATATACCTATGGTGCCCATGGTAGTCGAAGTAGGCGTGCCTGAGTTTTGTACAGGGTTCAAGGGGATTTTGTAAATCGCATTTTGATTTGTGGCTTGGCTCGGGTTTCCATCTAGAAAGGGACCCGTTGGATAGGATGGAATTCCGCTTGCTCTAATATAAGCTTCATTCGCAGTATAACTTACTTCTTGACAGTTTACTAAAGTAGTGATTGGTATGGCTGTTGAATTGCCTTGGACATAATAACTGCCTGTAACTGTTGTGTTCTGTAACCACGAGGTGATTGCTGGGTTTGATTGCGAAAACATCAATTCAGTTAAAAGAAGGGTAAAAGGAAGCAGTAAAGATTTAATTTTCATTTTGGATAGCGTTATTAGTTAGCGTCCACTTGGGAAACTGATGATTGGGATTAAAAATAAAATTTGGGTCGTTTAAGGTTTTCAAAAAGGCGATTAGGTCAGACTTATCATCTTCTGCAATCGGCGTTTTCAATGGGCTATTGCCCATGTTTCTATTTCGCGGCGAATAATGATCTAAAACCTTTCTTAGGCTATTAAATCGGCCATCATGCATGTAAGGATATGTATATCTGAGGTTTCGTAAAGAAGGAACTTTGAATTGCATGGAGTCACCATCTTTTCTTGTTTGCTCATACCTGCCAAGGTCAAATAGATTAGAGTCTATGGGCAATCCATTCGATGCGAATTCGTACGTGCTAAAAAGTGGAGGTGGGTGACAATTGGCACAGTTTTCTTCGAAAACTTTAAATCCTTCAAGCTCTTGGTCCGTAAACTTTTCAATACCGTTCTGGACTCGATCGTACTTTGATTCTACGCTGATTAAACTTAGCTGAAAAGCCTCCAATGCTTCTAATGCTTTTGGAATGGTCGGTTCGGTACCAAATGCCTCCCGAAATAGTTTGAGATACAGAATATTAGTATTCAGGATGGTTTGGATATGGTTCAAAGTTGTGGCCATTTCAGTGGCAGAGGTTAAAGGCGCAAGAGATTGGGCTTGAAGATTGTGTGCGGCTCCGTCGTGCATGAAAATCTCTTGCCAGGCTAGATTGAAAAGAGCAGGGGCATTTCTTCGTCCTATAGAATCAAAAGCACCATGACTCAAGCGATGATCGGTATGCGCAAACGAATGATATGGGCTATGACAGGAAGCACAGGATACCAAGTGATCGGCAGAAAATTGGGGATCAAAGAATAAAACACGTCCGAGTTCCACTGTATGAGAGTCAAGGTTGGAAATGCGCTCTGATTTTGGAGCAGGAAAGTGGTCGGGAATATTGCTATTGTACGGAATAGTAGATTGAAAAGACCAAAGGGTAAGAAGAAGAAAGGAAAGGGTGATCACGCTTTTCATAAAACAGTGATTCCTTTTCTAAAAAATTGCGCCATTTCATCGCTAATTTTACCGGGAGACGTAATTCTAAACACCTCATTCTTTAAGGCCCACTCTATCGCGGGATAAAGGTCAAACTGCACTTCTAAGGATTTGCCATCACTATTCTGCCCTATCCAAAATGGTCCGGAATCTTTTGTGGAATAACCACCAATATGGAATTCAAAACTTCGTTTAGCGGATTGATTTAAAATGTATCCTTCAAGTTTACAATGAATGTATCCTGTCTGCCAAGTCCAATACATGTTGTTGATTGGGTCTAACGCGCCTTCATGAATTCCGTCGTAATTCAATGTGGAATCTACACCTAAGTAGACTTGAAATGGTCCATCTATGGATATGGTTTGTCTAGGATTTTTCAGGCTTAAGAGCAGGGCACGTTCAGGGCTTGTTTGACCATTATGAGCAGTGTGAATGTAAAACTTTAGCTTCTTTACAAATACGATACTTTCTCCATAAGGATTACCGTAAATGGTATCTATTGTATGGTCAGAAAGCGACGCTCTTAATTGGCAATCAATTTCTTGCCCAATTGATTTTGTGCTATTGAACATTAGAAGAAGAACACCTATAGCGTAACGAAGCATATTCTATTGGACTCTATTTTGAAGTGAAGGTTTAAACTTTGTAGAAAAAGATAATGTATTGAATTTATTTGATAAAGTTTAGCTAGAAATCATTCTTTTCCGATTATTATAGATTGATTTTTAGCATTTTATCTGCATAAACTACTTTTGTATTAGTTAAAAAAGACCGACATGAAAAAAATAATTATCACGGTACTCATTATTAGTTCCTCATATGTAGGAGCCCAAAACATTAATTGCCCAAATATTCCTTGGGGCATGTCTATGAAATTTGATCAAATCGATGATACTGTTTCAGTTTCAAATAGCGGTCCTTGGGACTTTTCATCTGTTGCAGCTGCAATAACTTATGAAATGAAAGTGCTCCCATTGGACTCTTCTACGCATGCATCCAATTACCCAAACGCCACGCATGTATTGAAAAGTGCGAATGGAGAATTTTTCCTTAGTTATGATTCAAGTGGATTGAAGTCACATGGAAAAGTTACTTCCACGACTACTTCTAGCTATGCAAATGCTCTTACCCTAGTCCCATTCCCATTTAATTCCAACCTAAGTCATATAGATAGCATTGCTTCCACCTTAGTATGGAATGGCATAACAGCTAATGTTACAGAAAAAGCAGAGGTACAGGGAATAGCTTCAGGTACCGTTACAATGCCTGATGGTAAGACTTACCAAAACGCGGTAGTATTATCAACTATCAGAACTACAGTAACAGGTCCATCGCCATTTGGCACTTACCTAACCGTTGAAGAACATTCTAAGGTATTTTGGCTACCCGGTTATGCACTTCCCGTTATTGAAGTTTTACATGTATTCTCAAACGGGAGTCTTGTATTTAAGCGATCACTCTTTCTTCAAGAACTTGAATCCTTCGAACAAAGTGAGGAAGATATTTTTTCTGTTTCTGTTTATCCTCATCCAATGCGTAATGAAATGACAATTAATCAACCATTGGAGAATGCTCATCTGTATCTTTTCACTATGACGGGTGAATTAATTCTTGATAAAAGACTTACTCATGGGGATAATAAAATCGATGTTAGTAGTCTTCCTGCTGGACTCTATACGTATAGAATTCTAGATAAAGACTCTAGAGTATTCATTGAGAATAAGGTTGTTAAATCTTGATTTAAGAGGCGCATGAAATATTCATGCGCCTCTTTTAGTAGATTTAAAATTCAATCAAATCAATTTCTGCGAATCATAGAGCCATATTGCACTCTGAAATTGTAGCGCTTCACCAACTCTTTGAAATATTTATCGGCACTCTTTGTGTTCTCTTTTTTGGTCTTGATTTTTTTAATCGGAAGCATTATGCCGCTTGGCGTCGCAAGTATGCATACTACAGGGCGTGAAACGTCCAATGCAATACCAAGATTATTATCATTCAAATACCATGATCCTGCGGCAATTCCAATGCCAGCGAGTAAAGTGCCTTGGCCGAATAAAGAGATATTCCGAGCCACGGTTTTTGGTATAGACTTCCCTGCTCTGAGTTGATTTTTGCCTTTGTGGAAGGTGTGTCTTTTAAAGGTAACTAAAGATCCATTATTATTCCAATGCATTTTTATTCCAGCCTCTTTACAAAGAAATTTGAATTCATTTAAAGACAGTGTATCTGACCCTTTTAAAAACAAACCGTTTTCATAGGAGACCGTCTTTTGCGCGTACATATTTAAAGTAATAAATACAGCGGAAATTAGAGCTAGGGTTTTCATTTAAGAGTATTGGAATTGGCTTATACAAAATTAAAAATTTGAAACTTCTTTCGGTGCTTTTTGTGGGTTTCCACGGAAAAAATATGCATGCTTTCATGTAGTTTTCCGTTGATCGCAATACCAAATTCATGCGTGTTTTCACGGATACACCTGAATAGTTCCAGTTGCGGGGTATGCGCAGGTAAAAAGGTCTTGAGATTGAATCTCTAATTGTATATTGACAAAATAATACGCCTCCAAAGAAAAACTTCCGCCTGTCAATGAATTCATCGCTTGCAAACGAGATTAAAAAAACGCTGCATTACTTCAGGTTTTTCAAACATGCTTTAACCATAGAGGAGTTGCGTTTTTATTTGGGTTGCAAGGTAGACCTGCAGGATTTAAGATTGATCCTTGATGAATTAATTGGTAAAGGAGAGGTTTATGCAGAGGCAGGTTGGTTCGCATTGGAAAAATCTCATTTAGCTAAAAAGTCTAAGTATCTAGATTTGAATAAACATAGAATGCGTCAAGCAAGAATCATAGGTGCTTGGATTTATTGTTTTCCTTTTGTTCGAGGAGTCTATCTGAGCGGTTCGCTTTCTAAGTGGGGGATACAATCCAGAGACGATGATATTGACTTCTTTATACTCACCGCTTCAAATCGGGTATGGACCGCAAAGCTTTATTTGATTGCCTTTAAAAAAATATTTCTATTCAATTCAGAAAAATATTTCTGCATTAATTTTTTGCTGGATCAACAGAGATTGGAACTTTCAAAAAGAAATAAATACACTGCCACTGAATTAGTCTCATTGATTCCAATAAAAGATAGTGGTGGTTTGGCAGACTTATGGGCGGCTAATCCTTGGATAAAATCGTATTTTCCCAATGCAAGTCTTAAGGCGAATCCGACCAATAAAAGAATGAAAACTAGAATCTCTGAGCGCTTATCTAACTTTTTATTTGGGAATCGATTAGAGCGCTGGGCCCGCCAAAAATTCACGGTTCATATGGAGGAACATACAGATAAAGAGGAAGGCTATTATGAAGCTGAATCGCATACATCGGCATATTTCCCTCAAAGTATAGAATTGCGATTATTGTCTCACTTAGAAAATTTTAAGAATGAATAAAAAAGAAATAATCGTAACTATTCTCTCAGGTGTGCTACTATTTGGAATTGCTGCTATGCGTCCTGTAAAATATGGTGCAGAGAGTACTTTTTTTGTTCCGCTGACCTTGTTAGAAACCCAAATAAAACAGAACGGCATTGGCTTTGGTTCTCCTGTTGAAGTAGATGCTCACCTAGAGCTAATGCAAAGTCCACGGGTCATTCAAGTGCTTGAATCACAATTTAAAGAAGGTTTTGATTTGAATGTACGAAAGACAAGAAACGGCGCAGTGTTGGTAGAAGTAGAGTCAAATGACCCAGTTCGTGCAGCAGAAATATGTAACGCTTCAGTAATAATTACAGATTCCATTAAACAAGATATGCTCCGCCAAAACGTAGGGATGAGTCTAGAGGTGGTCTTAAATCGAACTCAATTATTAGAAGCTGAGGAGAAAACGCTGCGTAAAGAGCTAGATTCATTAAGGCTAATTGCTCAAGATGATTCTTTGTCCTTTGCAGCCTTGATCTTTCGCAAAGAAAGACAATATGGTACTGCGGTTGTAGAATTGACAAAAGTAGAGCGAAAGCTCGAGGATTTGAAAGGATATATAAATGCTCCAGCACCTAAGTCGTATATCATTTCTCCTGCAATCCCATCCAATAAAATAGTTGGTTTGCCTTCATGGGCCATAGGTTTGTTGGGTGCTGCTATTGTTGGAATAGCAATAGCTGTTTGGCGTTCTACATCATCCTAAAGTGATTTCAAAAAACAATAGTGCCCTTGCCTTAATTGGACTTTTAATAGTCTTGAGTGGAAGTGTTTATTTTGACTTTCATTGGGAATTGGTCTGGAGCGCTCTGGGTATCCTGTTAATCGCTTTTGGAGTATATCAAGGAGATCGGCTGGCAGTAATAATGTATGGTGCTGCCATTTTTGCCCCAGTTTCCATAAAATACGCGTTGCCCTTTGCGGATCTTTATTTGCCAATAGAGTTTCTATCTGCAGCTATTGCGATTGCCGTAGTTTTTCACTTTGTTCTAACTAACCAATTTGGGTTAGTCAAGAAGTTTCCATTCCCCATATTATGGTTATTGAGCTTCTTGCCGGGAGTGATTTATTCAGAAATGCCATTGGTGAGCATGAAGTTTTGGGCATTGAACGGTCTATTTGTATTGGCCTTTTATTATGGATTCATACTCTTGGCTCAACGCAATATTGGATTTCCCTTCATTCCATTTTTAATATCCTTGTTGCCGGTGACTGCAGCTGGAATTATACATTTTTTTCAATACGACTTTAATCCCGTCACCATATCGGGCATTTTCAAGCCGTTTTTTTACAGCCATACTATGTTTGGGGCCGTTACGGCCTTTCTCACAGGTATTGCTTTAGGAAACTTACGGGCCAATAGGTGGTGGGGTGGGGTGTTATTTTTTGGTGTGGCACTGACCATTTTTAGTGGATCTAGAGCAGCCCTTTGGTCACTTGTATTTATGGTCCTCTTGTACATTTTGATTCAGATGAAGCCACTGTATCGATTGATACTTCCCTTAATTGCAACGGTTATGTTTTTAAGTTTTGGAGGCACCACCAAATTGGAAAATCAGTTTAGCTATAACAATTACGAAAGTCACGATCCTCAAGCTACACTGGTTGAGAAAAGTATGTCGGTAACAAATTTAAATACAGATGTCAGCAATATTGAGCGGCTCAACCGATGGGTAAGTGCGCTACGAATGTTTGAAGAACGGCCATTTACAGGATTTGGTCCAGGAACGTATCAATTTACCTACTTGCCGTTTCAGGAGAAACGCCTTGCCAATAGATTGACTGTAACCAATCCAGACTCCCCTCCGCCTGGCTCCGGAGGTACCGCACATTCAGAACTGCTTTTGCAACTTGGTGAGAACGGGATTTTGACACCGCTGTTGTTTCTATTTATTTGGCTCCGATGGACTTTTTTTGGCTTCTTTATAGCGAACAAACAAAGCATTCATATACCGCTTCTTTTAGGTCTGAGCACTTATTTTTTTCATATGCAATTCAATAATTTTTTGAATCAATCTGTGTTCGCCTTTTTATTTTGGGGAACGGCAGCATATTTAGATGTTCAATTAAGCAGAAACAAGGATGAGTTATTACGATAAAGTAGGAACCTACTATGACAAAGACGCGGTAGATTTTGAACAACGTTATCATCAAAATCCAGCTCTCCAACGAATTAGACAAAGCTTTCGTCAACATACTAAATCCTACGAACAGGAATCTATATTGGAGATTGGTTTTGGCCCTGGTTTTGACTTAGTTCATTTTGCGGAGCAATTTCCAAATCGCAAATTTTACGGATTAGATATATCTGCTGAAATGGTCCGCTTGACTCAGGAAAAGATTGAAGAAATGGGCCTTGAAAATGCATGCGCAGCTCAGGGCAGCGTTGAAGATATTACCACCCTATTCCCACAGGTTTCATTTGATATGATTTATGTGTTTTTTGGGGCATTAAATACGGTAGACGACTTGGAATCGGCATTTGCAGACCTTCGTAGTGTACTGCAGCCAGGGGGCAAAATGGTTCTAACTTTTGTAAATAAATATTACATCGCGGGTACGTTTATTGAGCTACTGAAGTTGAAGCCAAAGTTTGCCTTTGCACGGTGGAAGAAAATTTGGGGAGGCTATTCACCAACGAATTTTTTGGCGAGTCGTTGTTACCCTCCTAAAACCATAAAAAAGTGGGCAAAGCTTAATTGTATTTATTCCCGCGGCTATAGCGTTTTCTATCCTGCCTGGTACTACCATACGCTTCACAAAAGGTTACCAAAAAGCATATTAGCGGCGCTATGGGATTTGGACGAACGCATTGCGACAACGCGAATAGGAAAGTTTGGGGAATATATGTTGTATACTTTTGAAAAAAGCGATTAATGCTTCTCACTTAATTGCTGAATCGTAGCAGAAATAAGTTCTAAAAGGTTGGAATGAACCGGATTGTATGATTCGCGCCACTTAGTATGTTTTGTTTTTAAAGGGGTATTTGAGGTTAGTGCCTCTTTTACAGTCCTACCATATTTTTTGGTTAAAGCATCTCCAGAAACATAGTGAGTTTCCAATTGTAAAACTTCAGCCACGTGCAGGCAGAAATCAGCTTGACTGATGGGTGCAAACCCAAACAAATTTGCTTTTTGATTTGGCATCCCTTTTTCCATTAAATGCTGTAATTGTCCGCCACAATCTTCAACCGATATAATTGACATCAATTGCTTACCGTCGCCATAAATGGGCACACTCTTTCTTTTCATAGCGGGTCGGTAGAAAAAATGTTCAAACCAGGAATCGGGTCCAAGTATCCATCCAGGTCTTGCTATTCTCACATCTAAAGGACTAGAGGCATTGGTATCCATCCATGGGCGCTCCGCGAATTCGTAAGATCGCGCATATGAAATAGGTGCCAATGGCGCATCTTCATCTATATATTCTATGGAATCCCCATACATTAAAGAACCGCTGCAATACACAATCCTAGTGGCAGGATGCTGGGTTTCTAGTAATCTTAAGAGCCGATTGTTTGCCGTAAACCCGCGCTTAGAAGCTATTTCCCGTTTTCGATCATTACTTCCCGCTATACGCGCGCAATGGTATAGATGATTTGGGGAATACGTACGCAATAGATCTTCAGGGATAGCGTCTAAACTATGTAGATAAAAATTAGTTCGTTCCATAATCCATGGAATAATGCTACGATGGCCAAAGGTAATGAGCTGACCCGACCATAAACCTCTTTTTTTACATTCCAATAAATGATGCGTCAGTCGCTCTCCGACATAACCTGTAGATCCCAGTACCCAAATATTTTTGGTTTTCATAGTTGGTTACAAATCTAAGTGCTATGTTAAGACGAGTTCTTTTGCGAACACTACTTTATTCGAATAAGGCGTATCCTTCTTTTATTTACATAACTGAAATCACCTCGGAAAGCAGTTCCGTTCTTATTGTATCTCAAGAATTTTTGGCGGAAGCATGAAGGCACCTCAAGTTCCACCAAGTCCATGTAAAGAAAGGTGCTGTCGTTCAATTCTTTGAGGGTGAAATTAGCTAGTGAGTCTTCTTTTTGAAAGTTGTAATACATCAATGGGTCCACACTTAATACGAATGTAAGGCTATCTGCAACCTTAGTTTTTGATAGGGTTTCAATATGTGAGAATTCATACATAGTGCCGTCTGAAAGCGGACCGATTTTGATGCGTTTGACGCTAAGCGTATACCGGTATCCCCAATCAAAGTCAAATCCCTCTATATATTGGGCTTGGGAATCTGACGAGTTTAGAACCATTCGTTTGAAGTGTTCGTAATTCTGTGTGCTCATATAAGGTTCTACAGTGATTGTTTTGATCTCCACATTCTGAGCCATTGCATTTTGAATGGTAGACAGAAAAATGAGTAATAGTAAGCGCATCGATTAACATATTGTGATTTATGGTATTCTATATCAAGAACAAAAACTGTGCAACAGGATTAAATAGCAATGAAGCATTTGAATCGTTTCTTTGGCATGAACATTGGTTACATAGAAGGAAACTCTTAGACTATGAAAAAGTATGTTTTTATTTCCTTGATTTTAATGCTTGTATCGTGTGAAAAAGAATCGACTCCCGATTTATTTTTCTACAATGAGACTGGCTGCTCAGACGCTTGGTGGGAAGACGCTCCTCAAATTGATACACTCACTCCAGAAATTTATGAAGAATGGGTTGCCAATTATTTGGAAAGCAAGAATGTCGAGGTATTCTCATTTCAAATTACCTACGATTCTGCCGTGGCTGAATTATGTATGGCTTGCCATTGTAAAACAGGCCGTGTCCTTGAATTAGAGGTGGAGTCGGGTAAAAGACGAAAAATGCGTCAATTGGGTTTTTATCAATGATTGAATCTTCCTAAATGTCAAAAAGCCTTGATTAACATCTAATCAAGGCTTTTTCGTTTCCTAAAGTTAAGACACTTATTTCTTGATAATTTTTTCTTCAGCAAAAATGCCTGTTTCTGGATTTATTGTTCGACAAAAGTAAATGCCTGCAGAAAGCGTAGAAATATCTATATCAGTTTGGCCAAGACCCAATGTCTTTTCTAAGACGGTTGTTCCTTTTGCATCAATAACAATAAATTTTGCATTTCTCCATGGTTGTTCTACGGTAATCCTTTCATTGGCAGGACTTGGATAGATGGCGATGGAGTTGTGTTCTAGTTCGTCTTGGTTTAAAGTGCTACTCTGATACACGCGTATGTAATCCAAGATCATTGGACTTGAGGTAAAGTTTGCATCAATACTGGACTGGATGGCAATATTTAGTAGGAGGTATTGTGGGTTATCAAAAGGCCAAGTGAAGTTGGTTCTATCTGTGGGTTCATAGGTGTAGTGAACAATACTATCCACACTGAAAACCATTTTAGTTGGTGACCACTCTACTGCATAGGTATGAAAGGAGCTACTTACTCCTGGTATTGTACGTCCACCAACATTTACCGTACCTCCAAAACTAGACAAGGTGTGCATGGCGCTGCTAACGTAATCTTGATTACTTCCCCAATGTTCCATAATGTCAACCTCCCCACAAGCCGGCCAATATTGACTAGCATACCCTTGCGTATCCCACCAGGCACCAATCTCATGAATGTTTTGACCTAACATCCAGATGGCAGGCCAAGTGCCCACTCCTGCGGGTAACTGGGCACGTGTTTCAACTCGTCCATAAGTAAAGGCAAACTTTGAATTTAAACGGGCAGAGGTATAATCCTTGGTGACGTTTTGGTCTGTAAAAGTCTCTTTTAGAGCGGTGAGGTATAGGTAACCGTTTTCACAATACGAGTTGGTATCACGATTTGTGTAATGTTGAATTTCTCCATTCCACCAACTTTGACCATTATTGGGCAATAGGGTTTGATGCCACCATTTGGAGCTGTCCAAACTTCCGTCTACGTTGAATTCATCTGCCCATACCAATGAATCAAAAACTTGAGAAGACGCTGTAAAACAGAATAAACTTAAAAGTAAGGCGATAGGAGTTTTCATTGGGCTAGGTTTGGATTTTTTGTTGTTTGATTGGTGCAAAGAAACTGAAATTAATGATTATAAGGTCCTTTAATTCCTGCGTTAATGTGTATGTCTATGAAATTCTCTTTAGGAGTTATTGGGCATGAATATCCATCTGTATAGGCACAATAAGGATTATAGGCATA
>JAYOSU010000042.1:0-16474 GCA_038139395.1 Cryomorphaceae bacterium
GGTCGGCTGCTGCTTTAAACAGACCTCCAAGAAGGCCTGAAGCTGTTGTGGCAATGGAAAGAGAGTGTTCGTTGTGGGGCATAGAATAGAATTCTTAACCCGAAGAACAAAAACCTTTTAGTAGTGGTGATTACATTGTATTGTCAATGACAACAAATGGTAATATTGTATTGTAATTACTTTCGTTTTTCAGTTTTAGAATTTCTCTTTACCTTTGCAGCAACATGTTCACCCCCCTTCCCATTAGAACAGGGCGCTCAGGGTGAACTTTTTTTTTGCCCCAATCATGGTAAAATACAATAAGCCGGCATTGACTTACAAAGAGCAACTAAGCCAGCTCTTAGAAAGAGGGCTCGAGGTTGTTGACCGCGAAAAAGCCATTCATTTATTAGAAAAAATCAGCTACTATAGGCTAAGTGCTTATTGGCATCCATTTCTCAGAATACCAAAGGCTGACAACCACTTTAAATCAGGTAGCACTTTTGAAAAAGCTTTTAAACTCTACTGCTTTGATCGCGAATTACGTCAAATAGTATTGAACGATATTGAAAAGATCGAAATCGCAGTAAAGGCAAAAATGATCTACATTATGTCACACCAGTATGGCCCGAACTGGTACATAGACAAAGAGCTATACACAAGTCAAAAGGATCATTCTAAAACAATTGAAATACTACGAAAGGAGTTTAACAACTCGAAAGAGGATTTCATTATAGCTTTTAAAAAGAAGTATTTCGATACACTTCCGCCTTCGTGGATGGCCCTAGAGATCACTTCATTTGGTGCAGCATCATCCTTATACAGAGGCTTAAAACCTAGTAGGGCAAAAAGAGAGGTAGCTGAGTACTTTGGCCTAGACGACAAGTCCTTTTTTCCTGGCTACACACGCTCGTACACATCAGAAACGTTTGTGCACATCATTCCAGATTTTGGAACAGAGCATTCAGAATCTCACCTCAAATCCCAAGAAAGCCCAAAAGAGAGTTTATAGATTCTACAGGAATTAAGAATAATAAGTCATACTACATACTTAGTATGATTCAGTTTTTACTCATCGAGATCAATCCAAAGAGTTCGTTTAAGCGCAAAATTGACGATCTTTTTGAAAAATATCCAATGATAGACAAAGGAGTGATGGGCTTCCCAATAAATTGGGAGCAGGAATCAATCTGGTCAGAGTAATTTTAAGGCGGTCCTAAAAACTCAACTAAGATCCCAACTTGACGTGGAGTCAAGACTTTAGAGTGCTTTTTATAGCCAGAATGCCGCAAGGTAGAGTGTAACCTCTCATTCTTGTTAATCCAACGTCTCAAAGTGTTTGACGCACTCATTGGGTTTATACCTGGATTATACATCTGCGCTAATTCACCGAAACCCATCGTTCTAATCTTAAATTCTTCTTTCATGTTGTTCTTGGTTGCGAAACCAGAGTTGTCTTGTATTAATTAGAAGAAATTAGACTAGACGATAGATTCCGTTCTCACCTGAGTTGGAGATGATGATTTTAGCATCTCGAAGCGTCTTGATGTATTTACGAGCCGTACGATCTTGAACGTTCATACGAGACATGAACTCTTGAGTTAAGTCCTTTGCTGGAATCACATCCTGCTCTGAGAATAAATCCTTGCAGATTTCTAATAGTTCATTTTGTTTACGGACTGAGGCTGAATTGCCAAACTTCTCCCCTTTCGTAATGTGTGTCTTTAGGTTATTGTCCCATGCCATTATGTATTGTGGTACATCCAGTGGACTACCGGCGCGGACTTTGAGCGGTTTGATAACAGAGTATAAAGGGTCATCATCTTTTTCGATTGAAATGATGCCTGCTGCTTTTCGCTGTACCTCTGAGCCCAAGTGGCCTCGAAGCTTATATCCACTGGGGCTTAAGTGTAGAACCCCTACAATGCAAGTCTTATATATCCCTGCCAGCTGAAACAATTCGTCTATTAAGGCAACCGAGGAGTCTTCATCATTCACACCAGTCATCAAATCTGCTATTCCATCAATGACTACAAGGTGAATCCCACCAATTTCATAATAGAATTTGTCCATGGACTGGAGAATACTAACGAGACGGTCCTTTCTGTCCATCCCAACAAGGCCGTATGTCTTGAACCATGAGGGAGGAGTATCCTTACCAGCTCGTTTTAGAATTCTTTTCATGTTGCGGTAAAGCTGTTCTTCAGATTGTTCAGTGTCATAGAACAATACAGCCTTACCATCAAGATTTGGAGTGATTTCAGCACCGAGTAAGTCGATATCCTCGAACTCATCTAACATTGTGCCTGCAAGCAATGCTCCCAGGTAATTTGATTTTCCCGAGCCTTCACTCCCGGTGATTGCCATGATATTACCCTCGGTACCAATCGGCACGTCGTTTATTGAGATAACAGGCTCAGCGGGTTTGGGCGGATTGAAATAATCGAGCTCAAAGCTTTTTAGCATCCCCATGGTTTCTTCATATAGAATCCCAAGCATTTCCGTGAACACTCGCTTCAAATCATCGGAGGATTTTCCCATTCTGAAAAAGTCACTAATGTCCTTTTGGTTTTTACCCCCATTTAAGGGAAGTGCAAGAGCCTTGACATTGAATTCCTTTAGCTTTTCTCTTGTGGAATTCATAGCTTTTACACCTGTTTCATCCATATCGTAGAGCAACACGATATGCTTAAAACGAAATGACAACCTCCTGATGATTTTTTTAGGAATATTGGCCGTCTCTGAGTTGAAGCAAATCGCATTAAACCCATGAGCAGCAAGACTAAGAACGTCTTTCTCACCTCCTGTTATAAATAAGACATCGCCTCTTTGAGAAAGCTGATCGATTCCAAAGCTGTACCCCTCATGTAGATTCCCGCTATACCTAAATCGGCTTTGAGAGTTTGGACGGTAAATTTTCACATATCCATTCCCCGGATAAGCAAAAATGGGCTCATCTTGTGTAGAGTTCATAGAGTAAGTCTCGCCACTTTTACTTGTGCCATAAAAAGTCTTGACACTTCGCACACCATACTTCTTTAGTACTTCAAGGCTAATCCCATAACTCAACCAGTACATCTGCTCTTCCGCTGTGAACCCCTTATAATCAGGAGGAGTGAATTGAATGCTAACTATTTCTTGATTTGGCTTGATAGTCAACGGATCCAACTCGCTAGCTGTTTTAAGGGTGTTGGGAAAGCGATGAGTTAGCTCACGAATCTTGTCCTTATTGGAAGATAATCCAAGCCCGAGCTCACGGTTGATGATCTCCATGACATCAATGAATCCTTCTTTTCCAGAAGTGTCTTTATTGAAGACCCAGCCAACAAAACTGAAGCAATCACCAGTGTAGTCAATATTGCCAAAATCAACGAAGTTGTATAAGTGGCCATTCTTGTGTTTATAAACCACAGTGCTGGGTTTTGTATCCTCATAAAACGGGTTCAGAAATTGTTTGCCTACGCCTGGAAAGTCCGATATAAAATGTTTAAACACATCCAATCCTCCATCGGTAGCTGATAAAATTTCATCTCTACTTAAAGCCATCAATAGATGTTGTTATTGGATTGTAATTAGAGAAGTCTGGACGTAAACCAATCAATTTGTTCACTGCCTCAACGTGGAAGAAGTTCTTGTTGCCAACTTTTTTGGGTTCAAGAATGCCCCTTTGACGATACCGATAAAGAGTTCTCTCATTTATACCCATTATTGCTGCAGCCTCCGCAGTAGTACACCATTGGCGCTCAATTTGACTTGCTGGGTCTTGCAGGTCCTTAATACCTTCGTAAATGTGGTCGATCTTTTCCATCAGGCGTTGGTATGCCTGTTTTTCCATCGTGATTATCTCCATAATTGCGTTGTTTGATTTCTACACCACAATGCTAGAGAGGCACGGCGAGAAAAATTGGTTAGTAACTGGTTACTAACCATAAATATTTTCCTATCTATCTCTTTTACAGATCTTTCTATTGGCCGATTCCTCAAAGCAACCAATTAAATCTTCCAAAAACGGAGTGTTTGTGCTCTTTCGTCCGATCAGTTTTGAGAGGGTTTGCTCATAATCATGCATTGTGACCCCAAAAATGTCTCCCCATTGTTTCATGAAAGCCATCCTTGAAGATGAAAAGATTTTTCCTGTTTCATAAAGGGCGACACCGACTTCAACCAGCCCATATTTATGAACATCATGCTTAATCATTCCCTTCTTACTCTTTAGAATCGGAGGATTGAAATCATGCGACTTATAGTAGATCCACAATTCCTTAACGAAGCGATTTAACTTCTTTGAGAAACGGTGTTGGATATTGATAAACAACAGCGTTTTTTTTTCACATCATCCAGGTTAGCTTTATTTAAAAGATCATCGTCTTCCATGATTATTTTGGCCCTAGATAAAGACAAGTTGTTGCCATTACCCTTGAATTCTTGTTTGAGCTCATCTGCTAAAATGCGCGCCTCAAGCAATACTTTTTCTAATGCCACATTGTCAAAGGAGCTCAAAGAAGACTTTAAATTTTGAACAGCTACTGAATAATTGCCTTCTAAATGTTGCTGATAGGTACTTAGTAGGATGTGGCCGTTGAATAGAAGCGGAATGTCGTATTCAAAATCTAAAAGGCTTTGGTTTTGCGAAGACGTGTAATCTGTTAGTTCAATTTCCGCGCGTCTTAGTTCTTGGATAAATTCTTGGAATGGCTTGTGTTCGTTCATGGGTGTAATATTTAGGAATTAAGCCCTTGAAGTTCATCCTTGACACCGCTTAATTCTGGGACTTGATAGAATAGAAACCCACAGTTCTGATTTAGCAAAGCAATCTGAAATATCAGAAAGGATAATCGTATTATTGATCTATAGAGTAAACGCCATGGAAGAATGCAGGTGCATCGAAGAAGATTACATAGATGCTAAAACACTTAAGCAACTCAACAACGTCATGGTTCAGCATGACTTTAGCCAAGATAAGATTGAAAGTAAAGTGGCCTTCAAACGAGTCTTTGACTACCTGGTTAAGCTGACCAAGAAAGCTTCAGACTATATTCTAGTATATGAATATTTGTTTCCCATGTTCAATCGCTTAGTCATGGATGAAGAACTTGGGGAGATGGAAAACGGACTGTTACAACAATACATAGCAGCTTGCGACCGCGTGGCCGAGCGTGACAATGTGCTGTCCAAAAACGATCCTTGGGCCTACATGGAGAACCGCCTCCTTATGCGTGGCTTGAATTATAAGGCCTTAAAGCTATGGAGGGAAGGAAACTTTAAGCAGGCCCATAATCTTTTCGATGCCATATACAAGTGTAATGAGGATGATAATATCGAAGCACGCTACCCGAGAAAGGCCACAGCCGAGAAAATGACACTTAAGGACTTTGAGAACAGGCTTGCAAAGAAAACATCTTTTGGAGAGGTATACGAACCAGAGATTTTTGATTGGTTTGATCAGAGCCATTAAGTAGCTGTTGAGGTGCAGCCACTTCTTTATTGAAGTCTTTTTTCAGGGAAAAATCCCAATGGGATAGAGTTATTGACGACCCAAAATCATGTGGTTTAGCAAAAAACACCTGAAATTCAGTTATACTCTTTCTGAAGTGAAATGCAGAATGTCATTTCCATAGATTTTTTATCTACCGAGGGAAAGCAATTCTCCTTTGATATATTCTAAGGAATCTCATTCGAGACAGACCACTTTTTCTAGAGTTTATTTTCCACTTATCTAGGTCAAAATGAGTGGTTTTTTTTTTAACTTCATGGCGAGTGTTAAAATTCGATAAACCATGAACCGAACGGATAACTGGAGTATGTTGCGCCTGATTGTCGCGACCTGTATAGTTTTATTTATTGCACCCCATGCCGTTGGACAGGTTCAAAAAGCCCCAGGAGGGATTGCCGGGAGTGCACTCTGGAGTGAAGACGGGGACTCATCATCATACATTGCCAACTATCATACGCTCAACCTGCTCAGCCTTGAATTAGATGCTGCAGGGAAAATCCCGCCCCTGGAAGGAGCCACCACTTTTTTCCTGGTCCTCAAACCCTCCTTCTCACAAGCTACAGGCATTGAATTCTTAAAGCTTGGTGACATATCTGTTTATGACAATAGGATCGATCATGGCACTACATCTACGCCCTTGGACTTTTCGGATGGCAATCCAAAAATTCTAACATTAAAGATGCAGCGCTCTCCGCGCTATAAGACATCATTATTGCCAAGCTTAGATATAAAGGATTCAAGTCTTTTTTCATTAGCTGAGCTCATTTACTATCCACACTTAAAAAGCCGTGAATCTATCAGAATGGTCAATACATATTTGGCCATCAAATACAGCATCCCTATTACGGATATTTCCGAAAAGCAATGGCGCAGTTATTTGGCCGCGGATTCCACGCACTATTGGGATTATTCTACCGATAACCTCTACTCGAAGCGTGTATTGGGTGTCGGGCGCTCATGGGACGAGGATCTTTTTCAACCTCAGACGCAAACCTCGTCGGGGTCGTTTCTTCAGCTTTCCCTTGATACCCTAAAGAACCAGGGGGATATGCCACGGGTCCGGATTCAAGAAGATGCGTTTTTGATATTCTCAGAACGTGTACCGGCGATTTTTTCTTCTTTAATCCCGTGTGTTCAAAACGGGATTAATCCGCTACTCAACTGGAAGCTTAAACCGCACAATTGGGCCGGTGCCGCGTCGATAATGTACATCAAGTTGGATCGGCCTGCAGGAGTATTGTCGGATTCTCTATGGCTTACCGACGGGTTGAATTTTATGTATGTCCCTTTAACAGTGTCGAGTCCAACGATGCTGACTTATTCGGTAAACTTGGACAGCATCACCAATGGGCTTCAATACTTTTTTACTTCTGATCGCGGGAACCCTTGTGATGACATTCATATCGCTACTGCACAACACGCATTACGTGTTGATTTGCGGTCCATTTCTTTGCGCGACGCGGGGCTCGCCTTACGGATGCATAATTATGGTACCGGTCTATCCACGCGAGAGCCACTCAAAAAAAGCGTTACTAAACACTTAAGTGACGGACAATATCAGGTGACTGTGGTAGACCGTGACGGAAAAACTGTTGTGGAACGCACCTTATTGATACAGCCTTTTGCGGAATTAGAAGGAACGAAAGGACCTTTTGATCCTGATCTTGTGCTCTCGCCCAATCCTGTGCGGGTTGGCAGCCCCTCCCGCTTGACAATCAAAAACCTGCCAAACGATCAAGACATCACGCTAAGGGTCTCTGATGGCAGTGGAAAAGTATTGATCTCTGACCAGATGCCCTATGAAAGCGGTATGGAGATTCAGGTCTTTGGACCCACGCCGGGGCTCTATACGGTAAGCGTCATTCAAGGCGTCACGATCTACAGCATCAGAATGCTTGTTGCAGCCCACTAACTAACTTGTACAGATGAACTGAATCCCTCTTAGGAACCCCTCGATAGACCGATGCATGAAAAACAAAACTTCTTTTACTGAATGCCTTGCCGCATACATTACCGTATTCATTTTCTTATTCCCCGATGTAAGCGCATCAGCTCGCGCCCTGTCCCAAAAACCATGGCAGGATTTTTCAAATGAATCAGCTTCTGTCTATTCCCCTGTTTTAGCGTCAAACGACAGAATTGAAGATTTTCATGCCGTAAGCACCATGAAGATTTCTAGCGAAACGCAAACTATTTTTTTGGGGAGTCATGCCAATGATGCACTGAACAAGCCAACGGACGATGTTATTGACTTTGAAATTGAAAACTGGGACCTTCAGACCAATGCCCATATCACATTCTTTAAAAGCAACAGTGAAAAGGTAGGCGTAACGATAAATGGTCAACATTACTTTGAAGTTAAAGGGTCTAGTCTGGTAGTCTCTAGCGTGTTCTTACGGGAGGGAAATAATACCGTCCTGTTTTCTTCTTCCAACCGACAGCCTGTTGCTATAGAAAATGTTCGGTTTGCAACTACAACTCTTTCAGCTGATGGAGTGTCTGTGTTACAGTCTGCCTCACCAGAGGATTTTATCCTTAATCAACTCGACGAAAATGGACAGAAAAAATCAGACGATAAAAGCCTAGTTGGCTTTGCCTTGAAACATCACCAGACGGCGGCCATTCCTCGTTCATTGAGTAATGTCACGCGCGGCGCTACTGCCTATAGGAGCAGTCAGCAAGGTCAGATTGTCTCAGTGAGAATTGGAGTGAACAGGGATATGCGTGCGAGCCAATTACGCGAAGCTCAAGTGATGTTTTTTGATTACAAAACCAAGTCATGGCAGCAAGCTTTTGTGAAGAATGTAGATCATGCCAATTTTATGGTTGAGGCGGATGTACCGGGAGGCGCAGACTATTTCGCAGCCATGATTAAAACTCCGGAGATGCCTGAGGCCTCAGCATTTATGCCCACGGCAATTTCAGATCTAGAACCGGCAACACCGGCGGCAGGTATTCACCTAATCCAACCTCCTTCAGCAAATCAGCAAGGTGATGCGGTGGTAAGTTACCCAATAGCGATTCCTGCAGGAAGACAGGGGCTTACACCGCAGGTATCGCTGACATACAATTCGTCGGGTAGTGAGAGCTGGTGTGGTTACGGTTGGAACATTGCAACACAAAGTATTCGTGTTGATACTCGCTGGGGTGTTCCACTATTTGACTCTCTTGAGCAAAGTGAAGTTTACTTGTTTAACGGCGTCACTTTGCATGGCGAAAATGGAGAGAAAGCAAACCGTCCTAATGTAAATGATAGCGGGAATGTCACCTATGCTTCGCGCAAATCAGGCACACAGAGATTCTTTCCACGGGTTCAATCATCGGTTCAAACCATTGAACGTCATGGTAACGGTACGGACAAGTACTATTGGATTGTGACAGATTCGGATCAAACAAAATTCTATTATGGCACAACTGATGGGGTACAGGTGAACCTAGACGCCTGTCTCGAAACACAAGGCGATAATAATATTTCTCAGTGGTTTCTCACAAAAATTGAGGACAAGTGGGGGAATTATATCACCTACAACTACAGTAAGTCACTATTAAGCAATACGGCTGATGCCATGAAAGGCGGGGTCTCTTTTTATTTGGAGTCGATTCAATACACTGGTTTTGGGACGGACCCAGGCAACTATAGTGTTCATTTCCAACCCGCAGCCTCAAGTAGAAAGGATTCACGTGTAGCGCTTAATTCAGGATTGAAGATTGTCGATCACAAAAGCCTAGACCAGATTCTTGTTAAATATGCCGGTAATGTTGTTAAATCTTTCAAGCTTCACCAAAGTGAAGGCAGCTTTTTTAAGACTCGGCTAGACAGTATTTCAGAGATGCGCGATTCAACAGTTTTTTATACCCATTCGTTTGAATATGAAGACGTTTCTTCGTTAGGTTTTTCTTTACCGACAACTGTATCTCTGGGAACCACGGATATATCGATGGGCGCGCTAGACTCAAAAATAGCCGACAAGATTGGAAACAGCCTGATCCGTGCTGTTGCACCATCGCCTATTTCAAGCTCATCATCAAAAGGATGGAGTTTTGGAGGCACATTTGGTGCGGGCATTACATCTAATCTTCCACAACCCAAAGACATTTTCGATAGATCTGAAACCACCAGTGGTAGCTTTGGGTTTTCTGAGAATCAATCTAGGGATTTAACTCAACTTATAGATGTGAATGGAGACGGCCTTATCGACTTCATGTATCTAGCGCCTAATGGAAAAAAGTACTATCGACCAGGAAAAATTATAAATGGACGATTAGGATTTTCACAAAACGCTTTATCCGTTGATCAAGAAGCCATGTATAGCTCGATATCGTCAAGCATGAACTTTGGTGCAGACTACACTGGAAAAAGAGTAAAGGTCAAGGATGTAGGTGGAAATCTTAAGGGTGAAGTTGCAAAAGTGTATCTAGGCGTTAACTCTAACCAATCGACATCGACGGCCAACTCTTTCTACACAGATTATAATGCAGACGGAATCATTGACTATGTAATGCAATCTGATAATGATAAAGCAATAGTACAATTTGGATCTATTGATAATTTAGGTACGCTAAGGTTTAGTGAATCTAGTATTGCCACAATTTCACCTGTCATAAAAAAGGAAACTGTAAATAGCTCACCATCTAATAGTGGTATAAAGCCCATTCAGATTGTTAGAATTTGGGAAGCACCACAAAGCGGCATCATCGACATTTCCGGACAAGCGAGTATGTCTACCGTTAGTGGTAATGCTCTAGACGGTGATATTCAAGTCGCCATACAGCACAACGGCGATTTCTTAACCATATCAAATAAATACTGGCATTCTATCGCCCCCTTGTCACCGATTAACATGGCCTACAATTCTTTGAATGTAAGCAAGGGGGACGTATTGATGTTTAGATCAAACCAGGTAAGTGATGGCCAAAAAGACTTTTTAGATTGGGATCCATCCATTTCCTATACAAACAACCAGACTATTGTAGATGGCGCAGGTAATGATTATTCCGCATCTAGTTACACAGATGGATTTATCGTTGAAGGGCGCGATGTGGTAAGGGTTTCTGCAAAAGACACCATAGAAGTTTCTTTGCAACGCGACCATTCCTCTGTTTCTGCAGACTTGCATTATAAGATTATTGTCCATGAATTTGATGCTAGTGGTGAATTTGTAGACAGCCATGTGTTTATAAACACACTTACACAAGGGGGCGCATTTAATTCCATTTTTAAGACTGAAAACAATGTGTCAGCCACCTTTATAGAACAACGTGGTGTTGTACCTGTTGTTGACACGGCATCTAGCCTTATCATTGAGTTCGAGCTGGAGGCTTCATCGAATGTGAAGTGGCCCAAGGTCAAGTGGCGGCCAATTGTCGCAATAGACTCCAAATGTGATAGCAAACATAGAGTGTACCCAAACGTCAACTATAGCATCTATAACAAACTCCATACAAACGAGAGTACCATCACTCTAAGCGGCCTTGGTCACTCTATCGCCTATGAGGTGTTCCCTGCGTTCTCTCCAAACGGTTGGAATTCCTTTAACGATCATAAAGTATACATGACGGTCAAGAGCGGCAACAATACAATTGCAGAAAAAGTTATGGTATTTAATCCTAACGGGTTTACGATGCATGCGATAAATAGCGACGGAAGTATTGGCAACAGCATCTCTAATTCCAATTTTAATGGCGGTAACGGTTCGTTCTTGGGTAGTGAGGTGTTGAATTCAAAAATCACCGTTGAATTCAATATTGCAGAAGGGTACTACACCAAAGAATTGGCAGATAAAATTAGTCAAAAACTTCGGAAATTCAGAGTAAAGTCTAGAGCGACCACCCATGCGATATACGACAGGTCTAATATGAAGAAAAACATCTACTACACGTTGTGGGAAGAAGCAACCAGGCCTTTTCTGCACTGGGGGCAATTTGCATGGAGTCCCTCAAGTGGCAATGAGCTAAGTAGCATTTCTGTCCAGGAACTCAAAAATGAGGTAAATAAGTTTAGTGAGCCTGAGTACGAATACGGTGAAGGTGGCCCGGACTCTACCAATTTTGTTACTATGGGAATTCAAGACAACCCCTCATCTTGGAATTTCTTCTCTTTACAGCCTACTAGAGGAGAACACAGTGAGGCTTGCCGCACATACATTAAGGAAAGTCTTCCTTCGGACTCATTAAAGGACCGATGGGCACTCGCGGAATCACACATGGGAACCTACCGTCTTGGTAAGGTGGCCCCTGGAGTACTTGGCGAATCTGAGAGGTCATACCACTCCCAACCTATCGTAATGACTCCATACAGCGCTTACGGCGCAATCAGTGAATCTAAATCTAAATCTATTAATATTCAAGCCTCTTCGTTGAATTCGCCGGTTGGCTTAAGCGGAAATATTTATTCAAAAAGTGAATTTTTCACTGCCACTACATCGAGTTTTGTAGACCTTAACGGCGACCAGTTCCCTGATGTGATCCAGACGGGTGACGATATCAAAGTCCAAATATCTAACCCTTCGGGCGGCCACATTGTTGAAAATCAAATATCTACAGAGAAATACTTACAAAAGTCACTCGACGCTTCATTAGGTATTTCAAAAAACGCATATTACTTAAATGAAAAGCCCAAATGGGCTGTTAAACTCAAGCACCTAAGCGGTCTGCATTTAGGCGCAAGTTGGGATGTCGAGTCACTGATAGATGTAAATGGTGATGGGCTGCCCGATAGGATTGAAGACCGAATGAATGCTAACCACTCCATTCAATTGAACAATGGGTACGGTTTTGATTCATTGTTTACACCGAACTTACCAAATACAATGGCTAATAACGGCCTTCAATCTAAACGAAATAACTTCGCAGAGAGTATAGGTGGCAATCTCTTTGGCGGTAAAGATTACGCTTATAAAATAGATACAGACACTGTTGCGGTAGCGCGTAGCTGGTCTATAGGCCTAGGGGCAAATGCCTCGGCAAGCTTCAATAACCGTGTTGCTGTTGATTTAAATGGTGATGGGCTGGTTGATGCGCTCAAAGTAACAATTGGGGCCTCTGGTAACCCGGTGATTTCAAAAGTTTTTTTAAATACTGGAACGGGTTTTGAGCAAATGGCGGTTAGTCACCATGCGCCTGTACTTGGCCAGGGAAATACAACCACAATGGGCTTATCTCTAGAAGGGGCAGGCACCGGGTCAGTCTTTTTCCCAACGGGCACAAACAAATTCATAAAGTTCTCATTATCTTTGAGAGCTGGGGTTAATTTCGGGGTCTCACAAGTGAGAAACAGTTTACGCGATGTAAATGGGGATGGAGCGGCTGATTATATAGTTAGCAAGGGTTACAACAGTATAGAGGTATACTACAACCAATCCGCGTTGGCCAATAAATTGAGAACAGTAAGCAACCCATTGGGAGGCTCCTTTGAGATTACCTATGACCTCGTCGGTAATAAAAGAGGGCATTATCAACCTGTAATTCGCACCACAGATAGTCTTCAGCGAATTGTATGGGACATGCCCAATGGCAAATGGGTAATGAGTCAGGTGACCATTAATGATGGGTTAGACATTACCAATAACAACCAAGAACTAGATGGTATGGACCAACAGGTCTTATCATTCAAGTATGACGGAGGTATACATTCAAGAAGGGAGCGCGAGTTTACAGGATTCACTAGAGTAGAAACCATTCAGGAAAATCAAAACCCCGATGGTGTCAATCACTACCCAAAGCGATATCTATCAGAAGTTGTTGAATATTTTAGACCAGATGACCTCAGTGTTTCAGAATTGCGCAAGCATGAGTACCGACAGGGCCTTGTAGAGAGATCCTCACAAATATTTCGTCGAGATCAAAGGATATTGGACACCATTCAGCGGGTAGAACATGGCGATGGGTATTGGGATACTACCTATACCTATTCACATTACGATACTTTGCTATCAGTATCTGAATACCAATATGAATTTAGGCATGTGGGAATCGATTCATACAGTCCTAGCAAAGGCTTCGTTATTGAAAATAGCGGTACTTGGGATCTCGTTCTTTGGAACAGGACAGGGGAAACAAGTACTTTATTCCCTGCAGTAGTTCAGACTTCTTCAATCTCATGGCCGCAAAAAGACGACAGAGCTAATTTTCATGAGCAAAAATTTGACATTGAATACGACAAATACTATAATGTCACTATGTATAAAGACTATGGAGTGGCAACATCAGGCAGTGCATCTCTAGTGCCGGTAGATACTGTACTCATACCCTACTATAAATATATATATCAGGATACCTCCTGTTCTGCCTTGTCGGTGCATGCAACTTTAAGCAATGACGACTATGATGTATACGTAGTTCCTTGCACGAGGGATGCATCTTATAGTGCGGACACAATTTGGGTGACAAAACCCGGTAGCGACTGTATTGGTGACCCTTACGGGGTAACAATCTGTAATGACGGTATTAGCAACATGCTGGAGTCTGTTCACCGCAAGTTAGATACCTTGGAGAATATAGTCTATGAATACCAAACCAACACAGTATTCAACGGTGCTAGAATTGCCACTCTAGAGTACTTTGCTCCGGTAAATGCAAATGATCGCACCGCTCAATTAAAGAAGCACTCCATCTATCTAGACAACACCAATCCAGGCAGTTTAAAACGACAGAGCGAAGTTACTTCCCTTAAGCAAGGAAATGCTGTCAAAACATTTAAGACTAAGCTCAATAGCACAGATTGGGCATTTACGGACCTACAGTATGACACCTATGGTAATGTAACGCAAGTAAAGGGAGCCCAGAATCACAAGGGACAAAGAGGTTTTGTCAACTACTCATACGATAACGTTGACCATCAGTACATCGAAAACATAACTAACCATTTTGGTGAAAGTATCTGCAACCAATACGATCACAGTACTGGTCTGTTAGAAAGAACCTTAGGGATCAACGATTATGCTATGCAATATGAGTACGATCAATTCCAGCGACTAGTCAACATATGGGCACCACGTGAACTATTGAAGCTCAATAGTGCTCCCACGGTTCATTACAGTTACGATTTAGAAAATAGGGTGGCAGTAACAACGCATAACACAGACAACCTCAATCATTATGATGTCTCCCTATCAGGAGATAATAATTACTGCCAAGTAGTGGACTTATCAACTCGAGATACAATTGCCAACGGTGTTAAGACAGCCACTTTCATTGATGGCTTAGGAAAGGCCGTGCAAATTAAAACCACCAAAACTAACGCTGCTACTACAGCTACTTCTGTAGTTGTATCAGGAATAGTACAAAACAACAGGTTTGGCAAGCCAGTAGTGGTGCGCGCAGACTTTATTGACGACCCTAATGCTGGCTTAAGGACCCTTACAGCACTGCCCTCTGATACCCTGCAAAAGGATTTTATATATGACTACTCTCATCGTCAAATATCAGCCAAGAGTTGGACTCCTGCAGCCAATAGTGGGGGCTCAATTGGCTACTGGACTGAATCGACTACGGAATTCATCTGGGACAATCACGATTTTACCACCGTTAGTGAGGTATACTCAAATCAAGGAGTCGGCGCTACTGCCAATAGCAAATCGGTCCAATTTCTAGATTCCTACGGTAGAACAGTTAAAAGCGTTAATTATAACGGGCAAAACCCAGTCGCCACTGCCTTTGAATACAACGGACTAAGTGAGCTGCTCACGGTCACTAACCCACTGGGACTAGAAACACACTACGCATACGACTTAGCAGGACGCCAAACCGCGGAGATACATCCAGATAGAGGGACAACAAGCCTGAGCTACGATCAAGCCAGTAATGTTGTAACTATTGATAATGAAGCTACAATGCTGGTTGGCGATGTGGTAAGATTAAGTTATGATCATGGTAGGCTCGTTGAGAAAATGATGCCCTCGGTGCCCGGCGCTGAGCTGTACAATGTGCAGTATAAATACGGCCATAAGGGAGACGGTAATAATGGCGCAGGAAGAGTTGTTACAATCACACAAGGCAATAACTTTAAGAGGGATAAACTAACATACGATGAGCTTGGAAATGTTCACGTGGAGCAGAAATCCATCGATGTGCCTAATGTTGGTATTAGACATTACGAAACCCGGTACATCTATGATTCATTTGGTAGAATCCTGAGAACCGTATACCCTGACAACGACCAGGTAGATTACGCCTACACATCGCTTGGCGAACTATCATCGGTCACATCTTTTATGGCAGGAACGGGAACGCAGGATATCCTATCAAACATCAAATACGATGGATTTGGTAATATTTCTGAGGTCATCCACGGAAATGGGGCGAAAACAACCTACGCCTACTCAAATGTAACCCGAACACTACTTGGGTCAGAGGTATTTGCCAAACAATCTGGTGGCGGCAGCCAGGTTTCTTTGCTGGACAGAAATTATACCTACAACAACAAAGGCATGATCTCTCAAGTTCACAGAACTATAGATCAGAGCCTGACTCAAAGCAATGAAACACAGCAGTCCTTCAACTTTACCTATGATGCATTAAACAGGTTGTCTACTGCTACATCTACGATTCAGGGGCACCAGGCATATTCAAACCAGATGAGCTACAATGATGTTGGAGGAATCCTAAACAAGAACTCCAACGTAATAGGAAGTCAAACTTTTGCACATAATGCAACGGACATGACTTACTCACTTGAGTATACATATAACGCCTCTAAGAAGCATCAACTGGATCAAGTACAAGACCAAGTGACAGGTGAACTAATGAACTTTACCTACAACTCCTCAGGCAGTATCTCGGAAATCCTAAAACAGAATGACCCTACTAAAGATGAGCGCTTCCTATGGAATTACGAGCAATGGTTGATAGCCGTTGAAAATGAACAGGGTATTCACCACTACATTTATGACCACAGTGGTGAGCGAATCATGAAATCTTCACTCATTCAAACTAAAGTACAGATTAATGATGAAGTCGTTCAAGAGTTATCATCACTTGATCCTTATACACTTTATGTGAACC
>JAYOSU010000043.1:0-16152 GCA_038139395.1 Cryomorphaceae bacterium
TCCATATTTCTTTATCCGAGGACTGCGTGAAGTCTACAATGCATTTTTCACATACATCGCAATGACGACCGCCGGGAACTGGGGTCATCTTTTGCCAGCTTTCGCCGCATGGCTCTGGGATGGAAATGTTGATGGGGCTTCGCATACCTAAAAGGTAGCGAAAATTGTGCCTTATTTAGCGTACTTGGCTTTGACCTCTTCAGCACCTTTTAAGACCTTGGCTTTTAAGCCTTTCTTGTACGCAATGACGCGGTCCAAAACCGCTACATCTGAGGAGCCTACAATCTGCGCTGCAAGGATACCTGCGTTCTTGGCACCATCTAGTGCTACGGTAGCCACAGGAACGCCGCCCGGCATTTGAAGAATAGAAAGTACGCTGTCCCAGCCGTCAATAGAATTTGAACTGTGTACGGGAACGCCTATAACCGGAAGTGGGCTTACTGAAGCCACCATACCCGGAAGGTGTGCCGCACCGCCGGCTCCGGCAATGATAGCTTTAATGCCTCTTTTGTGCGCATTCTGACCGTAATCCATAAGCTTCTCTGGCGTGCGGTGGGCACTAACAATATCAACTTCATAGGCTAGGCCCAGTTCGTCCAATACATCGATAGCTTGTTGCATAACTGGCAGGTCTGACGTGCTGCCCATAATGATTCCGATCATGACTATTTGCTTTTGACCAATATACTATTCTTTGCCCACTCGGCGCGCTTGCGGGCTTCATCTCTATCTTTTTCCACTACCGTGACGTGTCCCATTTTACGGAAGGGACGTGTCTGTGCTTTGCCGTAAATGTGGATGTTTACCCCAGGCTCCCCGAGCAACTCGTCATATCCTTGATATACTACATCACCGCTATACCCTTCTGCACCTACTAGATTTGCCATCACGCCCGCTGCTTTGAGTTCGGTGGAACCTAAAGGTAGGTCTAGGACGGCGCGAACGTGTTGTTCGAATTGGCTCGTGTAACAAGCTTCAATGGTGTGGTGTCCGCTGTTGTGAGGACGCGGGGCAACTTCATTCACTAGAATTTCTCCATCCTTAGTAATGAAGAGTTCCACTGCAAGAAGACCGCAGATGTCGTAGGCTTCGGCGGTTTTAATCGCAATTTCTTCTGCCTTTTTCTGCATTTCTTCAGAGAGCACAGAAGGGCAGAGTACATATTCTACTTGGTTGGCTGTGGGGTGGAATTCTTGATCTGCCACAGGAAAGGTCTTTACGTCACCGCTTTCATTTCGAGCAACAATGACGCTCACTTCAAGGTCAAAGTCCACAAAAGCCTCTAGCATGCCTGGTGCATCTGGAATATTCTGAACGTCGTCTTCACTGCGGCATACTACCACGCCAAATCCGTCATAGCCGCCTGTTGCTGCTTTCCATACAAAGGGGATGGGCCAGTGATCACGCGCCGCTTGTACTTCTGCTTTACTAGCAACCATTTCAAAACGCGAGGTAGGGATATTATGATTGGCGTAGAATTGCTTTTGTTTGGTTTTATCTTGAATGAGCTCTAAACTATCTGGATTGGGATGAACCTTTTTACCTTGGGCGCGCAAGTCTCTCAAGGCTTGTACATTCACTGCTTCAATCTCAATACATATAGTGTCACAATCGGCAGCAAATGCCATAACCGTATCGTAATCTTGCAAAGATCCTACTTGGAATTCATTGGCGCCAAATTGCGCTGGGGCATTCACAGAGGGATCAAGAACTTTGGTGCGGATGTCAAATTTGCGTGTGGTGTAGAGCATCATTTTGCCCAATTGGCCACCGCCCAATATTCCCAATGTATAATCTGTAGAGAAAATATTCTTAGCCATGAATGCCTTGATTTGTGGCAAAGGTAGTAATAGCGATGCTATTTGTCCATATTCATGCTGGCTCAACTTGTGCAACTAGAGGAATAGTGAATTGCTTTTGACTGTCAATTTCCTCCACCAAGGCTCTTGTTCTTCTCTTTTCTAGTTTTTTAAACTGACGGCCTTTGAAAAAGAATACTGCTCCAATATTCACATCAGCTAAAAGGGTGAACGCTGAATCACTATCTAAAGAGAGAATGGCTTTTTGTAATCTAGGATCACCCCCAACAGCACTTTTGGGGTGCGTTGCGTGGTGTAGAATAGCCAAGCGGTATTCTTCTGGCCAAGTGCATTCCTGCTCCAATTCCACCAGCATTTCTCCGAAGGTAGTTTTCCATTCTATACCATGAGGAGCTGCTTTGCGTCCATAAGCATTCCATACTCTTAAATGTGCGATTTCATGCACTAGCGTCGTTAGGAATTGGTACTTCCCTAAGTTGCTGTTTAAGGTGATTTTGGCACGTGCTCCTTTTTTTGGAGGCCTGAAATCTCCCAATTTAGTAGCACGAGGTTTATGGATAGCGAGGTCAAATGCTTCGTCTTTCAACCAATGGTCCAAAAGCGGTAATACTTCTGCCTGGGGCAAATAGGGCAAAAGTGGTTTTAAATCCATTATCCTGCTTGCTCAATATCTATAGATGAAAAAGACGGGCAATCACAGTCTTTGGCTGACCCACAGCTACTTAGTGCAAGTGCTAATAACACAATAGAAATAGTGGCAATTCTCTTCATAACATAGGAGTTTGTCCTTCAAAGAAAATGTAAATTAGCCATATGATCACGAACTTTTTCGAAGGAATTGGCGCCTACGGTGTTTTAATGACGAAAGTCTTTCGTAAACCTGACCGTTGGAAACTTTTTTACCGATCCACGATCAAGGAAATCCAATTATTGGGAATAGATTCTATTGGAATCGTTGTCATACTTTCCGTTTTCATGGGCGCTATTGTAACCATTCAAACGGCATTTCAATTGAGTGATGACCCGCTGATTCCAACCTATTACATTGCTATGGCAACTCGTGAATCTATAACCCTGGAATTTAGTCCTACGGTGGTGAGCCTTATTCTTGCCGGAAAGGTGGGTTCCAATATTGCATCAAGTTTAGGAACTATGCGCGTTTCTGAGCAAATTGATGCCTTGGAGGTCATGGGTGTGAATAGCGCGAACTTTTTGATTTTACCAAAGATTGTGGCGCAATTATTCTTTAATCCATTGCTCATCTTAATGTCTATGTTTTTAGGACTATGGGGCGGAGCTATGGCTGGCGATATGTTAGGTTTAATTGCGTTCCAAGAGAGTATAAGCGGCTATCAACTGGAGTTCATAGTTTTTGAAAATGTGATTTACGGTCTTATCAAGTCTGTTGTATATGCCTTTATTATTGGCTCAGTAAGTGCGTACAGCGGCTACACCGTCAAAGGCGGTGCCGTTGAGGTTGGAATTGCTAGTACGAATGCCGTTGTGCGGTCGTGTTTGGCAATTATCTTATCCAATTATGTATTAACCGATTTATTATTGAACTAATGATTCAGGTAAAGGATATACATAAAAGCTTTGAAGACAATCACGTATTAAAGGGTGTAGACGTTGACTTTCATCGCGGCGAAACCAACCTTATAATTGGTAGTTCTGGTTCTGGCAAGACCGTTTTTCTCAAGACCATTTTAGGACTGCATCAACCCGATCAAGGTCAAATCATCTATGATGGAGAGGTTCTCAGTGAAATGAGCAAGCAACGCGCAAAAAAACTCCGCCAGGAAATAGGAATGCTGTTCCAAGGCGGGGCACTTTTTGATAGCATGACCGTGGCGCAAAATATTCGCTTTCCTTTAGAGATGTTTTCAGAGATGACCGAACATCAAATGGATGAGCGTGTCAAATTTGTGATGAATCGTGTTCGATTAGAAGGTGCAGATTCAAAATTTCCTAGTGAGATTTCTGGTGGTATGCAAAAGCGTGTCAGTATTGCGCGCGCCATTTCCATGAGTCCTAAGTACCTTTTCTGTGATGAACCTAATTCGGGATTAGACCCTGAAACTGCTATTGTAATTGATCAGCTGATTCATGAGATTACACACGAATTTGGAATGACTACCATTGTAAATACGCACGATATGAATTCTGTTCTTGAAATCGGAGATCATGTCATCTTCATGAAAGGGGGACTTAAAGTTTGGGAAGGAAACAGCTCAGAAGTATTGAAGTCCACCAACGAGGATGTGGAAGAATACGTTTTCAAGTCCAAGCTATTCAAGCAGGTCAGGCAGGCGCTTCGCTAAGCATTTTATTGATTTAGTGGTATAAAAAAACCGGGGCTGCGTAGCAGCCCCGGTTGGGTGTGTTTTGTGTTAAATCAAGTAAGGATTACTTGATGGTAATGCGTTCTACGGTATTTACACCTTCTCCTTCTACGGACAAGATGTACATGCCTTTTGCATTATTGCTTAGGTCAATTACTTTGCGCTCGCCAGCTACGAATGATTCGTTAGAAGCGTAAATTATTTGGCCCAATACATCAACGACGGTAACCGTTGCATCAGTAGTTGCATCTAATTCTACGTTCACAACACCATTAGTTGGGTTAGGGAAAATAGAAACAGAAGTTAAGTCCTTATCCTCAATACCAATAGTGGATGTTCCAGAGGCAGTCACAGAAATTAGGTGTGAATATGCCATGTTGATACTTGTTTGATCGTTTCTCCAATCGGCTGGAGCAACATGACCACTGTAACGAGTAGTGTTAAACAAGAAGTTTGAACAGTTTGTAGAAGTACTGTCAAAGTCTTGAATGAAGTATCCTTGTGGTGCTTGAGGATTTCCTTCTCTGTAGTAGTAGAAATAGAATGGATTAATGCTTCCTGTATTTGCTTGGTAGTTGATGGTATCTGAAGTGGTTAGACCTCCAGGTAAGTACTCAATAAAAATACCTAATAGCTGATTACCCATCATGGTCAAACCGCCGTTTGGTACCTCAACGCCAACTATAGCCACACCGCTATCAGCAGTGCTTAAGTTATAGTCAATTGTAATGGCGTTAGCAGCCGTTGGTCCGCCTTGATTTCCGTCTAATGGGCTACCTTCATAATCCATAGTTTTCGCGGTAGGTTGTACGGTTGGGTCCAATGCTGCCCAAGTACCTGCATTGTAGATGACACCGGCAAAAGGAGCTCCAAATCCGTTTGCACCTTTAAAAATGGTAAAACGAATCTTGTCAGCATTGTTGCCGTTGAAGATGTCATAACCACCAATTACATATAACGAATCAATAGTAATCTGATCGGTTTCATTGAATTCATTATCCGCCCAAGCGTAATAGTTGAAGTCATAGGTAGCGCCAACCGCGTGGTTGTACGAATAGCCTGTTGAACCATCACCATATACAATGACTGTAGAAGAATCAGGTGTAGTGGTAATAGCACCTAAAGTCATGTCTGATTGATAAAATTGATACAAGAAGTCTGTATAATCATAATTGTTGTTGATTGCACCACCTCTTTTCAAAATGATGTCTTCGATTTTTTCTTTCGCAGCAGCATTCGGAGTGATTTCAGTCTGCAATAGTTTTTCTTTCATTGCATCCTGAGAGAAAGCGTTGAACCCAAATGCGATTGCGGCAAGGAGTAAAACTTTTTTCATAAATAAGTATTTAAATGAATTGAAGTTCCAAGATAGGGAACATCATTGTAATTTATTGCTTGCGAATCATCATTATTCCATCGCGAACACTCAAAATAACTTGTTCTACACGTGTATCCTCGGAAATATGCTTGTTTAAGGCAAGAATGCTCTTCGTGTCTTTGTCGTTTGAAGCCAGTTCTTCAACTACTTTTCCTGACCATAATATATTATCTATAAGCATGATGCCACCGGATGGCATGAGCGGAACAAGTGTTTCGTAATAGTCTAAGAGCCCTTTTTTATCTGCATCAAGGAAAATGAAATCCCATGGTTTTTGGACCTCTCTTAATTTTGTTTTTGCAGGGCCTAGATGAAGATGCATCTGGTTTGACTTTGGATTCTTTTGCCAATATTTTAGGATAGTAGATTCTAATTCCTCGTTAATTTCAATGGCATGGAATTCACCGTCTTCTGCTAAACCCTCCACCAAGTAGTGGGAAGCATAACCCGTGAAAGTGCCTACCTCTAGTATATACTTTGGTCTTTTCATCAAGGTGAAAAGCTTCAAGAGTTGGCCTTGAACATGTCCACTAAGCATGCGTGGCATGATTACTTTAACCCACGTTTCCCGCTCCAATTCATTTAAATATTCCGGTGCTTTGGTGGTGTGCTCACTAATGTATTTCTGTATTTCGTCGCTAAGAAATTCCATAACTAAGCTTTGGTGTAAATAAGGGTAAAAGCATCGTCTTTATTCAGGTATTCATTGGCCACTCGTTGTACATCTTCATTGGTTAATTGGGTGATTTGCTCTGCAACAAATTCAAAAGTATTCACTTTGCCAAAATGCATTAGTGCTCTAGCAGCTCCAATGGCGCTATTTAAACCGTTGTCTTCTGCAAGAGCCATTTGTCCAATAAATTGATTTTTAGCCTTACTCAATTGTAGAACTCCAAGTGAACGATGCTGAAACTTCTCCACTTCTTTATGCACCAGTTGCTCGGCTCTCTTGGTCTGATTAGGGTCACATCCTAGGTAAATACCAAGTAAGCCAGTGTCGCTGTAGAGGTTTATGTAGCTCTCAATATTATAAGCAATCCCGTGTTTTTCTCTAATATTGAGGCCTAATCTACTATTCATCGCGGGCCCACCAAGCACATTGTTCAATAATAAGAGCGCCCTGCGGTCTTTAGAGTGAATTCCCGGAATCCGCCAACCCGTCATAAAGTGATCTTGAAATTGAGCCTCAGGACTCACGATTCGTTGTCCTTTGTTACTTATTTTCTCATTAGCTTTCCAATTACTAACCTTAGGTGTCCAGTGCCCAAAGAAACCTTCAGCCATGGACTCCATTCTTTCCAACCCAAAGGGTCCTACTGCGGCAATTTTGATACGATTCGCCGTGTAAGTGCGAGATCTAAATTCTAAAATGTCCTCACGAGTTAATTGATCAACACTTTCCGGGGTTCCTAAAATATTTCTGCCTAAAGAACTTCCATGAAAAATTAAATCTTCAAAATCATCGAAAATCCTTTCGGAAGGAGCGTCTTTGTAGCTGAATATTTCGTCTTTTATGACGTCTTTTTCTTTGATCAGTTCTTTTTCTGGAAATGTACTTGCGATAAGTACATCACTAAGCAGATCCATAGCTCTTCTTAAGTCACCCTTTAAGAAACTTGCGTGAATAATAGTTTCTTCTTTAGTTGTGTAAGCATTTAGTTCACCACCTACATCATCCAATCTACTTAGAATATGGTATGCTTTCCTATTTTTTGTGCCCTTAAAAAGATTATGCTCTATGAAATGAGCAAGTCCCTGTTGGTGCTCAAGTTCGTCTCGAGATCCTGCTTTAATCGCAATGGCGACATGAGCTACTGGCGTCTTTTTGTATTGAAAAGAACATTGTATTCCATTGGATAGGGTAAAAATATGGTTGGGTTTCATTCGTTTTCGTCCAATACTTCAAGCACGGTTCTAAAGGCTAGAGCATGTTCGCCCCAAGCCTTTGCGCTTTTAGCTCTTAGTTCGTCAGCGTACATCTGCATATACAGTTTTATACTTTCAAGATCGGCCGCGCGGTATTGTATACTGTAACTTGGGTGATCTTGTTCTTGTTCGGGGAAAACTTGAGTAAAAAGGAAAGAAGAAAATAAGCCCGTATCCATAACATTAGGTATATGCTCTTCCCTCATCCATTTTAGCCAACGCTCTTCTACCACGGGGTTTACTACTACGGTAACATTATAAATGTGTTCGCTCATAAATCAAAGGTACGGTACATTAATCGAGCCTGTTCGTAGTAAAAACCACCGGGATATTTTAAGAGGTACTGTTCAGTGGCTTGTTGTGCATTGTCATCCTTTAAGTTATAAAGGCATTTGGCATAATAAAAAAAGCTTTCTTCCTTCCACATTCCTTCACCAGCAGCTCCTTGAAGTACTAAGAACGTATTAGCCGCATCATTGAACTTTCCCAGTTTTAACTGTATTCTTCCTTTTTTGTAAAGCAGGTCGTCGTATACCTCATTGGCTAAAAGGACGCGTTCAGCTTTTTCATAGGCCATTAATGCTTCTTCATTCTTGTTCATTACTTCTAAGAGCATGGGAATTCGTAGAAGCTGGAGTCCTTCAAATAAGGTGTCTTCAACAGTATTTGCAGCTATCAATAAAGCATTTTCTAAAGCATCATTTGCGATTTCTTTGCTCGTGGACTGCAACAATACCTCCAATTGTGTTTTTGCCCAATCAATGTCGCCACTATAAAAGGCGCACATTGCACGGGCTAATCTAGATTCATCTCCTTCTTTGGAATCTCCGAGTAAGGTCTCCGCACGGGCATATTCAATGAGCGCTCTATCAAAATCTCCCGTTAATTGTAAAATTTCAGCAAAACTTTTGTACGTCAATCCGTGCCAAAGACTTTCTGAATAGATAACTCTCAGATTTTCCATGGTTCTACCGTAATCAAAGGCTGCGGTACTATCCATTTCTTTTGACTTGATGATATATTCCTCTCGAGCCAATTCCCAAGCAAAGCAAGAGCCACATTCTTGATTTTTGAAATCTTCAATCAATTGCTCTGCCTGTCCTGGTTGCATTGAGCCCAATAATTCAAGTTGATCTTTCAATACCTCATTGAGCCAATTTCCTTGGAGCATGCTTGGTCGATTGTAAATCATGAAGTCATAGACTTCAATAGCCGTAGCTTTTTGATCCACTTCAATGGCTTCACGCGCCACAGAAATAAATTCATTTGCCCTGAAATCGTTACTCTTCGCTTTAGCCTTTAGCCACCTAAAAGCCCTATCAAAATCACCTTCTTCTCGGTAAACAAAAAGGAGCAGGTTTTCAAAAACGGAAACATTACCACCTTGCTTGATTTTTGACAATAAAGCTCTTTTTGCTGCCTCTGCATGCAAGTCTTGTTCGTCATCATTAATGTTTTGAGTTATGCGCAACTTAATGTTTGCCAAGTAACCCCGATTCTGTTCGATAGCTTCTAAATATGCCGCGTATTGTTGGTCTATTTGACCCAGCTGAGCATAGAGCTGTGCCCGCTCAAAGGCTGCTCTTAGCTTTGGTTGTTTGCTTTCTGCGAGTTCAAGAATGTTTACTGCTTCCTGCAATAATCCATATTTTTCTAATACCCTAACAACAGTTCTTGAGGTATAGGGATTTTTAATTACTTCTAATTCTATTTCTTCCCATTTTGGACCGCGCTTATCTAAAGATTGACTAAGCACCCAGTGGTCAACTGTATATTGAGGTCTAGATGCGCCAAACTTTTTATTTTGTTTGCGAACTAACTTTAATGCCGCAATGCTGTCTCCCAACAAAAGCTGCGTATCGAGCAGTTTTTCAAACGCAGGCCCTGAAGGGTTCTTATTATAAAGGGGTTCAAGACATGCTAAGGCAGCCTTGTAGTCGCCGTTAATAATTAGCGTGTCACAATCCTTGATGCTGTTTTTAGTATTTGCTTTTTGAGCAAAACTTGCAAAAGGAAGAAGAACTAAAAGAAATTTAATTAGGCGCATTTGTCGCTAAGATAAAGTTCTTGAGCGAGTCTAATTTGGCAAGTAATACGTCATGCTCTCTTAGGCATTCAAAACATGCGCCATAGCTCTTATTGATTCTTTGGTTAGCATCTCTCAATGCAAAGGCTTCGTCATTGAAGTACTTAATTGCAAGTGCGCTGTCAAGCGCGTTCGATTCTACTGCGGATAGAAGTTTACTAAGCTGATTGGAGTTGTATTCCGGAGCTAATTCAGTGGTGTAGCTACCTATTACACGTCCATAGGATTTAACACAATTTTCCATTTTGTAGAGCGGTCCTGTGAACATGATTTTGGGAACGCCCATTTCCATCATCTCATCCACATTATCAAGAAAGAAAACATGAAGCTCACCCATTTCTAAGTAGGCTTGTTGAACTTTAGTGCTGTCAACGCTATTGATTACGCTTTCATGACTTTTACTAAGCACCACCATGGAATCTAACATCCCCGTCATTTTCACCCTCCAAGGTTCGGGATTGGTGCACCCGGAAACACCCCAAATTACAAGAATTACTAGGCTAAATCTTCTCATTATTTGATCATATCAAATCCCGTGTATTCCGCTAGCGCTTTAGGAATTTTAATTCCATCTGGGGTCTGATGATTTTCTAGTAATGCAGCTAAAACACGCGGCAGAGCCATAGCAGAACCATTCAGCGTATGGCACAATTGGGTTTTACCATTTTCATCACGGTACCTCAATTTGAGACGATTGGACTGAAAGGTTTCAAAATTAGAAACAGAACTTACCTCTAACCAACGTTCTTGGGCAGCACTGTATACCTCAAAATCATAGGTTAATGCTGATGTAAATCCGGCATCACCACCGCATAACCGAAGCACTCTATATGGCAGTTCTAACTTATCCAACAAACCAGAAACATGCGCTACCATCTCATCTAAAATATCATAAGAGTTTGAAGGGTCTGTGATACTTACTATTTCAACCTTATCAAATTGGTGCAAACGGTTTAGTCCACGAACATCTTTCCCATAAGAACCAGCCTCACGTCTAAAACACGGTGTATAACCCGTACTTTTTATGGGGAAATCAGCGGCATTGACAATTTCGTCTCTAAATATGTTGGTGATGGGCACTTCAGCAGTTGGAATAGCGTAGAGTCCGTCTAAAGGCATTTCATACATCTGCCCTTCTTTATCTGGAAGTTGACCAGTTCCATAACCAGAGGCAGCGTTGACAAAATGTGGTGGTTGATATTCCGTATATCCCGCGGCTCTGTTTTCGTCAAGAAAGAAATTGATCATAGCCCGTTGAAGGCGAGCGCCATGATTTACATACACAGGAAAACCAGCGCCACTTATTTTTACTCCTAATTCAAAATCTATTAGGTTATATTCGGATGCTAAGTCCCAATGAGGTTTTGCGTTTTGATGCAAAGTAGGAATATCGCCGCTTCGGCTTACCTCCTCGTTGTCCTGTTCATCTTTTCCAGCTTTTACACTTGGATGAGGTACGTTGGGTAGGGTTAATAGGAGGTTATGCTCTTTTTCTTCTAGAGCATGAAGCGCTTCACTCAGGTCTTTAATATCTTGTTTGAGCAACCCTGTTTCTTTTTTCAATTCATTGGCTTCACCGCCTTTGCCGGATTTGAATAAGGTTCCGATTTCTTTGGCTAGCGCATTGCTGCGTGCCTGTTTTTCCTCCATTTTATGGCGAATCGAACGTCGTTCACCATCCATTTCTAATAAATCATGAATCGTTTGAGTAGCGTCAATGCCTCTCTTTTTTAACCCATCTATGATGGCTTCGGGCTCTTGTCTAATGCGCTGAATTTGCAGCATGGTTGTTTAAGATTTACGCCTCAATGGCAATGACACGCTCAATTTCTGGCGCATATTTTTTAATAGTAGACTCAATTCCTCCTTTCAGTGTAAAGTCACTTACTTTACATCCTACACAAGCACCGTGGAATTGAACTTCTACAGTAGTTCCTTCAATATTCACTAGACTTACATCGCCACCATCATTGGCAAGAAAAGGACGAACTTCGTCTAAGGCTTTCTCAATTTTCTCTGTTAGCGTATCCACTAAAATTTTAATTTGGAGAACATCCTGCCATAGTTGTTATGCGGACAATCTCTGTTGGCGGTAAGCTTTCATTGCGCTTTGCAACTTCGCTTACAATATTACGAGCGATTTCTTCAAAAGCCAACGGAATCTTTGTTCCCTCTTGAAGCGCTGCCGGCCTGCCTACATCACTTGCTTCGCGAATACTTTGAATTAACGGTAATTCACCAAGAAACGGAACGTTTAGTGATTTGGCTAGATTTCTTGCTCCTTCTTTGCCAAAGAGATAGTATTTATTATCTGGCACTTCTGGTGGCGTGAAATAGCTCATGTTTTCTAAAATACCCAATACTGGAACATTTATTTGATCCATTTGGAACATGGCAACACCTTTGCGGCAGTCAGCCAACGCCACCTTTTGCGGTGTGCTTACCACTACCGAACCTGTAACGGGAACATTTTGAACCATACTCAAGTGAATATCCCCGGTCCCCGGCGGTAAGTCAATCAATAAAAAGTCCAATTCACCCCAATGGGTGTCGTGTATCATTTGGGTTAATGCCTTGGTTGCCATTGCACCGCGCCAGACCACTGCTTGGTCCATATTTGCAAAAAAACCAATGGACATCACTTTTACACCATATCCGTCTACAGGTCCCATCTTGTTTTTACCATCTACATGCACAGTCATGGGTTTTGCATGTTGAATATCAAACATTAATGGAATGGAAGGACCATAAATATCAGCATCAATGAGCCCCACTTTAAACCCCATTTTCGTAAGAGCTATCGCTAGATTCGCGGTAACTGTACTTTTTCCAACACCCCCTTTACCCGAGGCGATTGCAATTATATTTTGAACACCGGGAATTGCAGCTCCCTTGATTACATTACTGGCTTCTTCCTTAGCTTTTTCACTGACGGTAATGTTCACAACTACCTTGGCTTTCACGTTTACTTCTTCGTGAATAGCTTTCATGATGTCGACCTCTAATTTTTTCTTTGCTTGTAAGGTCGGGCTTATACTTTCAGCATCCACAATTACCTCATCACCAAATACTTGAATGTTGCGAACCAAACCAGCAGCAACTATGTTTTCTGCTTTGGTGGTACTTACTTTTTCCAGTGCCTTTTGGATATCTGCTTTTTTCATGCTCAAAGAATTCTGCTGCAAAAGTAATAACCACTACTTTCACAACAGCGTTCAATAGCCAATGGATTCAAAAGACACCTTATTTATTACCGGTTCAACAGGTCAATTGGGTTCGTTTATTCTAGCTGAACTGCTGGGTTTCTTGGCAGATGAGGCGCATTCGGGCCCCATTCTCTGTGCCAAACGTGCTAGTTCATCCATGCACCAAATGGCGATGACTCAAGACTTCTTGAATTTGGATTCTGAGCGATTTTCTTCCATGCAAAATATCCATTGGATTGATTGCGATTTAGGCGATGGACATTTTTGTTTTGAAGCAATCATAGACTATTGTACCGTTCATGATATTGCGCTCCCAAAGGAGATAATACATGCAGCCGCGGCAATTAATATTAGTCCATCTACCTCACCAAATACATCGAATGAACAACTTACGGATCAAATGCTCTTGTTGGGTGAATTATTGAATATAAAGCACTTCACACACATCAGTTCGATTGCCGTTATGGGCGGGACAGTGCCTCTAGGCGAAGAGGAAATGATTGGTCCTGCGCATTTTCATCCCAATCGATCTGATGCCTTTTTGTCAAATTACGCTCTAGGGAAAATCGCAAGTGAACTTCGGGTTTGGAAGGCACAGGCAGAAGGGATGTCTATTTCCATAATTAGGCCGGGAGTAATCTTAGGTATCGGCCCTAAAGAAAAGCCGCCACAGGAATTGTGGGCCCGTCTTCAAGACGGTAGGCTTCCAGTAGCCACAGACGGCTCTACAGGTATCGTAGATGTTAGAGATGTTGCGTCAATAACGGTTGCAGCGCACCGAAAAAGAGTTGTAGGTCCAATTGTAGCTGTAGCAGAGAATGCCTCTTTTTATGTTCTTTTGGATAAACTAGGAAAAGCAATAGGTTCTACCAAGAAATTAAAAAGGTTGAATGCAGAACCTTGGCTAGATAGAATGCGTGACTTTGCTTTTTTGAGTAGGGTTCCGTTCATTGGCAGATTTTTCACCCCTCAAATGCGTATTATGCTGTTCTCTAAAATCCAATATGACGGTACAACAGGAGCAGAACTTCATAAGTACAGAACTGTAGAAGACTCTATTTCTCAATTTGGGCATTACCTGCGCAAAGTTTGGACATAAAAAAAACCGTGCTTAATTGAAGCACGGCTTTTTCGAGTCTAAACGAGTGAAATGTTATGCGTTGGGTACAACGCTCACATAGCTTTTATTGTCTTTTTTCTTGCGGAACTCAACTTTGCCGTCCACAAGTGCAAATAACGTATGATCTTTTCCAATACCTACGTTTTCACCTGCATTATGCTTGGTTCCTCTTTGACGCACGATTATATTTCCTGCGATTGCGTCTTGGCCACCAAAAATTTTGATACCCAATCGTTTACTTGCTGATTCGCGTCCGTTTTTCGAACTACCTACACCTTTCTTGTGAGCCATAACTTTTTATTTATCTGCTTTTTTAGCTGCTGGTTTCTTAGGGGCTGCCTTTTTAGTAGCTGGTTTCTTTGCTGCTGGTTTCTTAGCAGTAGTTGCTTTTTTAGCTGCAGCCTTTTTAGGAGCAGCCTTTTTAGGAGCAGCTTCCTTTTCTTCAGTTGCTTTTGCTGCAGCTTTTTTAGCTGGAGCTTTCGCAGTGATTTTGTTTATCGTAATTGAAGTAAAAATTTGACGGTGACCGTTCATTTTTTGGTAACCCTTGCGACGCTTCTTCTTGAATACAAGAATTTTGTCGCCTTTTACTTCGCCGTTAACGGTAGCATCTACTTTAGCTCCGTCTATAACCGGGGCGCCAACCTTTACATCACCTTTCTCTTCTATGAGGAGGACACGGTCGAATTTTACTTTCTTCCCTGCCTCAACATTTAAGCGGTTTACGTACAAGCGTTGGTCTTTTTCAACTTTGTATTGAAGCCCTGCTATCTCTACAATTGCGTACATTATACTTCTTTTTAAGGGCTGCAAATATAAAACAACTGCTTTAATAACAAAGCGTTAAAATAGGTAAGATTTCAAAAAGTTGAACGGCATTTCTTCGACTTGCGGTTATTGAGACCTTATATTTGAGGCACTATCCTAAAATATCTTTAATGAAAAACTTCATGATCTTGGGTGCTTTGGCGTTTTCAACTGCCTTATGTGCTCAAAACAAAATTGATTTTGAAGAGTACGATTTAGACAACGGTTTACACGTTATTCTTCACGAAGACCACAGTACTCCTATTGCGGCTGTAACGGTCCTATACCACGTTGGTAGTAAAAACGAAGACCCAGAGCGCACCGGATTCGCCCATTTCTTTGAGCATCTATTGTTTGAGGGAAGCGAAAATATAGGTCGCGGGGAATTCGATAGTTATGTAACTAACGCTGGTGGCGCACTAAATGCAAATACCTCACAAGACAGAACGTTTTATTTTGAATTGCTACCGTCTAATCAAATGGAATTAGGTCTTTGGTTAGAAAGTGAAAGAATGCTTCATGCCAATATTCAAAATATTGGTGTTGAAACGCAGCGAGAGGTCGTGAAGGAAGAGAAGCGTCAACGTGTGGATAATCAGCCTTACGGTTCTTGGTTGGAAAACATGATGAAGCGTTTGTATACCGAACATCCCTATAATTGGGTTCCCATAGGATCTATGGACCATTTAAATGCGGCCCAATTGGATGAGTTCATGAACTTTTATAAAAAATTCTATGTCCCAAATAATGCTACTTTGAGCATTGCAGGCGACATAGATATTGAAAAAACAAAAGCGCTTATTCAGGCCTACTTTGGAGAAATACCAAAAGGGGCGGAAGTTGTGCAACCAACCGTTCAAGAACCGGAGTTGGGTGGTGAGAAAACGGCTACCATATATGACAATATTCAGTTACCTGCTATTATGATGGGTTATCGCATGCCCCCGCAAACCTCAGACGATGCTTACGCGCTTCAAATGGCAAGTTCCGTATTGAGTGGTGGTCCGTCATCCCGTATGTACAAGAGATTGGTTGATCAAGACCAAACTGCTCTACAGGTTTTTGCTTTTCCTTTTTCTCTAGAGCAAGGCGGTGCATTTATCACCTTTTCTCTAGCTAATGCCGGGAAAACTATTGACGATATGGTTCCTGCATTAGAAGAAGAGATATCGAATCTTCAAAATGATCTTATCTCTGAGCGCGAATTCCAGAAAATCCAAAATCAAATGGAAAGCAATTTTATCCAGAGCAATTCAAAAATGGCTGGCATTGCGGAATCTCTCGCAGATTATCATACCTACTACGGCGATGCAAACTATATCAATACTGAAATAGAGCGTTACCGAAGCGTAACTCGTGAGGACATACAACGCGTTGCAAAAAAATACCTGGTAAAAGACAATAGAGTGGTTTTGCGCTATTTGCCTAAGAGTGAAGAACCAGCTGAATAAGATTTAAAATGAAAAA
>JAYOSU010000044.1:0-8999 GCA_038139395.1 Cryomorphaceae bacterium
GGGAACGCAGCAAGGGTAATTAGTTGTAGCGGTGTGATGTAAGTCGCTTGCCCATTTTTTATTCCCGAATGTTTGGAGTTTGATGTACTTTTACCAGCGTTAACCCAACTCAACTTTTCAACATGAAATTTTTCATTGATACGGCCAACTTAGCGCAGATTAAAGAAGCCCAAGACCTTGGTGTTTTGGACGGCGTAACCACAAATCCATCCTTAATGGCCAAAGAAGGCATCAGCGGGGATACTAATGTAATTGCACACTACAAAGCAATCTGCGATATTGTGGACGGTGATGTAAGTGCTGAGGTTATTTCCACTGACTTTGAAGGCATGGTTCGCGAAGGCGAGGCGCTAGCAGCATTAGATGAAAAAATAGTTGTCAAAATCCCCATGATTAAGGACGGCGTAAAAGCGCTGAAGTACTTTTCTGATAAAGGAATTAAGACGAACTGCACCTTAATCTTCTCTGCCGGTCAAGCTCTTCTTGCAGCAAAAGCAGGTGCAACGTATGTAAGTCCATTTATAGGACGTCTTGATGACATTTCAACCGATGGATTAGGCCTTATTGAAAACATACGTGTGATTTACGATAATTATGGTTTTGAAACAGAAATTTTAGCTGCCTCTGTAAGACATCCCATGCACATTATTGAGTGTGCTCAGATTGGAGCGGACGTCATGACCGGGCCACTAAGCGCTATAGAGGCCTTATTAAAACATCCACTAACGGATATAGGTCTTGCAAAGTTCTTGTCAGACCATGCAAAAGCAAATAGCTAAACATAACTAACATTAGTTCTCACAAAGCCCCGCTATTGGCGGGGCTTTGTTTATTTTAGAGCAAATCAACCACAATGATTTATACCATTTATCCAGATAGCGTAAACCAACAGCTCATTAAAGAATGTGCAAAAAGACTCATTGCTGGAGAAATAGCTATTATTCCTACGGATAGCGTGTATGCAGTTGCAGGTGACTTTATGAATCCTATTGCTTTAAAGAAACTCGCCGAAATCAAAAAAGAAACGGTAAAAGAAGCGGAATTTTCATTTCTCTTCACCAACCTTAGTCAAGTGTCTGAATATACACAAAGTGTAGGCGGTGCTACCTTCAAGTTTATGAGGCAATGTTTACCTGGTCCTTATACCTTGGTGCTAGAATCCAACATAACTCTTGCAAGACGACTTGGTCAAAAGAGGAAAACCATAGGTATTCGATTACCGGACAACCCAATTGTAAGGGCGCTTACAGAGGAACTTGGTAGACCCTTGGCATCGGCCTCTTTACATCACGACGATGAATTGCTACAATACCCAACAGATCCAGAAGAAATCATAGCGAACTACGCCCACAAAGCAGATTTTGTCATCAATGGCGGATGGGGTGACAATACGCCTTCCACCGTGATAGATTTAACTACGAATACGCCTACGTTAATTAGAGCCGGTAAAGGAGATGTTGAGATTCTTTAACTAAGGATCGGATTGAATTTCTGTCAATTTTTCCATTGGACACTTGAGGATATTGTTGAACATTTAATTGAAACTTGGGCCTTTTATTTTTTGGTAAATCCTTAAGTATTTGTCCCAGCATTTCCTTGCTCATCCTTGATTGAGTGACTAGAACAACTGCCTCACCAAATTCTTCATGTGGAATAGAAGAAACGTATACCTCTATTCCCTCGCGTGAAAAACATTGCTCAATTTCCAATGGCTGAATTTTTAAGCCTCCCGAATTAATAGTATCATCCAACCTTCCCTTAAATCTAAACGACGTTTTATCTATCAATTCGATTTCATCTTTCGTAATCATATTACGGATTTCAAGATGGGGAGCATCAATGATTAAAGCTCCCTCTCTTTCAGAAAAAGTTACCCCATCCATGGCGGTGTAGTGGTCATCATAAATAGACCTTAGGGCAACATGAGAAGCAGTTTCTGTCATACCATAGCCCACAAATACGTTCAATTTCTTGGAATCAATTCCTCCTGGAAGGGATGATCCACCTAATAAAATAGTTCCTTGGAATGCAGTAAACTGTTGGGCTTTAGATAACGCTATAAATTGGGCCGGTGTACAAGAAATGAAATCAACGGATGTCACTCCTATGGGGCAAAGTGCTGGCTCGTAAAGGTGCAGGTGTAAACCGCCAATAAGCGAGCGTACCAAGAGCATTGCACCGCCAATAAACTGTGCCGGAAGAATCAACGCCGCAGTATCACCTTCACTTAAATTAAAAAAGTCTAATGTCTTTTGAGCTGAAGCGATAAGCACGCTTTTTTTTAACCAAATCTTTTTAGCATCTCCTGTACTTCCGCTTGTTCGAAAACTAATTTTTTCTTGTTCATTTAATAAGTACTGGAGTTGATTTTGGATATGCACTAACCACTTTGGCGCATTCGGAATTTCCATTAATTCACCAACGGAATATTCTTTTCCGAGATATATAAATTTAGTGGTGGGTTTCGTATACAATTAGGTATAGTTTTTGTTATTTGTGCTCGCAATGCACAAAATTAGAACATTCTTTACATACATTTTGATCGCGTGCTCCACGGCTTTATTTGCGAACACGCCTTCTTCAGGACCACAATGGATCACGGTCAAAAGTAAAGCAAGTGATTTACCCATTGAAGGCGTCAGCATAACCGTGAATAACCAATTTGCAGGAACAACCGGGCCACTGGGTAAAATCAGAATAAATAATCTAAAAGAAGATGATGTTGTTTCATTTTATCACACTTCTTATGCTCCTAGACATTTTAATTATAAGCAATTAGAACGAGCTGAATTCGTGATAAGCCTATATGAAAGTATCTTGAATATTCAAGAGGTCGTCATTAAGGCCAATCGAATAGAAGCAAACTTTAAGCATAACCCGCAAGAAGTTAGAACGATTAATGCCAAACGAATGAATGATCAATTCATTGGATCTAGTGCAGATGTTCTGAGTATTGATCCAAATGTATTTGTCCAAAAAAGTCAAAGTGGCGGTGGTTCACCAATGATAAGAGGAATGAGTTCCTCTCGCGTTTTGATTCTTGTAGATGGTATGCGATTGAATAATGCTATTTTTCGTTCGGGCAATGTTCATAATGTCATCAGCCTAGATCCCCTGAGCATATCTGATATAGAAATCAGCCTAGGCCCGGGTTCCGTCTTGCACGGCTCCGATGCGCTGGGTGGCACTATGCACATAAATACTTATGATGCTCACTATGGAGACAGCACGGAAGCATTGCAGAGTTTGATTTATGACTTTGGAACCAATAATGCGCAACTTACTAGAAGACCTAATTTCAGAATCAATTACGGCGGATCTAACTGGGCTGCCATGACCAATATCACTTACAGTCAATACAGCAATGTACGAATGGGCGCGAATACATCCCAGCGTTCATTTAGCTCTTTAGAAAATTACCTCGCTGTATGCGAGCCTTTGACATTTGGTAATCTTGATACACTTAGGAAACCTAGCAATCCCCACATTCAACCTAAAACCGCATACGATCAGCGGAATTTGACACAAAAATTAAAATTTAGAGTTACAGAAACTGGCGAAATAAAATTGGCGTTTTATGCAAGTCAATTGTCTGAAATTAATCGGTATGATAGAATCATAGAGACCAAAAATGGCGCACCACGTTATGCCTATTGGAATTATGGGCCGCAATTTTGGTCTATGCTCACACTTGCATATGAGGATAGAAAGCTCACAAAACTCTACGATAGAATCAAGTGGTCCGCAGCAGCTCAGGGGTACCAAGAGAGTCGGGATTCTAGGAAATACAGACATTCGGAGGGACGTCAGCAGACCGAATTAGTAAAAATGGCACAGGCAAATGTGGATGCTACAAAGAAAGTCAACAGCAAGCTTAGTATTAGCTATGGAGCCGATTGGAATTTGAATTTGATTACCAGTCAGGCATTTCATTATGCCGCAAACGACAGAAACAATACCTGGGATGCACAAACAAGATATGCGGATGGATCACGTTGGATGAGTACGGCAGCATTTGCAAACGCACTATACAACATCACCCCCAACTTCTCGCTTTCTGGTGGAACGCGTATGAATCATATTTACATGTTTACGCCAATTCGATTCAATGGATTTGAAAAAGATGCCGTTTGGAACTTTATTGCACCGAGTGGTGCCCTTGGCGCGACCTATTCAAAGAAAACTTTTAAGTACTTCCTAAATCTAAGTACAGGATTCCGCGCGCCAAACGTCGACGACGCCTCAAAGGTTTTTGATTCGCAGCCTGGTGCTATTGTAATACCCAATGAAAATCTCAAAGAAGAGCGCTTATATAGCGCTGAAGTGGGTATGAAGCAATTGTTGAGTAAGAATTTAGTATTGGACGCAAGCTTGTATTACAGTTATTTAGACAATGCCATGATTCGGGCTCCTTATAGTTTTAATGGTACTGACAGTATGATCTATGATGGTGAAATGTCTCAGATATTGGCTGTTCAAAATCTTGATCACGCAATCATTTGGGGATATCAATTTGGTATTAGAACCGAATTCAATAAGTCTTTATTCTGGACTATTCATTGGTCGCATCCCTTTGGAAGTGATAGCGAGGGTAATTCATTGCGCCATGCAAATCCTTTCAATGCGACTTCACAATTAGTCTTCCGTAAAAAGAGATGGTCGGCCACAATTACGGGCAGATACAATGGAGAGATGAGTTATGAAGAATTGAGCTTTAGCGAACGTAGCAAAACACATATCTACGCTGCAGACGAAAATGGCAATCCATATTCACCTCGATGGTACACCGTTGGCATCATGACCAATTATGAGTTCAACAAAAACTTATTACTGCGTATTGGATTAGAAAACATAACAGACGTTCAATACCGACCTTATTCATCAGGTATAGTCGCTCCGGGAAGAGCTTTATTTATAGGTCTTAGAGGATCGATTTAATTGGGCCTAAGTCCCAACTTTCTTGTATATCTCCTTTCATTTTCAACTGCCCCATTTCCACTTTGAATGGACCCGGGATATTATTGGTATAAAGGCTACCTGTCCCCAAACCTTGTGGTATTTTATTATTTTTTGAATAAGCCCATTGAGCAATGGCGTTTAACCCTATAGTGCTCTCTAAAGCTGACGTGGCCCACCATCCTATCTCTCTCTCTTCCGCAAGTTTTACCCACTCATCAGAACCTTTCCAACCTCCAATAAAACTTGGCTTCAAAATGATATACTGGGGTTGAACGGTGTCTAAAAGTTGTTCTTTATCCCTTCTACTGACCACTCCAATCAAACTCTCGTCAAGAGCAATTGGGATGTGCATCTGCCTTGCAGCTCTAGCTAATTCTTGGTTTTCTCCTGCCCTTAAAGGTTGCTCTATACTGTGAACATGAATCTCCTTTAAATACTGGCTGATCTCAACGGCCTTTCGTAAGGAAAATGCACCATTAGCGTCCACTCGTAATTCTAGATCTTCTGGTCCAAATTGTTTACGTATCGCAGAAAGAATTGATTTTTCTTCTTCCCATGCTACTGCTCCTACCTTCATTTTAAGCGTTTTGAATCCTTCAGACAATCTCTTAGCTACTTGCTCTTGCATGAAATCAACATCCCCCATCCAAATAAGACCATTTATGTTCAATGCGTCTTGCCCTTGAGAAAAAGAATTAGAGAAGTGATCAAATCCATGAATTAGATGACTAAAAGCCTGTTCTAGAGCAAATTGAATACTTGGAAATTGCTTATTCGCTTGATACAACTCATCCAATCCAAGATGAATATGGTTGCATGTCCATAAAATTTGCTTCTCTATGTTGGGCACGTCATCCATAGATAAACCTCTAAGAAGACCTACTTCGCCCAAACCAAAATTTTCGCCTTCTTTAATGCAAATGAAAAAACTTTCTTTTTCCTTTAAAATCCCTCTAGATGTACCACCTGGCGTTTTAAAGTTCAATTTATACGAACAGAAACTGGCGTTCATTGTAAAAAGAGACTTAAGGAGGTTAGGACACAATACATCAAAGTGACCAAAGCCATTGGTTTAAGCAGACTATCATATTCCTCAGGACTTTTAGAAGAGCTAAATTTTTTGAATTGAACGCGTAAAACAAATTGAAAAATTAAATGCGCAACTATGGGAAAATAGTTGTGTGATATTACACTCGCTATTAATGCAAAACATAAACTCATAATGACGGCTATGATGAGTAATGCCTTAAAATATGACCTCCCCCAATCTGAACCGTAGCGAACCACTAAAGTCTTCTTATTGTGAAGTGCATCTCCTTCCCTATCTCTAAGATTGTTTAAGGTCAATACAGACGCACTTAAAGAACCTGCGACCATTGATGGGAGAGCATCTAAAAGCTCAATGGATCCTGTCTGCAGCGCAGACGATCCCATGACTCCTACAAACCCAAAAAATAGAAAGACAAATAGGTCTCCTCCACCCCAATATGCATAGGGCGATACGCCTAAAGTATAAGATCGCGCCGCCCAAACAGCACAAACATTAAGTAATAGAAACAACCAAAATAAGGGGCTTTTCCAAAAACTTAGATACGTCAAAAGTGCTCCTGATACTAATGCCAAGATGGTAAACAAGCCAGTAGCACGTTTCATTTGAAGAATAGAAATTAACCCGGATGCGACAGCACGCTGTTCGCCTTTTTTATTTTTATCCGTTCCCTTGATGCCATCCCCTAAGTCATTCGCATAGTTGGAAAGGACCTGGTAGGTAAAACTCACCAATAAGGCCAAAAGGAAAATATGAAGTGTAAATGTATTGCTATGTAAATAGGCTAAGCCACTGCCCAAAATAATCACAGCAAAAGCCAGCGGAAGCGTTCTTAGTCGTGCTGCTTGAATCCAATGTTTAATTGGTGTTCCACTGCTATTTGACATGATAATTATTCAATTTGTGAAATTGCTCGGCATTCGGGGCATCAAAGGTGAGAACCTCAACCAAATGGACTTTTTCCACGGCTTTAAGACCTTCAACGTCCTGAACTTTGGCAACGCTACAATTATAGGCTTTTGCCAGCATATCTATTTGAACTTCTTGATAATTTGAATAAACCCCTTGAGCTTGCTCAGAACTTTGTTCCGTACCCGGCAACCAATTGAAAATAGCTCCTGACCTATTATTTAAGACAAACACCTGCAGATTCTGCAGTTCAGCGAGTTCTTTCAGCGCATTACTATCATAAAGGGCACTTTGATCCCCAATAATCAAGACATGTTTTCTTTTTGAATCCGCCCTAGCTGCCCCTACAGCAGTACTTAAACTACCGTCAATTCCAGAAATGCCTCTATTACAAAAGACCATACCCTTGTGATTAAAGAAAGAAAGGTAGCGGGGTATGGAACTATTGGCTAAGTGAAGCACGCATGTTGATTCTAATCCACTCAAAATAGTTTTAAAGGCGAGCGCATCCGACCATTCTAAATGTTGGTCCATTTTAGCATTGCTGCTAACCTTAACGGCATTGATTTTTAAAAGCATCTTTAACGAATCGGTTAAGGTGGATTTTATCCATTTAAACTCTTGAGCATCAGATACATTCCACGCTTGATGCAAATCAATATGAAGGTGTTTTTTAAGTGATAACTGACGGACATGAAATTTTGGGAACTTACTCATCCATTGCCCCCCAAGAGAAAGCAACCCATCAAAATTATACGATTCAATCCGTTCTATATGAACTGTATTAGGTTCACCAAGCAGTCCACTAAGCGGGTCTGCAAACCATGTAGCTTTTGATCTATGTAAAACTTTATGCGCTTTTAGGTATTCCGATTCGTGAGGATTTAACTGTCCACAAACTATGGCAACATTCATAGATGGCTCGAAAAAATCCAACTCCAAATGCATCTGACTCTTTATTTGAGGAATCTCAACGGTAATAGGTTCGTGAAAGGTACGCTGTCCGTAAAGTGGCTCTTCGAAACTCACATTCACATGTACAGGCTCACTTTTTTCTTTTAAGATTTTAGCGGCGGCATTCATTACCTGTAGAAAATCTGACTTACTACTTGCCTGAGATAATTCAAAACTTGCTCCAATATGAGGATGAAAAAAATCGGGTTGCACACAACTCTGGCCTTCCCCCTTCCCAATTCGATTTGCAGGTCTGTCTGCGGTAATTATAACTAAAGGTATTTTGCTATAGTAAGCCTCAAGCACCCCAGGATAGTAATTGGCAACGGCACTGCCAGAGGTACAACATATTGCGACCGGCTTTTGCGTAATTAAGGCCTCTCCAATGGCTTGGAATGCTGCACTGCGCTCATCTAAAACAGTATGAAAAGAAATATCTGCATTTGCTGTCCCGGCTATAATTAATGGGGCATTTCTTGAACCCGGTGAAAACACAAGGCTTTGAACGCCCATCTGCTGAAGAGCTTCAATAATCCATTGTGCAATCGCCTTATCTGAGGTCATCAATATGTATGAGTTCTTTCAATGCCGAGATTTTATATTCAGTCTCCATCCATTCATCCAAAGGTACGCTGTCTTTGGTAATGCCGCCACCAGCATAAAATTGAATACCGTTATCAAACCACTCCATTGTGCGAAGCAATACAACCGCATGAACACGCTCTTCAAAAAGTGCCAAATATCCAGTATATAAAGAACGTTCATACCCCTCTAATTGTTGAATAAGATGGTTAGCATTTGCAACGGGCGTTCCACATATGGCAGGTGTGGGATGAAGCTCTTCCGCAAGTTCTTTAGGATTCAGTACAGTATTATCTGTATTTACCCACGTCAATAAATGCTCAACGGGTCCAGCATTAAAGGTTTCTTGTTTATCACGAGTTATCCTTCCACCAAAGGTCTTAAGGCTTTTATGTACTTGGTTCGTTACGAATTTTTGTTCTGCCAATTCCTTGCTTCCCCAATGATTAGAACCTTCAAGCCTCGTACCGGCGAGTGACATACTTCTAAATCCTTCCAAGGTACTTTCTAGTAATATTTCGGGGGTAGCTCCCATCCAAGCTCCCAT
>JAYOSU010000044.1:9099-15735 GCA_038139395.1 Cryomorphaceae bacterium
ATAGAAATTAATTCACCCTGCTCATTTTCGACTTTAATCTGAAAAAGGTGTGAACTTTTACCTTGGTGAAGGCATTCTGCCGTAGCAATTAACAAACCCGTTCGTGCGCTTTTTAGGTGATTCGCAGAAATTTCAGCACCTACCGCCATCTCTTTAGATGGATCTATGAGTAATTGCGAAGCTGCAGAACCAACGCTTTCTGCAAGTGCAACAGTGGCACCACCATGTAAAATTTTCATAGGTTGATACACCCTTGAATCCACCGGCATTGTTGCTACGAGCTTCCCTTTAGCTACATCCACATCAACGTATTTTATTCGCAATGTTTCCATGAGCGTATCCTCACAGAGGTCATTCATATGCGACAATACTTCTTGTTTAGAAAGGGAATTTTTCATCATCGCTAAATTACTATCGAAATAGGATTGGATAAAATCAGTATTAAAAAAACATCAAATGCCTACGAACACTTAAATTTGCGCTCTTAGTTATAACAGAAAAAAGGTAAAAATGATTACTGTAACCTTCCCAGACGGAAATCAGAGAGATTACGAACCAGGTACAACAGCCATGGACGTTGCAAAAAGCATCTCTCACGGTCTTGCAAGAAATATATTATCTGGCAGCTATGACGGTCAAACCATTGAGCTGAATGATGTATTAACGCATGACGGTACCTTACAGTTTTTTACCTGGAACGATTCCAAAGGCAAAGAAGCCTTTTGGCACAGTTCTGCCCATGTTTTGGCACAAGCCATTCTTCACTTCTATCCTGATGCTAAGCTCACCATTGGTCCTGCTATTGAGAAAGGGTTCTATTACGATGTTGACTTTGGTGAGCAGAGTATTGGTGAGGGTGACTTTGCGAAGATTGAACAGCAAATGTTGGAGTTCGCCCGTGCAAAATCTGAATTTAAATTACGCTCTGTCACAAAAGCAGAAGCCCTAAAAGCCTATATCAACAATCCATTCAAAACGGAGCTCATTTCCAATTTAGAAGATGGTACCATAACTTTTTGTGATCATGCAGACTTCACAGATTTATGTAGAGGAGGACACCTTCCTCATACTGGATACATTAAGGCAGTCAAAATAATGAATGTGGCCGGCGCTTATTGGCGAGGTGACGAGAATAATCCTCAACTCACGAGGGTCTATGGGATTTCTTTCCAAAAGGCAGGTCAACTCAAAGAATATTTAGAATTATTAGAGGAAGCAAAAAAAAGAGACCACAGGAAGCTTGGAAAAGAGTTGGAACTCTTCACATTCTCTCAACGAGTAGGGCAAGGTCTTCCTCTATGGTTGCCAAAAGGCGCCGCCCTCAGAGAAAGACTAGAAAACTTCTTAAAACGCGCTCAAAAGAAAGCCGGTTACAGCGGTGTAATCACCCCCCATATAGGCAATAAGGAACTCTATGTTTGTTCAGGCCATTATGAGAAGTACGGCAAAGACAGTTTTCAACCCATTCATACTCCGGAAGAAGGCGAAGAATACCTCCTAAAGCCTATGAATTGCCCCCACCACTGTGAGTTATACAAGGCTACACCAAAATCATACAAAGATCTTCCAGTACGATTTGCAGAGTTCGGAACGGTATACCGTTATGAGCAAAGTGGAGAGCTTCATGGTCTAACTCGAGTCAGAGGCTTTACGCAAGATGATGCACATATTTTTTGCACCCCAAATCAACTTAAAGACGAATTCAAAAACGTCATTGATTTAGTTCTTTACATTTTTAAAACACTTGATTTTACAGATTACACGGCGCAGGTCAGCCTGAGGGATCCTAACAAACCGGAAAAATATATAGGATCGGATGCAAATTGGGAGAAAGCTGAAAGCGCAATTATTGAGGCCGCAGAAGAGAAAAACCTGAATACTATTGTGGAATACGGAGAGGCAGCTTTTTATGGTCCAAAACTAGATTTTATGGTCAAAGATGCTCTTGGAAGAAGCTGGCAGCTTGGAACCATTCAAGTAGATTATAATCTGCCTGAACGATTTGAATTGGAATACAAGGGTTCTGATAATGAAAGTCATCGTCCTGTAATGATTCACCGTGCACCCTTTGGTTCCATGGAGCGTTTTGTCGCGGTATTGTTGGAGCATTGTGGTGGTAATTTCCCACTATGGCTTACACCGGAGCAGGTTAAGATTTTACCAGTAAGTGAGAAATACAATGACTACGCCAAAGAAATAGCAGAATTCCTAGAATTTTCCGATATTCGCGCCCTCGTAGATGAGCGTAACGAAAAGATTGGCAGGAAGATACGAGACGCAGAAGTGACAAAGATTCCGTTCATGTTAATCGTTGGTGAAAAAGAAGCAACCAGCGGAGAACTGAGTGTTCGACGTCACGGAGAAGGAGATTTGGGAACAATGACCCGTGAAGATTTTGTAATAAACATTGAGAAAGAGATTTCTGAATTAATTGATTAATAACAGTTTAACTAAAACAACGGAACACTGAGAAGAGGAAAAAAAAAGCAGCCAAAAGAAAAGTTAGCTGCAAATCACAGAACGAATGAACGTATCCGCGTTCCAAAAATTCGCTTGGTAGGAGATAATGTAGAACCTGGGGTTTACGATACTCGAAATGCCTTGCGGATGGCTGAAGACTTAGAATTAGATTTGGTAGAAATTTCGCCAAAAGCCGATCCACCTGTTTGTAAAATCATTGATTACAGCAAATTCATGTACGATCAGCGTAAAAAGCAAAAAGAACTTGCGGCGAAAGCGGTTAAGGTCGTTATCAAAGAAATTCGTTTTGGTCCAAATACCTCCGATCACGATTACGAATTCAAGAAGAAACATGCTATAGAGTTTCTCCAGAGTGGAGCCAAAGTAAAGGCATTTGTTTTCTTCCGTGGTCGTTCAATTGTTTTTAAAGACAAGGGCGAAATATTATTGTTGCGTCTTGCTCAAGACTTAGAAGAATATGGAAAAGTTGAGCATATGCCATCTATGGACGGCAAAAAGATGAACATTACTATTGCCCCAAAAAAATAAAAGTTACTCCAAATAAATACAGTTGAATCATGCCAAAGATGAAAACTAAATCCAGTGCAAAGAAGCGTTTTAAGCTGACAGGCTCTGGTAAGATCAAAAGAAAGCACGCTTTCAAGTCACACATCTTGACCAAGAAAGCAACTGATCAGAAGCGTCGTTTGACGAAATCTGGTTTGGTTTCTGATTCTGATGCGAAAAACATCAAGAATCAATTGGGAATGAAGTAATTCCCAGAGTTAGTTAATAACCCTGTGCTCGGTAAATAAACCTTTTTGAAATAGTAGAAGTACCGCTCACAAAAAATTAAACAATTATGCCACGTTCAGTAAATGCTGTTGCTTCAAGAGAGCGCAGAAAAAAATTGATGAAGCACGCCAAAGGGTACTTTGGTCGTCGCAAAAACGTTTGGACGGTAGCAAAGAATGCTGTTGAGAAAGGTCTTCAGTACGCTTACCGCGACCGTAAAAACAAAAAACGCACATTCCGCGCATTGTGGATTCAGCGTATTAACGCTGGTGCACGCATGCACGGTATGTCTTACTCTCAATTCATGGGTAAGGTGAAAAAGGCGAACATTGAATTGAACCGTAAAGTCTTGGCAGATTTAGCCATGAACCACCCGGAAGCGTTCAAAGCGATCGTTGATAAGGTGAAGTAATAATCTTTTGGAGTACTTAGAAACGCCCCGTTTTTTTTTAGAGCGGGGCGTTTTATTTGGAGACTATTTTGAGATCAAGCGGTACCCATGATAATTGTAAATACGCATTTCACCCTTTGGTAGCTTAATCGTTTCAATGGGTATAGCCTTTAATTTGGGTAACTCATGCGCGTAGCACCATTTTTCTTGGTCATTTTCACGCCATTTGCCGGGCACCTCTACATGTAACGGAAGCACATTGATGTAATCAAATAAACCGGCTATCTCATGGTGTATAGGTTCCGCAATAATCTCATTAGGCTTACCTTTTTGGACTAATTTCCCGCCTTGAACTACCCAAAGTGTATCTGCAACAAACAGTGCATCTGCCGGATCATGTAATACCAGTAATGCCGCACAACATTCACGCTTAATCATCGCCTTAAAATCCATTAATATCAATGATTTTGTCCGCAGGTCCAACTGAGCCAAACTTTCATCCATTAATAACACAGGAGGGCTGCCGGCCATGGCTTTTGCAATACTTACTCTTTGACGCTGACCGCCGCTTAATGTTTTAGCCTTTTGACCACTGAACTGCTCAAGATACATGGCAGACTTTAGTGCCTCTATACGTTCTTCCCTATCCTCAGGGTCCATGCCTATAATATGGTGGCCAATGTTCTCCTCTAGGCTTAACATATTTTGAAGATCATCTAATTGAGGTACCCATCCTGCTTTGGTTTCATCCAAAACGAGCCGTTTTTTTCTAGTCTCAACGGCGGTGCCATCTATGACTACCTCCCCGCTATGTGCATCTAATTCTCCACGTAATAAGCGCATTAAGGTACTCTTACCAGCCCCGGAAGGACCAACAATTACAACAATCTCTCCTGCGTTGACGGAAGCACTACCAAATTCGAATTCAACTTGGTCGTAAGAGAAATTTAAATCTTTAAATTCTAAAAGTGGATTCATCAATTGGGTTAACAAAAAAACCGCCCCAAAGTTGGGGCGGTCTCTCCTATTAAGCGCGTTATTTACAAATGAATGACTTCATCATAAGCTGCGGCAGTTGCTTCCATGAAGGCTTCGCTCAGCGTAGGATGCGGGTGCACAGCTTTCAATATTTCATGTCCGGTAGTTTCAAGTTTTCTTGCCAGTACAGCTTCGGCTATCATCTCCGTTACATTTGAGCCAATCATGTGAGCCCCAAGCAATTCACCATATTTCGAATCAAAAATGACTTTAATAAATCCATCTTTGTGACCTGAGGCAGATGCTTTACCTGATGCAGAGAATGGGAACTTTCCTACTTTTAATTCGTACCCTGCTTCCTTAGCTGCCTTTTCTGTCATTCCCACAGAAGCAACTTCCGGGAAACAGTAAGTACAACCCGGTATGTTTCCATAATCCAAAGGTTCCACGTTATGACCGGCAATTTTCTCAACACAAAGTATACCTTCTGCGGAAGCTACATGCGCTAGTGCTGGACCTTTTACAATATCACCTATTGCATAATATCCAGGCACCGTAGTTTGGTAATAATCATTGACCATTACACGTCCACGATCCGTAGCAATTCCAACATCTTCTAAACCTATTCCTTCTATGTTCGGAGCAATTCCCACAGCAGACAGCACTACATCCGCTTCAAGGACTTCTTCTCCTTTCTTCGTTTTTACAGTCACCTTACATCCAGCTCCTGAAGTATCAACGGAAGTAACTTCCGAATTAGTCATAATTTTTATTCCGCTCTTCTTGAATGTGCGTTCAAGTTGCTTGCTGACTTCTTCATCCTCTAACGGTACAATGTTGGGCAAGTATTCTACAACAGTAACTTCTGTGCCCATGCTGTTGTAGAAATATGCGAATTCAATTCCAATAGCCCCTGAACCAACCACAACCAACTTCTTAGGCTGCTTCTCTAGGGTCATGGCCTGTCTGTAACCTATGATTTTCTTGCCGTCTTGTGGTAAAGAAGGAAGTTCTCTTGAACGAGCTCCAGTGGCAATGATGATATGACTTGCAGCATAGATGGATTCTTTGCCGCTTTCATCTGTAACCGCAACTTTCTTACCTGATTGTACGGTTCCAAAACCATTAAGTACGGTGATTTTATTCTTTTTCATCAAAAATTGAACGCCACCACTCATTCCATTGGCAACATCTCTTGAGCGATTTACAACTGCGTTAAAATCTTTGTCGTATTTACTCACTTTGATACCAAAGTCTTCAGCATGCTTTACGTATTCAAATACCTGCGCACTTTTTAGCAAAGCCTTTGTTGGAATACAACCCCAATTCAGACATACGCCTCCAAGATTCTCTTTTTCTACCACAGCCGTCTTTAATCCAAGCTGAGAAGCGCGTATTGCTGTTACATAACCACCCGGTCCAGAGCCTACTACAATTACGTCAAAATCCATTTCTGATGTGTTTAAAATGAAGGTGCAATTTAATACCCAAATGGTTAACTCTTACGCACGGCAATGCAGGATATCTCAACATTTACATTTTTTGGTAATGTTTTTACTGCAACGGTTTCTCTCGCCGGATATGGGGCATTAAAATGTCGGGCATAAACCTCATTGACCTGGGGAAAATAATCCATACTACTCAAGAAAATTGAGGTTTTCACCACGTTGTTAAAGTCTGAACCTGCGGCAAGTAGGACCGCCTGTAGATTACACATAACGCGTTCCGTTTCACTCTCAATACTTTCCAACTCCAAGGTGCCTGTGTGCGGATCCATGGCAATTTGGCCTGATGTAAATATCATATTTCCTGCCTCTATTCCTGCACTATAGGGACCAATAGCGGGCGCAAGCCCCTTCCCTTCTATTGCTTTTTTCATGCTCAATTCATTTTAACAAATTCGATTTAACAATCAATTTAGTCCATATTTGTATGATGAAGGTACTCCTAATAGATAATTACGACAGTTTTACCTACAACCTCGTTCATTACCTTGAAAAGCTGCGGGTAGA
>JAYOSU010000045.1:0-14720 GCA_038139395.1 Cryomorphaceae bacterium
TGGGAGCAGGAGTATTTTTTGGTTGACGAAGCCTATTTCGCAGCCCGCCCAGATTTGACATTGGCAGGTCGCGCCTTAGTTGGACATGCGCCAGCGAAAGGTCAGCAATTGGACGATCACTATTTTGGGTCCATTCCAGAACGCGCCATCGAATTCATGAAAGAATTGGAATACGAAAGTCGTGTTTTAGGTATACCGGTTAAAACGCGTCATAATGAGGTGGCACCTGCACAATACGAATTTGCTCCTGTATTTGAGGAAGCTAATGTTGCCGTTGATCACAATTCATTATTCATGGATTTGATTGAGAAAGTAGCACGCCGTCACAATTTCCGCGTTCTTCTTCATGAGAAGCCATTTGCAAATATCAACGGGTCCGGTAAGCACAATAACTGGTCTTTAGCAACCAATACTGGGGTAAACTTACTTGCTCCAGGTTCTACACCGATGAGTAATTTGATGTTCCTGACGTTCTTTGTAAACAGTATTAAAGCGGTATATCGTCATGCGGATTTGATCCGTGCTTCAATTGGTTCAGCAGGAAATGAGCACCGCTTAGGAGCAAATGAAGCTCCTCCAGCGATTATTTCAGTATTCATTGGTCAACAGTTAAGCGCCGTATTGGATAAATTAGAGAACATTGAAGGCGGTAAGATGACTCCTGAGGAGAAGACTGATTTAAAATTAAACGTAGTAGGTAAAATACCGGATGTCCTCTTGGACAACACCGACCGAAATAGAACTTCACCTTTTGCCTTCACAGGTAATAAATTTGAGCTTCGCGCTGCAGGTTCTGCTTCTAACTGTGCCCAGCCAATGACGGTATTAAACTCTGCAATGGCAGAGCAACTGATTGAATTTAAGTCAGATGTAGATGCCATGACAGAGAAAGATGGCCTAAAGAAGGACGAAGCGATTTTTAGTGTTTTAAAACGTTACATCAAAGAAAGCAAAGCAATTCGCTTTGAAGGCGATGGTTACGGAGATGCGTGGAAAGAAGAAGCTGCTAAGCGTGGTTTGAACAACGAACCTTCTACTCCTCGTGCATTAGATGCTTATGTAAGCGACCAAACGCTCGCCATGTTTGAAGAGCTAGGCGTGATGTCAAAACGAGAAGCTGAGGCACGCCATGAAATCTTATTGGAATCATACTTTATGAAGATTCAAATAGAATCAAGAGTTCTTGGAGACTTAGCGGGCAATCATATTGTTCCAACGGCAATTAAGTATCAGAATACCTTGATTGATAATGTGCAGCGACTAAAGGATATCATGGATGAAAAAACATTCGCTGCTGTTGCTAAGGAACAGCTTGAAATGATCAAGGATATCAGTGCACGTATTTCTAAAATATTATCTTCAAAAGAAGAGATGCTACAGGCTCGTAAGGCAGCGAATGCTATGGAAGACGTCCGTGAAAAAGCAATCGCTTACTACGATAACGTGAAGCCTTATTTTGAGGTAATACGTTATGAGAGTGATAAGTTAGAATTGATGATTGATGACGAGCAATGGCCTATGCCGAAATTCCGTGAAATGCTTTTCACACGTTAATTCAATAAACCTTTAAAACTTTAGTTATTAGAAACCCTGCTTTGGCGGGGTTTCTTTTTTTATTTTGGCTATATTGGGAACGCTTAAACACTAGAATAAAGTTCTAATGCAAATACGCAGATATTTCTTACTCATTGCCGCTATTATTATACTGCCAAAGGCTTTAATAGCTCAAGATTCAGACATTGAAGATGTCGTAATCGAGATTCATAAAACCACCCAAAAAGCGGACGAATACTTCGAATCAAAGGAGTACTCTATTGCCCTAGATATTTACACTAAGGCTTATTCCAAAGAGAAAAGTCGCGAACAAAAGCAGCGAATTTCCTTCAATATGGCCGAATGTTATCGTTTTACGGGACAGTGTAAACGCGCCGCTAGTTATTATTTGAGAGCGGAAAAACTAGGCTATGGATCCATTGCTGCTCTTGGTTATGCGGAAATGCTGCAATGTCAAGGAGAATATGAAGATGCTATTGCTGCATTCGAAGCCTACAAAAAATTAGCACCCACTGACGTTCGAGCGGAGAATGGAATAACAGCTTGTCGACAGGCCAGCGATTGGATAGAAAAAGGCTCTTTATTTTCTTTAGACAATGCAAAAGATTTGAACTCGAAGAAATCGGATTACGCGATTGCTTATGCTGGAAAAAGAGGTAAAGAAGACCTTATGTTGATGGTGAGTTCAATGCGAGACGATGCCACGGGTAAAAAGCCAGACGGTTGGACAGGACAGCGTTTTTCAGATATCTATGTCGTAGAAGGTCAAAAGAAAAAAGGCAAGCGCAAAAATGGTAAAGAGGCCAATGCCAATGACGAAGTGGTATGGGGTGATTTAGAATCTATTGGCGAAGTAATAAACACCAAAGACCATGAAGGTGTGTTGACATTCGACTCTCGCGGTAAAACCATGTACTTCACCAAATGTATTAAACTCAAGAACGTAAAGATGGGTTGTGCTATTTATACGACCAAGAAAGTCGGCCAAGATTGGGCAAATCCTGAGCCTGTTGTTATTGCTGTGGATAGCGGTGCATCAGTAGGTCATCCGGCCTTAAGTCCAGATGACAAAACTCTATACTTTGCTGGCGAGTTGAGTGATGGTATTGGTGGAAAGGACATCTACATGACCACCTATGATAGAAGAGCAAGAGAATGGAAAGCTCCAACGGCACTGAACATAAATACAAGAGGGGATGAGTTGTATCCATACATTCATGGCGACGGATATCTTTACTTTTCATCTAATGGTCGCCCAGGAATGGGAGGTTTTGATTGCTTTAGAGTCAAGCTGGATGACTTGGGCTTACCAGTGGGTGATGTTGAGAATATGCTTAGTCCCATTAATTCCGAGGCTGATGATATAGCACTGCGTTGGATACCTGGAGATAATACAGAAAAAGGTTTCGTTATTTCAAATAGAAAAGGGACTCGAGGCGAGCACGATATTTGGTACGTCACTGAATGGACCAAACAGTTTGTTGTGAGCGGAACAGTGGTGAGCACCAAAAATGGTAAGCCTGTCAAAGATGTTACTATTGAAGTAAGCGACAAGCAAGGAGGTTCATTTACAATTACTACAGATGCCAATGGTAAATTCAATATTCCTAAAGGTCAACTCGAGGAAGACATGTCGTACAAACTAAATATGTCTCGTAAAAAGTTCCTGAATGCCATTGGAGATATTAGTACAGAGAATCTAGCCCTGAATGATTACTCTAAAGTTAAAGAAGAAAGGGAATACGTTAAATCGTATGAACTAACCCTAAAAATGGATCCAATAGAAGTTCCAATAGTGCTTCCAAATGTCTTCTTTGACCTTGCAAAAGCAGATTTAAGAGAAGAGAGTAAGATAGCATTAGATACGGTATATAATATCCTTCTAAGAAACCCTAACATTACAATTGGTCTTCGTTCACATACCGATTACAGAGATACAGATGCTAAGAATAAAGTGCTTTCACAATCTCGTGCTCAAAGTTGTGTGGATTATTTAATTGAAAAAGGAATCGCTTCAGATCGTCTCACTGCGGTGGGTATGGGTGAAGGAGAGCCTTTCGTTATTCCTGTAGATTATTCCGGTTACGGATCCGACCAATTTAAATCAGGTGATAAATTAACTGAAGGATTTATCAAAAGATTAGGGAAGGACAGTCAGGAGATAGCTAACCAAATAAATAGACGCACAGATTTTAAAGTACTCTCTGACGATTATGTACCGTCTGCACCTATTGTTTCGGACGAAAGTGGTTCATTGGCTCCTGAAAAGAAAAATGAAAACCCAATTGGTCAAACAATTACGTTGAGTCCAAAGGACCGTTCTTTAGGTAAGATTGCTATGGATAATGGAATGAACGTGGTACAATTGAAAAAATTGAATGGCGGTCTTCGTGGCGCTCGACCAATGCCTGGTATGGTTCTGAAAGTAACACTTAACGGTGATTACAAAGAATTTGATGAAACACATTATCAAGTTCAGCGTGGAGATCAGTTACGTACTATTTCCAAGAAAGTCGGCTCTGATGTGAAGACACTAAGAAACTTGAATGGCATTAAAAGTGATAAGGAGTTGATTATTGGTTCCTGGATTCAAACTAAGTAGATAAAACCATAATAAAAGAAAAGCGCGCACGGATTACCCGTGCGCGCTTTCTCGTTATTTTTGCAGAACTATGAGTACTAATTCTGACCGATATACAGGAAGAGGCGTAAGTGCACAAAAAGAAGATGTGCATAATGCAATTAAAAATATTGATAAGGGTCTCTTTCCAAAGGCTTTTTGCAAAATCGTACCGGACTACCTTACAGGTGATCAAGAGTACTGCTTAGTCATGCATGCAGATGGAGCTGGAACCAAAAGTGCCCTTGCATACATGTATTGGAAAGAAACAGGTGATCTTAATGTGTGGAAAGGCATTGCACAAGATGCTTTAATAATGAATATTGATGATCTTCTTTGCGTTGGCGCTACGGAGAACATCATGCTGAGTTCAACTATTGGTAGAAATAAGGGTCTCATTAGTGGAGAGGTATTGGCTTCTATTATAGAAGGGACAGAAGAGCTGTTGGAAGAATACAGAAAGTATGGCATATCCATTATAAGTACGGGTGGAGAGACTGCAGATGTTGGTGATCTAGTCCGTACGATAATTGTGGACAGTACAGTAGTTGCGCGGATGAAACGCGCAGATGTTATTGATAATTCAAAAATTCAGCCTGGAAACGTAATTGTAGGTCTATCAAGTTCTGGAAAAGCAACATACGAGTCCGAATACAATGGCGGTATGGGTTCAAACGGATTGACAAGCGCCCGTCATGACGTATTTTCAAGGGAATTGATGACAAAGTATCCTGAGAGTTTCGATCCAGCTGTTCCCGAGCATTTAGTATACACTGGAACAAAGTCCCTCACGGATGCCACTGCAACAGAATTGGATGCAGGTAAATTGGTGTTGAGTCCAACGCGCACATATGCACCCATAGTGAAGAAGATTCTGGATAATCACCGCGGTCAAATAGATGGCATGGTGCACTGTTCTGGTGGAGCACAGACTAAAATTTTACACTTTTTAGAAAAGGGGCATGTGGTAAAAGATAATCTCTTTGAGCTACCCCCGCTATTCAAGCTTATTCAGGAAGAAAGCGGCACCAGTTGGCAGGAAATGTATCAAGTATTTAATATGGGGCATAGAATGGAGTTTTATGTTGACCCTATGATTGCGCAAGAGATCATACAAATTAGCAAGGAATTTGGAGTAGATGCGCAGATTATAGGTCGCGTGGAACATAGCAATACGAAAGAATTAACCATAACAAGTGAATTCGGAACATTTAAATACGGTAACTAATGCTTGATAAGCTTAATGTGGTGTTTCAGCGTTACAATGAAGTCAATGACCTCATTATTCAACCGGATGTAATTTCCGATAGTAAACGTTATGTGAAACTCAATAGAGAGTATAAGAACTTGAAGCCTTTGGTGGATGCTCGGGAGGAATACTTAGAATTAACCAGTAGAATAGAGGAAGCTAAAACAGTTCTTAAAGAGGAGAAAGACCCCGACTTTCGGGACATGGCCAAATTAGAGCTTGAAGAATTGGAGCCTGCCTTTTTAGAATTAGAGGAATCAATTAAAATACTTTTAATTCCCAAAGATCCTGAAGATGATAAAAATGCGCTCGTGGAGATCAGACAGGGAGCAGGCGGAGATGAAGGTGCTATTTTCGCAGGTGATCTTTTTCGAATGTATCAAAGATACTGCGAAGGCAAAGGATGGAAGATAGAGGTTATTTCTATGAATGAAGGTACTGCCGGCGGTTTCAAAGAAGTTTCTTTTGAAGTTACAGGCGAGTCCGTTTATGGAATTTTAAAATACGAAAGTGGTGTGCATCGAGTTCAAAGGGTGCCTGCCACGGAGAGTCAAGGTCGCGTTCATACTTCAGCCGCATCTGTGGTAGTTTTGCCAGAAGCAGAAGATGTAGATGTTGATTTGGATATGAAGGACGTGAAAAAGGATACATATCGTGCTCAGGGTGCAGGAGGTCAGCACGTGAACAAGACGGAGAGTGCGGTTAGATTGACGCATTTGCCCACAGGAATTGTGGTGGAATGCCAAGATGGGCGGTCACAACACAAGAATTACGAGCAAGCGCTGAAAGTACTCCGTTCGCGCATGTTTGATATGGAATTTAAGAAAAAGCAAGAGGAACAGGCTGCCAAACGTAAAACCATGGTTAGCACAGGCGACAGATCTGCTAAAATTAGAACGTATAATTATCCACAAGGCAGGGTAACAGATCATAGAATTGGACTAACAACCTATAACCTGAATGAGGTTGTGGGCGGTGAAATTCAAAGGTTCATTGATGAGCTTCACATGGCGGAAAATGCGGAGAAAATGAAGGAAGGAACGGATATCATTTAAAATGAATAGAGCAGAGCTCATAGCCCAAATAGAAAAGAAGAAGAGTGTTCTTTGCGTAGGACTAGATACGGATATCAAAAAAATCCCAAAACATCTACTCACTGAACCCGACCCTATATTTTCTTTTAATAAGGCTATAATTGATGCTACTGTTGAATATAGCGTCGCTTACAAGCCCAATATAGCTTTTTACGAAAGTTTAGGCGTTCAAGGCTGGAATGCACTAAACAAGACCATAAACTATTTGAATCAAACGTATCCAGAAGTCTTTACCATAGCAGATGCCAAACGAGGTGATATTGGTAATACATCCAAGATGTATGCAGAAGCCTTCTTTGAAACAATGAATTTTGACAGCATTACAGTGGCTCCTTACATGGGTATAGATAGCGTTAAGCCATTCTTAGCGTTTCAAGATAAATGGGTCATTCTTCTTGCGTTGACTTCAAATACAGGGGCGTTTGATTTCCAATTAACCGAAGATGAAAGCGGTGAGGCTTTATTTGAAAGAGTATTGAAAAAAGCACAAAAATGGGCTTCACCTGAACAGCTAATGTTTGTTTTAGGTGCAACTAAAACGGAATTTTTAGAACGCGTTCGCAAGGCTGCACCAGATTCTTTTTTCCTAATTCCCGGAGTTGGGGCTCAAGGAGGATCGTTGGAAGCTGTTTTAACAAAAGCCACTAATAAAGATTACGGAGTTTTAGTCAATTCTACAAGAGGCGTGATTTACCAAGCTAGTGGTGAAGACTTCGCACATAAGGCTGGAGTTGCCGCACAGGAGTTGCAAAGGGAAATGGCTGCTATATTGTTTTAGTGTGCCCTTAGTCACACCTATAGAGTTATATCATGATTAAATTTGTGTGAACAGAAGGATATCATGGAAATAATGGGTTATCTCGCATCAATACTAATAGGCATTTCACTTGGTCTCATAGGTGGGGGTGGTTCAATATTAACTGTACCCGTATTGGTCTACTTATTTGAGGAGTCCCCTGAGGTTAGTACAGCATATTCTCTTTTTATTGTGGGTGCTACTTCGCTTGTGGGAGGCATTAGAAATGCGTCTCTTGGCTATGTTGATTATAAAATAGGTCTGGTTTTTGCTATTCCGGCAATTATTGCGGTATACCTGACTCGAGCTTACTTGGTACCGTCTATTCCATTAGAAATTATAAGTTTTGGTTCTTTCAGCTTAACTAAGGATGTGGCAATTATGTTATTCTTTGCGCTTATCATGTTGGCAGCATCAGTAAGTATGATAAGAAATACGAAACATCCAAAACGCAGAAATACAGGTGCCGCCTCAAAATTTAATATCATTGGAATTTTAGCAGAGGGATCCATAGTAGGTGTACTTACTGGAATTGTAGGTGCAGGGGGAGGTTTTTTGATAATACCGGCTCTTGTTCTCTTCGCAAAACTTCCTATGAAAAAGGCTATAGGAACTTCTCTTTTGATTATTGCACTAAAAAGTCTGATCGGATTTACAGGTGATTTACAGCGCAATGATTTGGCCATAGATTGGATCTTATTATTAAGTGTGACAAGCTTTGCAGTTGTGGGTATATTTGTGGGAATATACTTGGCAAAATTTATCAACGGTGATAGTTTAAAGAAAGGTTTTGGTTGGTTTGTATTGCTTATGGCGGCATATATCATATTCAAGCAAATAGGTTAAGAATAACATTAATAAATAATGATAGTAGAACAAATTTATACGGGTTGTTTAGCACAGGGAGCCTATTATATTGCCTCTCAAGGCGAAGCTGTAGTGATAGATCCATTACGTGAGGTATTTCCTTATATGGATCGCGCTGTAAAAGACGGCGTAAAAATCAAGTATATTTTAGAAACGCATTTTCATGCTGATTTTGTTTCTGGCCATATTGATTTAGCCAAAAAAACCGGGGCAACAATAGTTTTCGGTCCAAATGCAAATCCCACATTTGACTGTCATATTGCTAAAGACAATGATGTTTTAAAAGTTGGGAATGTTGAGATTAAGGTTCTTCATACTCCTGGTCATACCATGGAGAGTACTACCTATCTTTTAAAGGATGAGAATGGTAGAGATCATGCTATCTTTACTGGAGACACCCTATTCTTGGGAGATGTAGGACGCCCTGACTTGGCTCAGAAAGCAGCGGACTTAACACAAGAGCAATTGGCTGCAACCTTATTTCAATCCTTGAGAACAAAAATCATGACATTAGCAGATGATGTAATTGTATATCCAGGTCATGGTGCTGGTTCGTCTTGTGGAAAAAATATGTCTAAAGAAACCGTTGGAACATTGGGTGAGCAGAAAGCAACAAATTATGCGCTTCGCGGTGATATGAGCGAATCAGAATTTGTAAAAGAAGTAACCAATGGATTGACAGCGCCTCCTGCATATTTTCCAGAAAATGTTCGATTGAATAAAACAGGCTATGAGAACTTGGATAGTGTTTTAAAGCGTGGTTTGACACCAATGAATGCCGCTGCGTTTGAAGCTGCAGCAGAAGAAACGGATGCATTAATCATTGATACGCGCCATCAAAATGATTTTATCAAAGGGTTTGTGCCACAGTCCATATTTATTGGGATAAACGGCAATTTTGCAATGTGGGTGGGAGCGATGATTCCCGACATCAATCAAAAACTTTTAGTAGTTGCCGACCCTGGCAAAGAGGAAGAGGTTTTAACGCGTTTATCTCGTGTAGGATATGATCAGACTATTGGTTTTCTTCAAGGAGGTTTTGATTCATGGAAAGCTTCGGGTAAGCAAATAGATACACTAGACCAAGTATCTGCTCGGGAGCTTAGTGAGTTAAAAAATCCATCAATTGTAGATGTCCGAAAGAAAAGTGAATATTTAAGCGAGCATGTTGAAAACGCATTGAATATTGAATTGGATTATTTGAATGATAAAATGGCATTAGTACCGCAAGATGAAACGTTTTACATTCATTGTGCGGGTGGATACAGATCAGTTATTGCCGCCTCTATTTTAAAGGCTAGAGGTTATCATAATATGATTGATGTAGCTGGTGGTTTTAGTGCGATCAAGAAAACTTCAATATTGGTTTCAGATTACGTTTGCCCTACTACCTTATAAAATGAATGATGGAATATGAAACAGTTGTTACTCGTTTCATAAAAGCACCCCCTAGCCATTAACTGTTAAGATAAATTAAGATGATGGATTGGATTATACAACCATGGCCTTGGTACGTAAGTGGCTTACTCATAGCATTAGTTATGTGCTCTTTATTGTTCTTTGGCAAAAGCTTTGGTTTTTCTAGTAACCTAAGAACGCTATGTGCTATGTGCGGTGCAGACAAGATTGCCCCATTTTTCAACTTTAAATGGAAGGAGCAAAGTTGGAATCTATTTTTTTTGGTTGGCGCTGGTATAGGAGGATACATTGGTGCAACTTTTCTTGCACCAGAGGGCTATACGGTAGCCATCTCAGAGGAAACCATTGCAGATTTAGCGGTATTGGGATTCGCGCAACCAAATGGATATGCACCGTCTCATCACTTTGGCTTGGAAGCTTTAGGTAACTTAAAAAGCTTGGTAATACTTGTTATTGGTGGTTTTTTGATAGGGTTTGGCACCCGATATGCCGGCGGCTGTACTTCTGGACATGCAATTAGCGGTATATCAAACTTACAACCCGCATCCTTTTTAGCAGTGGTAGGCTTTTTTATTGGAGGTCTATTGATGACGCACGTTTTGTTCCCAATAATTTATTAAGCCATGAAGAATATCAAATTCCTTATTGTTGGTACGCTGTTCGGTATTATAATGTTTAAAAGCGAAGCCGCCTCTTGGTACAGGATTCAGGAAATGTTTAGGTTTCAAGCCTTCCATATGTATGGTATCATCGGTCTTGCAGTAGCCATTGGAATACCTGTTGTTGCCATTATAAAAGCTAAACAATTGAAAGATTATTCGGGACAAAAAATAGTCTTTAAATCTAAATCATGGAGTATCCCCCGTTATCTGATAGGTGGCACTATTTTTGGTTTGGGCTGGGCATTAAGTGGTGCATGTCCGGGACCTATTGTGGTAAATATGGGTGTGGGGTATATAGGTTACGCAGTGGTCTTAGTTTCTGCAGTCTTGGGAACTTTACTATATGGGGTGATTAGAGATAAGTTGCCTCACTAATTGAAATGGACTTCAAAAATATACCGGAAGAAAGGAAAATTCAATTCGCCCGAATAATGGGCGGAATGAGCCGTTCAGTTCAGCAGTTTCTTTTTGCCCTTTTTGCTATTGGTTTAATAGTTTCCATGGATTACCTAGTCCCCGCCAAGCCCACTTTTCCTGCGGTAGAAGAAGTTGTTCTAGACGTGCCTTGGGACTATACTGTATTTATGGATGTGGATGTAGACCGTCCAGCAACCAATGAGCTGGTATCTTACGGTCGCAGGTTAATCATGGAAACGGCAGATTACATTGGTCCAAAATCATCAAATCCTTTTGCAGGGAACAATCTGGATTGTAATTCGTGTCATTTAGATGGTGGAACAAAACCTTTTGCTGCACCATTCGTAACCGTACCTAGTCAATTTCCGCAGTTTCGAGGTAGAGAAAATAAAGAAGGAACCTTGTATGAACGTATTAACGGATGTATGCAACGTTCCATGAATGGACGGCCTTTACCAGAGGATTCAAAGGAATTGGAGGCAATGGTAGCATATATGGAATGGTTGAGTTTTGACAAACCGAGAGGTAATAAAGTGAGAGGAAATAAATTTTTACCCATTGAATATCCAGACCGAAAAGTCGACTTAAAACGGGGAGAAGAAGTTTATTCTATGCATTGTGTTTCATGTCATGGCTCCGAAGGGCAGGGTGAACGCAATATAGAAAGCTATACGTATTTGTACCCGCCGCTTTGGGGACCTGACTCATACAATCACGGTGCGGGAATGCATAGAGTTTTAACCGCTGCACAATTCATCAAGGGAAATATGCCACTGGGAACTACCGCGGATGAACCGCTACTATCAGATGATGAAGCTTACGATGTTGCCGGTTACATAAATAGCTTTGCTAGACCGTTGAAATCAAATCCTGAAAATGATTTTCCCGACAAGAAATTAAAACCATTGTCAACGCCCTATGGACCGTGGGCGGACAGCTTTTCTCAAGAGCAACATAAGTATGGTCCATACGGTGAAATGGCAGCCTTTTATCAGGCAAAATATAATCTCAAAAAGACCAAATAATATTCTATAACGTTTTCTGGTATTATCCCATAGGACTGAGAAGTAAAGGCTCTGAGATATTGTTAACTAACTGACCGATGTCTTGCCTTTCAAGAATTACTTAATCCAAAGGAAGAGGTTACCTTTAGAGCGATGAATAATCCATTTCATAGTCTTCGTAAAGTGTTAATTGTTTTTGCCTTGATTCTCTTGGGCGGAACATTGGGATACAGATATATTGAAAATTTACCTTGGTTGGATGCCGTATATATGGTTATTCAAACGGTCAGTACGGTGGGTTTTAATGAGGTTAAGCCCCTATCAACAGAAGGGGTATGGTTTACAATTGCCTTAATTGTTTCTAGTTTTGGAACGTTTGCTTACGGAGCAGGTCTTCTTGCTCAACTGGCAATAGATGGAAGGGTTCGTCATTTTTTAGTCACGAAAAGAATAGAGCGTAAAGTGGAAAAGTTGGAAGGACATGCGATTGTTTGTGGACTTGGTCGTAATGGACGCCAAGTGGTGAGCAAGCTACGTGCTTACGGAGCAGATGTAGTGGTTATTGAGAAAGATGAACATCGTGCAGATGAGTTCAGAAATCTATTTGATAAGGTTTTAGTCGTTGTAGGCGATGCCACGGATGATGCAATTCTTGAAAAAGTAAGTATATCAAAAGCAGCTTCTTTAATTTCAGCATTGGCCTCAGATACGGATAATTTATTTGTTGTGATTTCCGCACGTCAACTGAACCCTAATTTAACTATTGGTGCACGTGCTAACACAGAAAGTACCGAACGGAAGCTTTTAGCAGCAGGTGCTACTTACACGGTAAGCCCAAACCTAGTTGGTGGCGCACACCTTGCACATAACTTAATGAATCCCGGGGTAATGAATTTCTTGGATCAGCTGAGTGTAGGAGGGTCTTCTGCTACCAATATTGAAGAGATTATCATTGATGAATTGCCAGAGGTATTTAGTGCTTGTAATATCAAAGATTTAGAGATAAGACAGCAAACGGGGTGCACTGTAATCGGTTATGTTTGCGAAAAAGGAGAACTAACGGTTAATCCAGCACCAGATTTCAAAGTTGCACCTCATTCAAAATTATACGTTTTAGGTAATGATGTCCAAATAGAGGATTTCCGCAATTGGTTTACGGAAAAGACAAGATAATTTAGTCCTTAAGTAAAAATGCTATGAAGATTCTATATACTGGTGCAAACGGACTTTTAGGACAGAAGATTTCTGCAGCAACGCCTCAATATTCAAATCATGCTTTTCTTGCAACTGCCAGAGGGAAAAATCGCACAAAAAATCTAGGAACTGCATCCTATGCCTCCATGGACATTACAGATAGGCAAGAGATTGAAAATGTTCTTTCAGAATTCCGTCCGGATGTGATTATTCATGGAGCAGCAATGACCCATGTGGATGAATGTGAAAAGCACAAGGAATTAGCATACAATTTAAATGTTGTTGGAACTCAAAATATCGTAGATGCGGCAAAAGAATTGGGTGCACATGTAGTACACATTTCAACAGACTTCATTTTTGATGGGCAAGATGGACCTTACAATGAAGCTGGTGTACCCAACCCGGTGAGTTATTATGGAGAAACAAAGCTACAGGCAGAGCGTATAGTACAAACAATAGATAGTTGGAGTATACTTAGAACAGTTCTAGTAATTGGTATAGCAGAGGATTTGAGTCGCAGTAATATTGTTTTATGGGCTAAAGGAGCACTAGAAAAAGCGCAACCGATTCGAGTAGTAGATGACCAATTCCGGACTCCCACACTTGCCGAAGATCTTGCTCAAGGTGCACTCCTAGCAGCCACTCAAAGGGCACAAGGAATATTTAATATTTCCGGCCCAGACTTCATGTCAATCTATGAACTGGTAGAATCCGTTGCAGAGCACTTCGGCCTTTCCATGGCCACGGTGACTCGGGTAGATAGTTCAACTTTAAATCAACCCGCGGTGCGGCCGCCCAGGACCGGTTTTACTATTTCAAAAGCAATAGAAAATTTAGGTTATCGTCCTCATAGTTTTAAAGAGGCTTTGGAGATTATTGCTCAACAAGCAGGATTATAGTTTTGAATTTGCTCTTTGGTCGTCAATCCGTTATTTTCGAGCGTATTCTAATTTAACCACTTGGTTACATGTCAAACACTACTGAATCTTGGGGATCGCGCGTAGGCCTGATACTCGCTATGGCAGGTAATGCCGTAGGACTAGGAAATTTCTTGCGTTTTCCAGTGCAAGCCGTACAAAATGGCGGAGGAACATTTATCATTCCTTACTTGGTGTCCTTTCTTTTGATGGGTATACCGCTGCTTTGGGTAGAATGGGCAATGGGTAGATTTGGTGGACGTTACGGCGACCATAGTACACCGTTTATTTTGGACAATATGACCAAAAAAAGATTCTGGAAGTATTTCGGAGTATTTGGAATCTTTACCAATATGGGGGTCATGGCGTATTATACATATATAGAGAGTTGGACCTTGACCTATACCCTTAAATCGCTGAAAGGTGATTTCTTGGGTATGGATTTGGATGGCTTGGACTCGTTTTTCAACAACTATGTTGATTTGGGTTCTGGAATAAACTTTCCGGTTTGGGCACTATTAGCCTTTTTAATTACGCTATCTATAAATGTGTATATTCTTTCACGTGGTCTTAGCGCAGGAATAGAGAAAGTAGCGAAAATTGCAATGCCTTTGTTAATAGGTTTTGGGGCATTTTTAGCTATAATGTCTTGGACTACAGGGTCTACGGGCCGCTGCGCAGATTGTTCAACATATATTGGTTTGAACTACCTCTGGCAACCTGATTTTAGTACGCTGGCAAATCCAAAAATATGGTTGGCAGCTGCTGGTCAGATATTTTTCACGCTTAGTGTCGGAATGGGAACAATACATTGTTACAGTTCCTATCTAAAGCAAAAAGATGATATAGCCCTCAATGCGATGTCTGCAGGTTGGATGAACGGTTTTGTTGAAATAGTATTAGGCTCAGCAGTGGTTATTCCAATCG
>JAYOSU010000046.1:0-12398 GCA_038139395.1 Cryomorphaceae bacterium
AACAACCAGATAATGCTCGAAAGCAAAATGAATAAAAGAAATTCTTTATGTATCAATCTGCTCGTCATGGGCAAAAAAAACCGGCTAAAGCCGGTTTTGATTATTTCTCTTTAGTTTGATATTGTGCACTAAGCTCTTTACTAACAGCGCTCTTCTCAACTTTCAATCTTGAATTTTCAGCCTCAATAATTAAGTGAGTATCTCCAACTTCAAGAATTTTTCCATGTATTCCTGAGGTCAGTACTACTCTGTTTCCTTTTTTAACCTCATTACGGAATTTTCCTTCTTCCTTTTGTTTTTTCATCTGAGGACGGAAAAAGAATAAATACATGACCAATACGATCATGATTAAGGGTAAAAATGAGGCTATACCACCACCACCTGATGGAGCTGCCTGTAAAAATTGATACAACATTATTTTTCTGCGATTACCGTTGACGTAATATTAAGAACTTTGGTTTGCGGTACAGCATTCGTGGTTAGCGTCACGCGCTTATCCTGCTTTCCTGCACGACCTTTGGAGTTAAAACTCACCTTAATCTCACCTGTTGCACCAGGTGCAATTGGATTGCGTGGCCAAATTGGAACCGTACACCCACATGAACCTTGCGCATTTGAAATAATTAAGGGTCCATCGCCTTCATTTGTAAAGGTGAATACGTGTTCGGCCACAGTACCTTCTGAAATTTCTCCAAAATCATGGAAATCTGCTTCAAAAGCAATGGACGGCAATGCTTCCATCATTCCTTCAGATGCCTCATTCGTGGTGTTCTCTGGTGTAGATTCAATTCTATCTGCAGCACTATTGCATGCGGTTAACATAAAAATGCCGGTGGCAAGTAAAACTACTTTTTTCATTGTTTTTAATTTATTCTATTATTCCTCGGCCTACTTTATTCAGTAAACCTTCGTCTCGCAAATTAGTAACGATTTTGTCAAGAATCCCATTGATAAAGGAAGAACTTTTAGGCGTGCTGTATTCTTTTGCTAAATCAAGGTATTCATTCATACTTACTTTCACTGGAATTTCTTCCATTCCTCGCCATTCTGCAATGCACAATTTCATGAGTACTACATCTAATTTTGCAATGCGATCACTCTCCCAATTCTTACTTTTCGCTTCAATCCTTGTTTGACTGTCCTGTGCAAACTCAAAGTACTTTCGCATTAAAAATGCACCGAACTCCGCATCGCTATTGTCCTTGTAAAGACTAGGGATGACTATATCTCCTTGGTCATTCCAGCTAGAAATAACCTTACCACTCATCATCTGAGCGGCATCCAGATCATCTCCCCAACCAACATGCATGTCTTCATAGATATCGTGTAAAAATTCATTTTCAGCGATATGATGTTGGTAAATGAATTTGACCAAACGTTTTTGAACCGCAAAGTCATCCTTTGTTTCTAGGAACTTATCAAACTCTTGGGATTTAAATATTTCATCACAAACAGTGTTGAAGTGAGAGCTATATTGACTCCAATCTGGATGAACCCCCTCTTTAAATGCGACTAGCCGATGGTCCTGTTGAGCCAAGTTGAAAAATGGGATAGCCACAAATGCCTGTATTCTAGATTCCAAATCGGTATCCGCAACATTTCTTTGCTGCACTTTTTCTAATCTATCAATAGCGGTGCTATAAATTCTCAATAGGGCACATATATCCCAAACAAAAAGATGATGGACCTCTTCCAGGCTCTTATTCAAGTTTTTTAATAAAACAGCCGCACTGGATTCAGCATCCGCCGCATGGGCATAGAGATGGTGCAACACTTTTATTCGAATGTGTCGTCGAGTTATCATAAAATATTTAGGGTATTTAGCATACTGTGGCAAATCAACTGAACCGATTTCAGTAAAGAGGTGTTATTTTTGTTTGTCCGCATGCAAAGAACTTTATCTTAAATCAAATATACAGCGGATACTTCCTAGAATAACCTATGCAGGCATTAAAATATCTTAACAAATACCTCATAAAATACAAGTGGCTTTTGGGCGTGGGGGCTTTGTTCGTTATCATCTCTGTGGTATTTAAGCTTTTTCCCGCCTTGCTCATTCGAAATTCCTTCGATACCATAGCAGAAGTCATTGAAAATTATAAAACTGGGCAAGTCCAAAATGATATAGTCCGGTGGGAACTCATTAAGTACGGACTGTACATTATTGCTTCCGCAATTCTGCAAGGCATATTTATGTATTTCATGAGGCAAACTATCGTGGTGATGTCACGTCATATAGAATACGACTTAAAGAATATTGTATTTGACCAATACCAGCGCTTAACCCAAAGATTTTTCAAGCAAAACAACACAGGAGATTTGATGAACAGAATCTCAGAAGACGTTGGTAAAGTTAGAATGTACGTTGGCCCTGCAATCATGTATGCATTGAACACAGGATTTACCATAATTCTGGTTATATCCATCATGCTGAGTGTAAGTCCAAAGCTTACTCTTTTGACGCTTGCCCCACTCCCATTGCTTGCCTTTTTAATTTACAAGGTTGCCAACTTAATCAATGTAAAATCACTTGCAGTTCAAGAGCAATTGAGTACTCTCAGTACATTTTCACAAGAAAGTTTCTCTGGAATGCGTGTGATTAAATCCTATCATAAACTCAACTGGTTTGGCAACAAATTCAAGGAGGAAGCATTGAAATACAGGGCAGTAAATGAAGAACTCTTTCGCGTTAATGCTACCTTTCAGCCAATCATGATTCTCATGGTAGGCATCAGCACCCTACTTACCATCTTTGTTGGTGGAAAATTATATTTTGCTGGAGAGATTACAGCAGGAAATATCACTGAATTTATTTATTACGTAAACTTATTAACCTGGCCAATCGCATCTATCGGTTGGGTGACTAGTCTTGTACAAAGCGCTGCCGCATCAATGGAACGGCTGAATGAATTCCTTAGTGAAGAACCCGATTTTAAATCCGGTGAATACATTCCGGATTCCTTTGAGGGAAATATTGAATTTAGAAATGTAAGCTTTACCTATCCCAACAGCGGTATTACTGCACTGCAAAATGTGAGTTTTACTCTAGCAGCGGGAGAAAGCTTGGGTATTTTGGGAAAGACGGGCGCAGGAAAAAGCACTATCACCTCATTGTTAGTAAGACAATATGACCCAAATAGTGGTCAAATTTTGGTGGATGGAAAGGACCTTAAGCAATGGCATCTTCCTACCTTAAAATCATATTTAGGATGGGTGCCTCAAGAAGCTTTTTTATTTAGCGATACTATTTCTAGAAACATCTCCTTTGGATTAGACGAATCAGAAGAGAAGAACATTCAAAATGCTGCTATGGCCGCCGGCGTTCATCAAAACATTGTTGAATTTCCAAATGCCTACGAGACCAAAGTTGGTGAACGGGGTGTAACACTAAGTGGCGGACAGAAGCAGCGCATCAGTATTGCTCGTGCTTTGGCTAAAAATCCCAAACTCATGGTTTTTGACGATTGTCTGAGTGCGGTGGATACAGAAACTGAAGAATTGATTCTAGGGAATATTAAGCAGGCTACCTCCTCTATATCTTCTTTAATCATTGCCCACAGGGTGAGCAGCGTAAAACATTGCGATCAAATAATTTGTCTTGAGAATGGAGCCGTGATTGAGAAGGGGAATCATGCAGAATTAGAAAATGCTGGTGGGCATTATTCAGAACTTATCGCGTTACAATTAGACGCATCCTAATAAGGGATCATCTCTTAAGTCTTTGTTAATTTCTTTTTTAGTTTTTGCCCTCTCGTTCTCTTACATTTGAAAGTTGCACAAAAGAACGAATCCATGGGTAAAATAATTGCAGTTGCTAACCAAAAAGGTGGCGTAGGTAAAACTACTACGGCTGTTAACTTAAGTGCCGCCCTAGGCGCACTAGAAAAGAAAGTATTAATCATTGACGCGGATCCTCAAGCCAATGCCACAAGCGGGTTGGGGTTAAGTCATGACAATGCATCTAGCGGCACCTATGAATTGATTGAGGGTGCTAAATCCGCTGAGGAACTGATTGTTTCAACAAGCACACCTAATGTTGATATAGTTCCCTCCCAACTTGACTTGGTTGCGGTAGAGCTAGAAATTATTGACCAGCCAAAGCGTGAATTCTTTTTAACCAATGCGTTGACCCCAATTAAAGATAAATACGACTACATAATCATTGATTGTGCACCTTCATTGGGTCTTATTACGCTTAACGCCCTTACGGCCTCTGACGGCGTTCTAGTTCCCATACAATGTGAATATTATGCCTTAGAAGGCTTAGGTAAGTTGTTGAATACCATAAAGAAAGTTCAAGAATTACACAATGAATCTCTAAACATAGAAGGCCTGCTACTAACAATGTTTGATTCACGTCTGCGTTTATCTAACCAAGTTGCAGAGGAAGTGCGCCAACATTTTGAAGGACTCGTGTTTGAAACGATTATCCATAGGAATGTCAAACTTAGTGAAGCTCCTTCGCACGGTGAAAACATCATTGCTTATGACGCAGGCAGTAAGGGCGCAGAGAATTACCTAACTTTAGCAAAGGAATTAATCGCAAAAGGAGATTAACACATGGCGAAGCGCGTAATGGGAAAAGGTCTTGGCGCTATACTCGGAGATGAGGCAGCAAAAGTTAATAATGTCAGAGACAAAGGAGCTCAAAAGCTCGTTGGAACTGTGGCGAACATTCCATTGGACCGAATTACCACCAACCCGTTCCAACCTAGACGGAATTTTAATGATGATGCCCTTGTTGAATTAATTCAAAGTATTTCTGAAGTTGGGATTATTCAGCCCATTACTGTGCGTAAAAATGGGCTGACCTTTGAATTAATTAGTGGCGAACGAAGATTCAGAGCGTCCAAAAAAGCAGGACTCAAAGAAATACCAGCCTACATTCGTCTCGCCGATGACAGACAATTACTAGAGCTGGCCATTGTAGAAAATCTGCAACGTGAAGATTTAGATCCTATAGAGATTGCATTTTCATGTAAACGAATGATGGATGAATTGGGTCTCACTCAAGAACAAGTATCCCAACGACTTGGTAAAGGCCGTTCAACCATAACAAATTTCCTACGACTCCTAAAACTTCCAGCGCTTATTCAAGCGGAGTTAAGAGAGCTTCATAAAAACGAAAATTTGGACGAGGGCAGCCAAGGAAGTTCAAGCGTTGTCTTTTCCATGGGCCACGCTCGTGCCCTTTTAAACCTACCTTCAGAAGAAGAACAGATTAAAGTGTACTATAAAACTTTAAAGGATGGCTTGAGTGTGCGCAAAGTAGAAGAACTAGTACGAGTTCTCAAGTCACCTAAGGAAAAAAAGGAGCGGATTCAAAAGCCACAGGAATTGAAAAATCTAGAACAACAGTTGAAGGATTTCTTTCATTCAAAAGTCTCCATTTCCATTGGTGAATCAGGAAAAGGAAAAATCCAAATCGACTTTACAAGTGAAAGCGAACTGGAAAAGATAATTATGAAGCTGAATGACTAAAAGGCTCTGTATTCTTTTATTACTCGCAGCACATCCATGGTTAAGTGCTCAAGAAATCACACATAATCATTCTCATAGTGAATCCGCCAAACACAATATTAAAACCGCTACGACATTAGCGCTAATCCCTGGGGCGGGACAAGCCTACAATAAAAAATATTGGAAAATCCCTATTGTATGGGGTGCTATTGGAGGAGCGGGTTATTATTATACTGACTTAGACAACGATTTTAAGTCCTACAGAGAAATCCTGGAACTCATCATAGATCAACCTGCCCTGACTACACTCACAGATTTAGAAAATTATGCACCCGATTTATTTGATGCTATACCCTCTCCTTTCTATCAATCCTCTGCGAGCGGAGTTGCAAATGAAACGATAGGATACATGGAGGCACTGCGCACTCAAAGAGAATATGCATTCTTTGGAATTATTGGAGTCTATATTTTGAGCATATTAGATGCCAACATTGATGCACATCTTTACGATTTTGATGTAAATGATGATTTAAGTATTGCTCCGTCAATCATACAGTCCAATTATACTTTGGGTACTCAACGAACACCCGGAATTAAATTAACCTTGAGTCTACCATGAATATTTCAATCATCGGCTACGGGCGAATGGGAAAAACCATTGAACAAATTGCCAAGACTAAAGGCCACAAAATCGTGTATATCAATAACGGTGAAGACTTAGATCTTGAAGCCGTCTCAAAATCTGATGTAGCCATTGAATTTACCCAACCGCAGGCTGCCCTTAAAAATATCCAATCCATTTTGAGAATTGGTATCCCTGTTATAAGTGGTACTACAGGGTGGTTAGCCCATAAGGAGGAGGCCGATGCTACCGCACTTCAAAACAACGGAGCATTTTTATACGCATCAAATTTTTCCCTCGGAGTCAACTTGTTCTTTGAGATGAACGACAGGCTCGCACTACTCATGTCTCGGCACAAAACCTACACCCCTAGTATTCATGAAATACACCACACCGGTAAAAAAGATGCTCCTTCTGGTACGGCAATTTCTAGTGCTGAAGGCATCATTAAAGCTTACAATGAATATTCCGGATGGTCACAACAGGATGAGATTGGAAAGATCAAGATAACTGAAGACAGAATTGATCCTTATTATGGAACGCACACAGTAACTTACGACAGTGATATTGACCGAATCAGCTTGGAACACCATGCGAAAAACAGAGAAGGTTTTGCTTTAGGAGCAATTATCGCAAGCGAATGGATCATTGGTAAAACTGGAGTTTTTAGTATGAAAGATGTATTAAGCCTCTGAATTACTTTCACAAGATTATAACACAACAACCAAATAGAATACCCTAATTTCAACGCATGGAATTCATCATTTTTACTTTAATTCAAGCCTTATGGTTCGGCGCCATGAGCTGGAAATTTTATGTCGCCGCAGAGCGCAAGGCTTGGGAAGCTTTTATACCCGTATACAATGCATATATATTGGTAAAAATTGCCCAAAGACCAACCTATTGGATCATTCTATACTGTATCCCCGTTGTTGGTGTGGTAATGGGAATCATCATGATTTATGAATTACTCCATGTATTTAAATTCAGAAAAACGTGGCAAACGGCAGCCGTAATGGCAAGCTTTGGATTATATCTAGGCTACTTGAATTACCAAGAAAAGTTAAAGTTTTGGGGTAGAGATGATAAGTTCATAAAGAAAAACTTAGGCGAAGGAATCAATAGCATCTTCTTTGCTATTGTTGTGGCAACGGTTATTCGTTCAACCACCTTTGAAGCCTACACCATACCCACAAGCTCCATGGAAAAAAGTCTTATGGTAGGCGATTTTCTCTTTGTTTCTAAAATGCATTACGGAGTACGAATTCCAATGACACCGCTTTCTTTACCGTTGGTTCATAATAAGGTGCCATTTGCAGGCGTCCCCTCCTATTTGAGTTGGCCACAAATTCCCTATTTACGTTTACCTGCGTTTTCACCTGTGAAAGTAGGCGACCCAGTGGTTTTCAACTATCCAATGGACAATATGCCCGTGGATAAAAAAGAAAATTACGTAAAACGTTGTGTTGGAACTCCCGGAGATAGTCTGGAGGTAATAGACACCAAGGTATTTGTCAATGGAAATGCGATGCAATTTCCAGATCGTAGTTTTCCTCAATTCCTTTACTACATTCAAACCAATGGTCAAGGTTTCAGTCGTTCAAGACTCAAAAAGGACTTTGACATCAACTATCTAACAGATGATGAGCAGCGGCGCTACCCTACTGACCAAGATGTGTACCAGCGCACACAGACGGATTACATTATGTTTTTACAACAACAACATGTGGAACAAATTCTTGCGCTTCCCAATGTTGTCAGGATTTGGCCGGTCATAGCGAATAGACCAGGCACCCCTGTTGATACTACAAAGCCCTCTGGCCTGCTTCAAATTGAAGAAGGACAGGCACAAGAAATATTGTTTCCTAATCCAGATACCGGTCACGGTGAACGTCCTTACAACGATACTTGGGACAATTTTGGTCCCATTTACATTCCTTCAGCAGGATCAACAGTTGAACTAACACCAAAGAATGTACATGCATACCGAAGAATAATTGGAGAATATGAAGGCCACGACTTGCGAATTACCGGTGAGGGTAAGGTATTCATTGATGCAGTAGAATCTACCCAATATACTTTTGAAAAGGACTACTATTGGATGATGGGAGACAATCGTCACAACAGCTTGGATGCACGCAAATGGGGTTATGTGCCTCAAGATCATATTGTAGGAAAGCCCGTATTTATTTGGATGAGTTATGACAAGCACGGAAAGGGAATGGAAAAAATCCGTACAGATAGAGTCTTTATTACGGTAAATGGTGAGGGAAAACGCAAGAGTTACTTTTGGTATTTTATTGCTGCCCTTGGTATTTATCAAATTGTACAATTCGTGAGAAAGCGAAAGAAATAGTCATGCAAACGCTTCTTTCTACCGCATATTTTCCACCCATTATCTGGGTAGCTTATGCTGTACAAAGTGAAGAATTGCTATTAGAGTCACAAGAAAACTTCCAAAAACAAAGCTACCGATCACGCATGGATATTGCTGGACCTAATGGGAAACAAACATTAAGTGTCCCTGTAGACCGCAGTATAAAGAGCATTCTAATAACACCTATATCCTATCAAGAAGATTGGGTAAGTAAACACCTAAAGTCTATAGAAACGGCATATGCTAACAGTCCTTTCTTTGAAGTTTTATTTCCAGATATTGAGGAGCTCTTAAAAAAGGAACATTCTTACTTGTGGTCGCTCAATCTGGCTACAATCCAATTATTTTTTCATTGGTTGGAATTATCCACCCAAATACCTTTTACTTCCAGTTATGAGACCGTACCCAACGTCAATGATGCGCGTAGCCTGCATCCAAAGGAAAAATTGGATATAGAAACACCTACGTATCTTCAGGTTTTTGAGCAAAAAAATGGATTCATGAGCAACTTGAGTGCTTTAGATGTGTTCTTTAACTTAGGGCGTAGCTCTTGGGACTATTTTCAAGAGATCAACCTAAGACAGAAATAAACCCAATACCACCATGAATCTGGCATTCAATAAAAATGAAGATGAGCTCAAGCTTTTGATAAGTGAGATGGCTCGTAGACACGCTAAAGTTGAAAAAGGCGGCGGCGAAAAAAGACTACAAAAGCAGCGCGATGCTGGCAAACTAACAGCAAGGGAGCGCATCAGTTTCTTGGTAGATAAAAAGAAACCTTGCCTAGAAATAGGAGCTTTTGCTGGGGACGAGATGTACGAAGAGTACGGCGGATGTCCTGCAGGCGGTGTTGTCGTCGTCCTTGCATATGTTCAAGGTAGGCAATGTATTGTAGTAGCTAACGACGCTTCTGTAAAAGCAGGTGCTTGGTTTCCTATAACAGGAAAGAAAAATCTTAGAGCACAACAGATTGCTCTTGAAAATCATACCCCAATTATTTACCTAGTAGATAGCGCTGGTGTATTCTTACCTCTACAAGATGAGATTTTCCCCGACCGAGAACACTTCGGCAGAATATTCCGAAATAATGCCATCATGAGCGGCATGAATATCCCTCAGATTTCAGCCATTATGGGAAGTTGTGTTGCAGGTGGAGCTTACCTGCCAATTATGAGCGACGAAAGCCTAATTGTCAAAGGCAGTGGCAGTATTTTCTTAGCAGGAAGTTATTTAGTAAAGGCAGCCATTGGAGAAGACATTGATAATGAAGCGCTCGGTGGTGCTGATACGCATTGCGATATAAGTGGCGTTACCGATTATAAATGTGAAGATGATAAGGAGGCGTTAGAAACCATTAAAGAATTGGTCGATAAAATGGGCCAGCGTCCAACAGCAGGTTTTAGTAAAATACAAGCTAAAGATCCCAAAAGGCCTACAACTGAGGTTTACGGACACATTCCGCACGACGGTAAACCCTTTGATTCCAAGCTCATCATAGAATGTTTAATTGATGCGGAAAGCTGGAAAGAATACAAGGCAACTTATGGCAAGACCATCCTATGTGGCTACGCGAGGATTGACGGGTGGGCCGTTGGTATAGTTGCCAATAATAGAAAGGTCACCAAGAATGCAAAGGGTGAAATGCAATTTGGCGGTGTTATATATAGTGACAGCGCGGACAAAGCAGCCCGATTCGTAGCCAACTGCAACCAGAAAAAAATTCCCTTGGTGTTTCTTCAAGACGTTACCGGATTTATGGTTGGTAGTAAAAGTGAACACGGTGGAATCATTAAGGATGGCGCAAAAATGGTCAATACGGTTGCGAATAGCGTTGTACCCAAGTTTACAGTAATTGTTGGTAACAGCTATGGAGCGGGTAATTACGCCATGAACGGAACGGCATATGACCCTAGATTGATTGTCGCGTGGCCAAATGCCAAATTGGCCGTTATGGGAGGTGCTCAAGCGGCAAAAGTCTTATTACAAATTGAGGCTTCAAGAATCAAAAAAAGTGGTAAAGAATTAAATGATGAAGACATGGCAGCATTGAAAAAGACTATTGAAGAGCGTTATGAAAAACAAACGAGTCCTTATTACGCTGCTGCTAGAATGTGGATTGATGCCATTATTGACCCAGCTGAAACCCGCACATGGTTAAGTTATGGATTGGAAATGGCAAATAATAACCCAGAACACAAAGTTTATAATCCGGGAGTAATTCAGGTTTAATGAGAGGAGTATTCGTTGTTTTAGTTTGTATCGTCGGCCAGTTGTATGCCCAAAACACCTCATTTCATTCAAAAAGAATGAAAGCAGAGTTCATGGGTACAATAGACATGACACAATCAACTAATGAAGCAACTGGATACATGTACCCTACTGGGGCACCCAAGCCCGGTGGAGACAGCTATCAAGATTTTCTTGCTATTCAAAAGAAAAAACAGAACTTTAAAAATTTCCCGGTTACATCTCATGCTTCCAAGACCCATTCCACTCCACAACCACAAAAGGGATTCGGGACATCACTTTATAGATTAACCCCTTCCGGCAGTCCTTATGATTATACTGGGGGCATTCCAAATGATAACGCCATGGCAATAAGCAAGGGAGGAATGTTATGTGCGGCGGTGAATTCAACATTTTGGGCATTGGACATCCATACAGGAGAACTAATAATGCCTGGACCCATTGGAATCAAGAGTTTACGTCAAATGGCTGGAGGAAGTTCCTTTGAAAACTACTATGACCCTAAGCTTATATATGATCCAATCCAAGATAGATTCATTTTGGTCTTTCTTAAGGACAATGATGCAGCGAATAGCAGAATAATAGTTTGTTTTAGTACCACAAACAACCCGGCTGATCCATGGAACGTCTATCGATTATCAGGCAACCCACTAAATAATAACAGATGGACTGATTTTCCAGCGATTTCTTTAAGCGAAAACGGTCTGGTAATCACTGCCAACTTGATTATTCCTGGAGTGAGTTGGCAAGTGGGGTTTGATGGATCTGTCATCTGGCACTTAGATAAATTTGCCGGATTTAATGGTGGAGACATCAATGCAACTGTATATACGCAAATTCGTCATCAAGGAAAGTTTACCAGAAACCTGCATGCGGTCAGAGGACATGATAACATAGCGGATAAACTGTATTTTTTATCTAATAGAAATTTTGATCTTCAGAACGATACCATTTTTCTAATTGAGCTTCAAGAAAACCTTAACGATACTACTATCAATACGACTGCCCTTATTTCCAATATACCCTATGGAGTACCTCCCAACGGTAAACAGGCAGACACAGATACTTCAGATGCAACCAAAGGTTTACAAACGAATGACGGTCGCGTTCTTGGAGCTATTCAAAAAGATAATTGGATACAATTTGTAAGTACCACGGCGCATGGAAACAATAGCAATGCGGGAATATTTCACGGTTTTATTTCGAATGCGTCCAACAGTAATCCAAAAATAACGGGTAGACTCTTTTATCATCCTGAGCGCGACTATGGTTATCCTAACATTGCTTGGACCGGTGTACGAGAAAGTCAAATTCAATGTTTAATTGGATTCAATTATACTTCTTTGGCAGGCCATCCTGGTGTTGGTGCGGTACAATTAGGTAATGACACCTCCTTCTCTGAACCCATAGATCTCAAGTCAGGAACAACCTATGTTGATAGACATAGTGACAGTTACGAACGCTGGGGAGATTACTTCGCGATTCAAAATATGTACAACTCAGACGGTACGCTTATCCCCTCAGAAGTATGGATGTCTGGCTTTTATGGGGATGGACCCCAACAGAACAGAACCTATATTGCCCAAGTCTACAGTCAGGACACTATTGTGCCACTGCATCCCAACGGCGGAGCATTATTCCCTAATCCAATTGCTGACGGCAACCTACTTACCGTGCAATTTAATTTAGAAA
>JAYOSU010000046.1:12498-14146 GCA_038139395.1 Cryomorphaceae bacterium
TTTTTAGTACATTTATACTAAACCAAACTACTATAGATGTCTATTCACTTCAACAAAAACCAGCTACCCAATTCTATCATAGAAGGGTTACCAGAGATACCCCATGAGGAATCGGATTCTTCGCAGTACGTGGAAGAATTATTCAACTAAAATTAGGGGTGTTCAATATTTTTCTTAGCTCTGAAGGTATATGAGATACCATAAGTTATTGCTGACGTACCAATGCTCACAAAGGCAATAGCTGGATTTATCTCTCCTGCCGTCTTCATCATAAAGACGCTTACACTTAAACTAACAACAGTCATAATAAGCAAAGCTCTTACAACACTTTTCTTATGATGCCTACCCGCCCAATCGTAAAAGATTACCGGCGCTATTCCAATACCTAAGGCTTTAAAGGTCACAACGATATCTTCTATTCTTTGAAAGAATAGGGCAATTAATAATGCCATAAGCCCAACAGCAACCAAAGCATACCGTATTCTACCTATTCCATGTGAAGCGCTTTCTTCTTTTCTAGGAAATAAATCATTGGTTACGTTCAGGCTCAGAAGAAATAAGTACGTGTCCGAGGTTGAAAGTATGGCTGCAAAAAAAGCAATCAAAACGGCTATTTGAAATTCAGGCGGGACCAATTCAGTGAATGTTCGTAAAACCATCATTTCGGCGTGCTCATTGGCAACAGAGCCATTTATTGGAAAAGAGCTTCTCGCAATCAACCCAACATAAGTAAGGGCCACAGTTAATAGAATATTGATACCCGCTCCAACACTAAAACTCTGCTTAACCACCCTTTCGCTTTTCATACTAAAAACCTTTTGCCAATAATCTTGAGTAGCAAATGGTGTTAAAATACCGAGCAATAAAAAAGCGATAATATTTACTAGACCCGCATTGAATGGATTATACATTTCTGGCGGAACATCCCCTCCTCTATTTAAGGTCATAGTGACTAAAATTAGTACTAAGAAAATGACCAAGAATTGAAAAATATCCGTCTTTACTACAGATCCAAATCCACCTACGAGCAAATAAACTAATACAGTAACCAACATGCCTAGTTTTGCCCAATTCACGGGAATTCCGCCCATCTCGTTCAATAAATTAGAGCCCACTAAGAGTTGAGTTGATAGCAATCCTACATACCAAATAAAAATGACGCCAATCACCCATCTAGCGGTTCTTCTACCATACCTAAAAACAAAATAGTCGGTTAACGTAAAGAAATTATGCGCCAAAGAGAGGCGGTACAATTTCAGAGCAAAAGGAATAAAAAATAAAAAGCCCAAAGTATAACCCACAAAAATCCAAGCTGCACTGATTCCGTAGATGTATACAAACGAAGTATACACCATCAAAGTAACCGCACTTACAAATGTGCCACTCAACGTCATAAGCGATGGAAAAAAACCTAAACTTCTTCCTCCCAACGCAAAATCATCTACGGATTTCGTTGAGGTCATTCTTCCTAGAACAACTCCGAGGACGGTAAATGAAATGAGTACTGATATAACTAAAATTGGCTGTTGCTCCATAATGTTAATTGCTAGATTTCCAAGATATCAAGAATTAATAGAAAGAAACAACCTTATTCAAATATGATAGGTCACTTAACATATGTTAATTCCAAAATCACTCTCCGTTCATT
>JAYOSU010000047.1:0-8069 GCA_038139395.1 Cryomorphaceae bacterium
CCATGGTATTATTGATTGATTTCCAAGATATCAAGAATTAATAGGATAGAAACAATCTTATTCAAATTATGATTGATTTCTTAACAAATGTTAACTCCAAAATCGTTCTTCATTCATTTACTCATTCAAATAATACCAATGCTAATTCGAGACAAAAATGCTCTACAAGAAAATTTACTTTCTCAGCAAATTCTAAAAGATACCAATATGTCTGAATCAAGTATTATTGAAAGCTTAATCCATTGGATTTCACAATCAATAGAAATACCAATTGGATTGGAAGATGACCTCCTATCCATTTCAGATTCGAGGCAATTAAAAAAAGGAGACCTCATTTTAAGATCCGGAGAGCCAGTAAAAAAAAAATATTTCATCATTGACGGTTGCATAAGATCTTTTCTAACGGACCGATTTGGGAAAGAACATACCATCCAATTCGCAACTAAAAATTGGTGGATAAGTGATTATCGTGCCTATTTCTCCAATAAAACCGCTTCACTGAACATTGAGTGCATTGCGAATGCGCATGTAATTGAAATGAATTGGTCCGATCTGGATTGGATTTACAAAAGATTCCCCACCATCGAGTCCTTTCAAAAATCTAATTTGGAAAAACACCTTGTGAGTCTAAATACAAGAATTCAATCACAACTTGAATTAGGTGCAGAAGATCGTTATTTGAAGTTTATGACAGACTTCCCGGAAGTTGCAGAATTTGCCCAAAATAATCATATAGCCTCTTATTTGGGTATTTCACCACAAAGTTTGAGCCGACTTAAATCAAAGCTCAATTGAACTGAACTGTGAATGATTCTTCACTGATAATTGTGAATTTTCGTCACTCATTAACATAAGTTAATCACATATTCGTTTTTTTTTGTTTATTTTGTTTAACCTTTTTCCTAATTTGTTAAACATTATGAAGAAAGCAATCTTTCCAACAGTCAGCAAAAGCATCCTTCTAACTGCTTTTTTTTGGAGCATAAACATACTCGGACAGTGCCAATATGAATTAACTCTATTGGATTCATACGGTGACGGTTGGAATGGTAATTCAATAAATGTACAAGTTGCTGGTTTTGCTCCTTCAAATCTCACGCTAAGCAGCGGATCTTCCATTTCTTACACTATCGGGATTGGATTAGGGGAAACCATATCCTTCAGCTGGCAAGGAGGAGGGCCCTTTCAAGACGAATGTTCTTATACGGTCAAGGATTTATTCACTGGTACGGTGATATATGCCTCACCTTTGGGTAACCAAATGTCGACCTCAACGCCACAATTCACCACGCAGTGTTCTTCAACAGGAACCACACCTTGTTTATTTACCAGCCCATATTTAGAGTCGTTTTCCGGCTCTAACGGCGGTTGGGTCGCCCCATCTTCTCAATTTAATACAGGATCTATAAACTCATGTTGGAGTAGATTTGGACAATCCTATCAATGGGTTAAAGGGCCTTTTCCTGGTTCAAGCCAAAATTTAGGTGGACCAGCCGCTGATCATACTAATGGTGGACAAGGTTTCATAGGGAGTTGGTCCTATCCCTTTGTTTCTACTTTAGACTCAACCACGGAGCTAATTACCCCTTATATATCATTAGATGACGATCAAACCCCTCAAGTTGCATTTTGGTATCACCTACTCGGAGAGGATATCCGTCGCTTAGAATTTTCCATTTCAACAGATACTGCTGGTCCATGGACAGCCATTGATACACTTTATCCAAATACAGGTGCTTTTGTAAACCCTGCTAGCCCTTGGCATCAAGTTTATTATGATATTTTTAGTTACGCCGGGGACACTGTATCATTTAAATTTACTGCTGTTAGGGAGTTTGGCAGCTTGTATTCAGGTATTGATTCTCGAATAAGTATTGATGACTTTAGTGTTTACGAAGACACGATGACGTGTGATAAACCTATTAAAGTTGAACTCACTTCAATTGGTGTAAGTAATGCACAAATTACATGGGAGCCCACAAGTGCTTCTTCCTATGAAGTACAATGGGGACAATCAACAACAGCTCCTATTGGGAGTCCAACAACCATAGTTTCAGCGAATCAATTCAACCTTACCTCCTTGGCACCAAACAGCTCATATACTTTTAGAGTAAGAGGCATATGTGGTACCGGAAATGTTTCGGAATGGTCTGAATATGTTACCATTGAGACAGATTGCGGTGCCTTTTTAGCTCCTTGGAATGAAGACTTTGAAAGCAGCGATTGGGTCGTACCTTTTAGTTGGTTCGACCAGGGTGATTTTGGCGATTGCTTTCTTGATTCTGGTAACCTTAGTTTTTATTGGCGAGTGTCTAGAACCCCGTATAATCAGGATGCTGGGCCAAATACAGATCACACCCCAAGTGGTCCCGGCAATTATTTAGCTACGAATGCTACAGGGACTACGGCCCCAGTGAATTGGTCCTTTACCACGCCATGGATAGCGCTTGACTCACTAACCAACCCTGAATTAAAATTTTGGATTCATGCTTTTTCAAAAGTCACTGCATTTGGAACTTTAACAGTAAAAGTTCAAACTTTAAGTGGAGGAACAACAGCGGTTTTTGATACCTCAGGCGCATTTCAAGGAACACAAAGTGCAGCATGGAAAGAGATGGTTGTTCCTTTAAATTATGGAGTTTCAGATACTATTCGTGTCGTTTTCAGCTACAAACCCAAAGTTTTGTCCAATAGGCAGCCATTTAGTGTGGATGATATTTCTGTTGAATCTGCTCCTTCTTGTCCCCGACCCAAATACTTACGCGTTGAATCCGTGACAAGCAACTCTGTTGACCTCAGGTGGTCAACTGGAGGAGCCTTAAATTATCAATTGCGCTACAAAAAGGATAATTCATCCGTTTGGACTGTCATAAGTCTCAATACCAATCAAACCACCATTACTGGACTGGATCCGAATACTAAATACCTCTGGGAAGTTCGTGATAGTTGCAGTGCAACAGACCAAAGTCTATGGGTAAGAGGACCTAATTTCTATACACAATGTGTTGTATTTACAGCACCAATCATAAGATCCTTCACCAATAATCAATGGCAAGGACCTTCACCATTAAACCCGTCTGGCACCATAGGCAATTGTTTCACCCGACTTGAAGATGGAAATAGTGGGTATTACTGGACAGGGGCACGTTCTGGTTACGACCATTATGTCTTTACCGGACCAGATGTTGACCATACTCCTGGTCCTAGTGGCTATTTCTTTGCGAATGCCACAAGTCAAGCGGCAGACACTGCCAATATGGAACTTCCTGAAGTTTACCTTGGTCAACTATTATCTCCTGAGTTCTCATTCTGGTACCACATGTATGGAGACAACATAGATAGACTGAATGTCTACGTTAGAAGAAGAGGTGGAAATGACTCGCTGTTAACTACTTTGATTGGAGAACAACAAACCAGCGCAGGTCAGCCTTGGTTGCAAAAAACCTGTTCTCTTAATGGATATCAAAATGACACCGTTATCGTCACCATGCAAGCCATTAAGAATAATTTTAGCAGTATTTTCTTTGGTGCATTATGTTCTGCAACAAGCATCGATGATATTGCTTTTACTGGAACTTTAAATTGTCCGGCTCCAACCCAACTCACTGCGACCAATATCAATCCAACATCTGCAACAATCAGCTGGCAGGGAGTTTCCTCTACGAGTATCTTAGAATATGGACCGGCAGGATTCACTTTAGGCAATGGCACCATTATAAATCCTACAACAAGCCCAATCGTATTGACCGGATTGCAACCTTCTACATCCTATACCGTTTATGTCAAAGACAGTTGTACGGCGAATCTATTGAGTGCAAATGCATCTATAAATTTCACTACAGGCCCTTGTCCGCCGGTCGTTGCCCTTGGTAACGTAACATTAGCGGGAACAACCGTCACAGCAATTAATTCGGGTAACACACAGGACTCTATTCTCTGGGATTGGGGCAATGGCGCCTTTTCAACGTTGGATTCCGCTACTTACACATATACTATACCCAATATCTATCTAGTCAAACAAATTGTTTTCAACGACTGTGGATCAGTCGATTCAACAACCTATACAATCACTGTATGCGGTGCGGTGACCTCTTCATTCGTTACTACAAGTAGTTCTTTATCCATTGCATTTGATGCTTCATCGAGCATTGGTGCTGGTCTTACTTACCAATGGGATTTTGGAGATGGATTTACGAGTTCTGCAACTTCTCCCACACATGTCTACAACAATTCAGGAACATATTTAGTCACTCTAATAACCACGGACGCATGCGGCACATCTGCCACAAGCAGCCAATTGATAACTGCATGTGCTCCCGTGGGCCTATCCTACAATACATCTAATTCAGGAAGTCAATTCACATTTAGCGCAACGCCTACAGGATTAGCCTCATACCAGTGGGACTTTGGGGACGGCACAACAGGTTTAGGGCAAACCACTACCCATACTTATCAATCATCTGGTAATTTCAAAGTAGAATTAACAGCTCTAGATACATGTTCTGGTAGCCTCACCTATTCCGATACAGTATCAACCTGTCCTCCCCTATCTGCAGATTTTACATTCTCTATTGTTTCCACCAGCGCCAATGGACTATTAGTTACATTTTTAGCAAACGTATCTGGATCAACGGGTTTATTATGGGTTTGGGGAGACGGAACACAGACGACCACGCCTGCCACAAGCATTGCGCATTCATTTCCTGCAATTAGTTTTAATTATGTGGTTCGACTTTATGCCTTTAATGATTGTGGAGACACCGTCCAGGTAACACGTTCATTGAACGAAGTAGGTTTGGAAGAATTGAACAATACCTTTAGCTTATATCCTAATCCAAACTCTACAGAATTGCTCAATGTAGTATTCCCTAATGAGGCAACCCAATGTGAAATCGAGGTTTGGGATTTAAGCGGAAGAAATTTGTCTATCCAAAGGTTTGAAAATGAAAGGCAAGTAAAACTAAACATTGCCAATCTATCTCCAGGTATGTATTTGGTGCGTATAGAAAAAGATGGTGTCATAATTACCCAACCTTTTGTTAAACTGTAATGGTTTATTGAAACTAGTGGGTTACTTAAAAATATCTTACCGGAATAAAGTAGGCTGAAGACGCCGTTGAATTAAATATATCACCAAAATAGCTCGGTCCAAATGAAACTTGAAATACACCAAATTGGCCGTATGTAGTTGAGCTCCAATATTGAACCCCACCAGTCTTAAGTTGATGGTTAATATCCAATGAGTTATTAATTATAGACTGGTTGGATTTAATCGCATATAAATCATCTAAACTAGGGACTACCCAATCTGAATAACCGTTATACATCCAATTATTTACATAATAGGTTACGCTTGATATGTTGCTACAGGAACTATTTATCAGATTCATATTATGTATTGCACTTAATAATCTTCGTTGTGTTTTCGTGCTATCTAAAACCATAATATTTGATTGATATTCTGGGTAACTCAATCCAGAACCACAACTTCCATATTCAACTCGCTGATTTATAGGGTGTATCTCACTTACAATGATGCCATGCTGCTCTCCTTGAACATATCCAATATCACCAGCTTTTAAAATATAGGCGACAATTCCGCCTCCGAAGGTATCACCAACCGCAATGGTTCTTTTGGTGGTGAATTCTTGTTGCGACCCATAAGCGATGCCGTTCTGATTTTGTGCGAATGCCCTCACAAAATATCTACTGTTGGAATCAAGATTATTTAAAGTGTATGACATTGAACCATTTCCAGTATCAGTCGCTGTAACGAAGTCTGAAATATTAGGGTATGGGGATTTCGAATAACATAAACCTTTTGCTAGTACACTTTTTCCTCCATTAAAAGTTACCGCTCCGCTTATAGTAGCCGAATTGAATCCAAAAGTTGAAATTGGGAAAGTACTCACTGTAGGAATGCTTCCTTCTGGACTCATCAATTGAAGCTCACTCCAGCTTGAACCCGTGAAAACAGAAAAAAGACCCTTGACTCCACAATCAGAACACCACACTAACAAACCAACAGCTGGGTTAAAAATGGCATCTCTTTGAATCTGAGTCATTCTAGGAGGTAAAAAACCTTGTAAAGTTGATGAAATATCTAAAGCAGCAGATGTATCAATAGTGGCAGCACCTATAGATTGACGTTTTACATTCAATAACTCTTGATTTGAAGCATCATTTCCTTGATTCAGTACATCCTGTAAATCCTGTATCTCATTGGTAACAGAACCGTCAATCTCAGAGGTTAAATACCCATTGTTTCCCACGTAGGCATCTACTTGGCTTTCAGATAAGTTGGTATTATCCAAATAAGGCGTTAAATCAATGGTGGTTGCAGTAGTATTATTGGTAATGGTCAAACTGTGATTATTCAGCTGCAAATCCTGTATCTCATTGGTAACAGAACCGTCGATCTCCGACGTTAAATACCCATTATTAGCCACATAGGCATCTACTTGGCTTTCAGATAAGTTGGTATTATCCAAATAAGGCGTTAAATCAATGGTGGTTGCAGTAGTATTATTGGTAATGGTCAAACTGTGATTATTCAGCTGCAAATCCTGTATCTCATTGGTAACAGAACCGTCGATCTCCGACGTTAAATACCCATTATTTGCAACGTAGGCGTCTACTTGAGCCTCAGTAAGTGTATAACTAGAAAGCTGCAATGGAACTGTATCATTACTACCAAAAAACAAGGTATCTCCTGATAAAGTAAGCTTAGGCAAGGTGTTGATTGCATCTCGTGACAAAGAGTCCGTATATGAAGACCGATTACTATAAATGGAATAAGGAACAGAAGAAAACCCTTCTTCTCCCATGGTAGTAAAGGGAGAACCGCCTATACTTAATTCTATTTTTACAAGAATCGATTTTAAAGACCAATCAATCAACCTAAATTGTGATAACAATGGCACGCCTTCGCCCAATTTTAAGTTGACTAAACCAAAGTCATTGGAGACAACTGTATGCTGCTCCTGATACATGATGTTACCTAAAATAGAATCACGAATAATGCTAAATCGAATAGATACTTGTTGATTAGGCAATATAGTACCGGACTGCGATCGTACAACTGATTGATAATTCACAGATAGAGGCACATTTTGTGCATTCGCCAAAATAGAAGCGAAAAAGGCCATAGCGAGGAACACGTTTCTCATCTTTGAATAACTATTTTACTGGTGTAAACCCTGTTCCCTCTTGACATAATTATCAGAGAATACATTCCCTGATCGAAGTGAGATAAGTCTATTATTTTATTGTCTTCAAGACCAATCTCTATTTTTCTTCCTCGCTGATCAAATATCAAAACAGATATTTTTGAAAGATTATGATTCAATTCTATCCTCCCTGTCGTGGGATTCGGATAAACATTGATCGTGAAGTCGTTGTTTGCTTCAATCTCAAAAAGAGCGAATATTGGTTGATGTAATCCCTCGGTTACAACTTGCATGGAATCAATCCGAGTCTCAATAAACGTCTCACCAATAGTATAATATTCACCTCCTTGGGCGCTATAGGTTTGCTGGCCTAAAGCGACATGAGAGACCAAAAGAGCAATTCCTAAAGTAATACAACGACTCATTCGAGATAGTTTGGTTTAAGTGAATCTACTAATTATGAAATAGAACGGCAAATGTTCATAAAGAACGAAGAGCAATAATTATTGAATTATCACTTTACGAACTTTCATCTCACCCTGATTGGATAATTTAATGGTATACATGCCCCTTAGTTGCCCGGAAAGGTCAAAATCTTGTGTTTGCTCGGTGATTACTCCTTGCTCAATAAGTCGACCACGATTGTCAAATATTCCATAAGTAGAACCCACTTGACTCGGGTCAATCCTAATACTAAAAAATCCAGTATTTGGATTCGGGCTTAATCTTATTATCGAGTAATCCTTTTCTTTGACATTCACTGATCCACAAACACCTAAAGAGTCAACCTGAATTCGATAATCCATTCGTAAAAAATTGGATTGAAAAGGTGCCTTCGAACCAAGCAATAAATAATCGTCATTGCTCAATGTGTAAATCAGCTCCAATTCTCTATCAGTG
>JAYOSU010000047.1:8079-12753 GCA_038139395.1 Cryomorphaceae bacterium
TTTAGACCATAACGAATCCCCATTTACATCTGTCTTAAGTAGGTACGAACTAGTATAGTTGGATAACTGTTCTTTAGCACCGGCAAATGCATAGCCTCCATCTACCAGAGCAACGCAATTCAATCTTTTTGATGGTACTCTTCTAGTCCACAGCGTATCTCCAAGTGAATTCGTTTTTAAAATTACTGGCTCCATTGCATTTGAAACATTCTTTACTTGACCGGCAATGATAAAATCTTGGTTACCGTCAATTTCAAATCCATTGAAATTATAGTCGTCGTATGTTTTAGCCCAAAGACTATCGCCATTAGCATTAAATGTATATAGAAATGAAAACTCACCACTTGCAGGCGGGCTTAATGTAACAAAGCCGCTGACAACTAAATCTCCATTGCTATTTTCTTTAATTGATTTTGCTTGTTTATCAAGTGAATTATATGCCGGTAGAAAGTCGATTTTAGTCCATAGAGTATCTCCAAACTTATTTGTTTTAACAATCATAGAATTCGCGAACTGATGTCCAAAAATTGCTACAAATGCATAGCCACTATCTTTAGTTTGAATCAGGTCTCTAATACTAAATCCGCCAAATGGTCCCCAAAATATTTGAACAGTTTTAGCCCATACGGTATCTCCAAGTGCATTCAACTTATACAAATTGCCATCGGGACCAGAACCAGCGCCAATAAATCCGCCGTCAAAAGTGGGTTGAAGTTTATTCAGTCTATTCCCTGTTGTATCCAAATGATCGCGGTGCCAAATGGTATCAAAATCTGAATCAACTTTAGTAATCTTGAAATTATCAGTTAAGAAAACGAAGTCATCATTGTCAAGTTTCACTATATCCTTCATTTGATTTCCGTTCAACTCTGCACAATTCTGTGCTGATGCAACGGCGGAAAAAGCAAAAAATAATAGACTAATGGTTTGTTTAATAGATTGACGCAGCTTCATTGAGGAATATCAGTTTAGATTTACGGTTGAGTGGGCAATCGCCTCCAAGAACTTGCTAAAGATAGTTTAAAGCCCGCACTACTCAAACTCTTCCCTTAAAGCAAGTAATTAGAGATTAGAGCAGCTAATAAGGAGGATTTGCCCGAGTTAGAGAATTAGACTTGAAGCAGTTGGATTCGGAGGATTTGCCTATCTTAGAAAAAATCACATCCAATGACTATAAAGCGACTAGCAATCATTTTAACTGTTCTCGTATCTCTACTTTCTATTAGCCTCACCGCCAATGAAAGGGTTGAATTACCAAAAAAGTCTATTTCCCTTATTTATAAAGATGGTGGCCTTGATTCACGACCCATTATTTCCACGGTCCAATTGGTTAATCCGGTTGACTCCACTGAAAATAAAGGGAATATTCGTATTGTACTTGGAGTAGTTGAAACGTTAGGTGGTTGTGGAATTCTTTATGCCGGTATTGCTGGTCTAGGAGCGGGAATGGTCGTACACCTATTTCGTCCTGAAGACCGGAGAGAATGGATTGCCTTATATTCTTTGGGAACAACAGGAACAGCATTGGGCTTATTCCTTATAGATAATGGTATGAAGCGAATTGGATTCAAAGGGTTATTCACATCTAAACCATTAGCACAACCTGGGATATACTATTAATAGTAGTCCATTCAATTGCATATGGAAGGCAGTCATTATATAGCCAACCAAGATTAAAATGTCATGAAACTACTCACCATAATGGTAGCATTGCTGATATCGTTCTCGGCTTCCAGCCAAGACCTCATAGAATATCGAGACTTCAAGTTTTACCAAAATGGGGAGGAGATATCTTTTGACGAAGTCACAGAACTATTAAAAGAATATGGGGTTGCAAAAATTGCCTTTAGGCAGGGAAAAAGGGATTATGCAGCAAGTGAAAGTACTTCAAGTGCAATAAGAAGAAATCTCACTAACGGGGCATTAGCCTTTTCGAGTGGTTATGGTGCATTAATGGGTTTGGCATTTTGGTTTTTTGAAGAAGACGTTGTCTTGAGTACGGTATACATAGCTTCAGCTTCCGTTTCCGCTTGGGGTGCTTATCATTTTCAAAGGCTGCTGGCAAAACAGCGAAAATTCAGAGAAAGAGCTGACAGAAAGTTCAGTATAACCGCCCAGAAACTTAACGAGGCTATCCAATTAGTAAATAGTAATTAGATCATGAAACTACTCACAATATTAGCAGCATTTCTATTATCCTTCTCTGCTTTTAGTCAAGACATTATTGAATACAATCAAGGAACTTTCTCAAGGAATGGAGAAGAATTGTCCATAGAACAAATTGAAAACCTTACGAAGCAGATAAAGGGGAGGCGGTATGCCCAGAAGTTGCTAAATGAAGGCAAAAAGGCGAATAAGAGAGCAAACAATAGGCTCCAAAGGAATTCAATCGCAATTATAACTGCAGGAATTGGTGGATATTCATCATATGGCTCTATTGTTGCGGGAGACGTTGCGAAAGCTTTTTTTGATTGGGGAGTGTTACAGAAAACTTTTTATGGAATAGGTTTAGCAATGATTCCCTCAACAGCTTTATTAGCCATTAATTTTTCCCGACAAGACTATTGGATAAATCAAAGAGATGATTGTTTCACAAGATTGGCTAACAAGTTAAATAAAGCAGCAATGCAATCAGAGAAGAGTCAATAGGATACAACCGTAACTTTTTGAAAGGATTAGAAGTGCAGCAGCTAGATGTGGCAGATATGCTCGAGTTGAAGGTTTTTATAGCTTTAGAAAAAAAGACCTTCAATTTCTTGAAAGCCTTTCTATTACTGAGTCGGGATGACAGGACTTGAACCTGCGACCACACGCCCCCCAGACGTGTACTCTACCACCTGAGCTACATCCCGTAGCCCGCAAAATTAGTGAAGAATAAATTCATGTAAAACCCTAGACCACTCTTCTGTTCCAATATCCCAACGAAGACCGTGACCTGCGTCTTGGTACACCTCTTCCCTGTAATATGAACCATTGTGGCGTTGCACCGCGCCCATAGCCGTCTCCAGTGGCGCGACGTCATCTAATGCGCCGTGCATCCACAATAATTGCTCTGTGTAATCTTCCATATTCTTACCTATGTCAAAATTGTATTCGGTAATCATTGATGACGGAAGGCTTAAGCCCGTGGCATTTTGCATAATCACATTAGCAGAACTTTGAGGGACCTCCAGTACCAACTTCTCAATTGGAATTCTAGATCCTCCTGCGGCGGCTGGACCGGCTGGTAATGAACCTAAAGAATTGGCAAAAACAACCATTCGATCAGACTCTAGACCTCGATCTTCCAACCACAACATAATTGCATCGTAATCTGCGGCCATAGTTTCTTCGTTTCTTGATGTTCCTGTACTTTTTCCAAAACCTCTATAATCGTACATAACTACACCATATCTATGCTTACCGCCCAGATTGGCCATTACCGCAACAGTTGACCAAAAACCATCCATTGAGGGGGCATTTCCATGGAGATAAACAATAATGGTATCCGATTCTATTTGAGAAAAATCGCCTACGTACAAACCATAAATGGTATCATCATCAGAAGGAACCGTGAACAGATGCAGCTTATCCTCATCTACATGATATTCGGGATCCAAATCCGCATTGGTAAAAATGTAATCACCGTCACCACCGTAGAGCATAAATGAGCCAATATCTGAACACGAATTCAAAACAAACCCTAAGGCAATACAAAACAATACTTTTTTCATCTTTTAAAAATTTAAGGCTATTCCCCAATACAGTCCTCTGCCCCCAAGTCCAAACGTTGAAGGAACATAGGCTTGCGGAATCATAATTTCTCTTGTTGGGTTCACAATTTTATATTCCGTTTGTAATTCTATCCACTTGTAACGCAACCGGTAACCAGCACCTAATGATGGGGCAAGTATTTGCCCTTGATTGTATTCGGTCAAAAACCAAGAAGGGTCAACCCATGTATTCGCGCTAAGATTTATAATATGTGCACCTTGCTGCCAGAAAACGTTGAATCCAGTTTCCGGATAAATTCTTGTGGCATAATCGCGGCTGCTTACAAACAGATTGCCTCCATAACTATAGGAAAAACCTGGCAATATTCCACTTGATGGACGTAGTCCTTTCACCACGCCTCCATCTAATTGTATAGTTCCAAAAAGTGCACTACTCAATTGAGCTGCGCCATAAGCTGTAGTAGTATTTGAAATACCCTTTGCAGCGTAAATTCCCATCAGAGGTATGCTCCCAGAATTTACCTTAGGTCTTCCAAGTGTAGCCCCAATTTGAACTTGTCCTTCCTGTAGGGGAACAACAATTTTAGTGGGCGAACAACTCATACAAAGCCCAAGCAAGGCGAAATACATTGACTTTCTCATAAATCGTTTATAACTCATTAAAAAAACTTATTCCTAGATAGTGTACAGAAATAGAATATCAAACCTATTCCAATTAAATTTGACATTCCAAATAATCAAACATAATGGAACAACACGAATGCATCATCATAGGTTCAGGACCCGCTGGATATACAGCAGCTATTTATGCAGCACGAGCAGATCTTAAACCAATAATGTATATGGGTTTGCAACCCGGTGGACAGCTAACAACCACTACAGAAGTAGACAACTTCCCGGGATACGCCCAAGGTGTTGATGGAAACGCCATGATGGAAGACCTTAAAAATCAGGCAGAAAG
>JAYOSU010000047.1:12853-14062 GCA_038139395.1 Cryomorphaceae bacterium
GGAGCCGGTGATACTGCGGCGGAAGAAGCAACCTATTTGGCCAAACTCTGCCCTAAAGTAACCATGCTCGTGCGCCGTGACCAAATGCGTGCTTCTAAAGCAATGCAAAATCGGGTAATGGCTACGGAAAATATTGAAGTCCTATGGAATACGGAAACCTTAGACCTCTTGGGTGATGACAAGGGTTTAACAGCAGTTAAAGCAAAGAATCGTCTCACGGGTGATATTATTGAAATTCCAGCCTCTGGATTCTTTGTAGCAATAGGTCATAAGCCGAATACAGATATTTTCAAGGGTCAATTGGACATGGATGAAACGGGCTACATCATAACCCAATCGGATTCGACAGCGACCAATTATCCTGGCGTCTTTTGTTCAGGAGATGCTCAAGATAAAATTTATCGCCAAGCCGTAACGGCTGCAGGAACAGGCTGTATGGCAGCTTTAGAAAGCGAAAGATATCTGGCTGCTCTTGGTCACTAATGGTTTAAAGACCAATAGAAATCCTGATGACGATAATCAGAATTTTTTATTCGACGGGTATCCAAAGTCCCGAAGGCAACCAATTCTTCTCCAAGGTCAAAAATTGGCTGTTAGTATTGTCGCGTTTGACGATAGGTTCTGTTTGGCCCGGGCAAATAGCCTCTCTACTTAATTGTCGGTTGTTTTCGTACGTATATAATATCCAGTTATAACCCAATGGGATTTCATCTGGATCAAACTTTAAACGACCTGAATTCCAAGAATAGATAATTCTTGATAAATCAAATAAACTGTCTTCGACAAAGTGAAAAGGAGAATTACCCAATTTTTCGCCCATACCCATTCTATTATATACCACAACTTCTTGTCCATTAAATGGATAAGACCTTAAATTATATTGGCTTAAACGAATACCTGGATGAGCAAGAGAATAACTCTTTTTGGACGTTTTAAATTCAAATAAGGCGGCATCTTGATAGGCATCAAGAAATACGGTTTTCTTTTGGGTATCAAGGTTTTCAATTTCTGGCCTAAAGTGGAGTTCTAAATCCAAATAGTGTCTGAGCTGGGGTATCCAAAACAAACCGTGAATACAGACTAAAACATATGTCATTTGACGAATTCTTTTAGAATTGGGTACAGATAATTCTGGAATCACCCACATCCAAACAAGTAACCAATGCATCTCCACACTTCCATTGTATGCGCCCAATCCAAACAAGGCTA
>JAYOSU010000048.1:0-11242 GCA_038139395.1 Cryomorphaceae bacterium
TAGATCTAAATCGTAAATTAAAGGACTGGGAGAACTTCTATAATTACCACCGACCGCATGGTGCTCATGAAGGGAAAACTCCTTATGAAAAATTAAAATCCTCCATACTAAATGACTAAATTAGTTCAACTTCGGCAGGGGTATTACATGTGTAAGTCATCAAACATTTTAGACATATAGGTTACTGTTAATTTAATAAAATTTAAGCGATTTGCTTAAGGTGATTCATTCTTCTTTGTTTCATAGATCTGATTTTAGCTATCTGTCTTTTTTTAAGATTTTTTCTTGCCGACCGAATATCACATCTGCGGGTGTACAGTTTTGCAATGACTCATGATACCTGTGGTTATTATAGTGTTCAACGAACGCATCAATAGCCTTCTCTAAATCCATGAAGTTATAGTAGTGTTCAAGCTTTACTATGTTCTTGAGTGAACGGTGGCAGCGCTCTATTTTTCCTTGCGTCTGTGGATGCATAGGTGCTCCGTGAACCTGCTTGATGTTCTTACTTTTCATGAACTGCCTCATCTCACCAGCTATCACCAACCTTGAACTTGCGCCGATGCGTATTTCTTTCAATCATCGGACTAAACTTGAATGCCCAGCGCCAAAAGTGTGGCATGATCCACTTGAACACCGCGGATTCGAAAGCGCTCCTCGAGGTTTCTTTAGCTCAATGAAAAACGACTTTTAAAGTATACGGTTTGAAGAATAATCTCCTTAGGGTATCCGTGGCGCTTGAACATCACGGTTAATAACTTAATTTAGAGCGGCACATCTAAAAACTGTGAGTTAATGCGAGAGAACCTCAAGTTTTGGTGATAACTCAAAAATATCAACAGACCTTAGGATATCAATAGATTGCTGTAACACTTGTTCGAAATTTACCGAACCCACCTTGCAGTATCGCCAGAGGACTGGATCACGGCTCCCCAATCACAGCCACTATTTCTTTGACCATCTCTGGAGTAAGTAAACGTGTCTTCTTGACGTGGCCAAGATCATGAAGCTTGTCCATTAAGGTTTTATTTCGGGTGATCCAAATACGTAGTCGGTTGGATGCACTCATGGGAGTTGCATCGGGTAGGTAGAGCTGGGCGAGCTCGCCAAATCCGTAGGTTTTGATTCTGAATTTTTCTGCGTCCATAATAGTATTTATAGCCCGCAGGTATTGCTCCTGCGGGTTTTATTAGTCTTAATTCCAATTCACGACCATCTTACCGTTCAACTGCTCGGCCAGGACTTTCATGTCCTTGTTGACCTTGCTGTCTACAATCCTCGCATAGTGCTGTGTAGAGGTGATATTCTTGTGTCCAAGCATTTTACTCACCGTTTCGATAGGCACACCATTAAGCATGGTAACCGTAGTGGCAAACGTGTGTCTCGCGATGTGGTAACTCAACTGCTTGGTAATTTTGGCTAGATCCGCTATTTCTTTCAGGTAACCGTTCATCTTCTGGTTGCTCATGATAGGTAGCACATGATCTTCCGGCATAAGCTGATCGAAATAGGGATTGTACTTCTGAATGATTTGCCAGGCCACATCGAGGATCGGAACGAAAACCACACCTCCGGTTTTCTTTCGGCGGGTTTTGATCCACTTGCCGGAATCGGTGATTTCAATTTCTTTCCGAGTAAATTTTTTGACATCCGCATAAGAGAGTCCCGTAAAGCAAGCAAACAGAAAGTAGTCTCTAACGCGTTCTAAGCGTTCAAAAGGCAATTTCAGACTCATGATACGATGCAATTCCTCTTCGTTCAAATATGGACGGCTAACCTCCTTTAGGGATAGGCCTTTATTGAGAAATGGATCTCTGATGAGCCAACCGCATTTAATACAGTCTTTGGTAATCTTCTTAACGTTCTGAAGAAACTTGATTGCTGTATTATGACTACAGCCCTTTTCTGTTTTTAAAAAATGTTCAAATCCTTCAATCATACGGTGGTCAATCCGCTTAATGCTCACATCACTTACTCTGTAGGCTTTCTGCAAATAGGCCTGAAGGTGATTCCTAGTAGTTCGGTATTTCTGGAAATTGGCATAAGTAGTTTCCTTTCCAAGTAGCGCATGCAGTCGTTCTATATAATCATTAAAGACGGCTATGATGGTTTTTGGCCTTGCTTCATTGGTTCCTAAAATGGCATCTTTGAGCATCTGGGGTGTTACCTCTGCATTCATTTTCAATAATTCATTGTACAAATTATTGGCTCTGAGCTTAATAGCTTCTAGGTAATCATTGAACACCTTGGCCTCTTTCGTGCGTCCTTTCATTCTGGTACCTCGAGAATCCCACTTGTCGGGCAGAACGTGGCGCTTTATAGCGAACCTAGTTTTGTCCCCATTAATGTTAATTTTCAAGAAGACAGGACACTCACCGTTCTTCTTTGGTCTTGTTCTGCTGATTAAAAACACCAGCGAATAACTTGATCTCTCATTGTACATTTGACTTAATTTTAATTAAGCCCTCCATTTCCAATTCAAAAGTGGTAAACTTAGACGAAAATACCTACTCGCAAATCACTGAACATCAGTACCATTATGTTCTGTTTTGTTCCATTGCTGGGTTGCTTTTTTTTACATTTCAAAAAAGCAACCCGCTAAGCAACCCAACAGGGGTACATTTTGGCGCATTTTGGTACACCCGTTTGGGCAAAAAAAATGCTCAAAACGTTGATTTTGAGCATTTTGGTACATTTTAGTACAAAACAATTGCAGAGGGGAAGGGATTCGAACCCTCGATAGGCTTGCACCTATACCAGCTTTCCAGGCGGGCCCTTTCAACCACTCAGGCACCCCTCTAAAATCTTTGCGAAAATAGTGTTAGGAAAATTACTAGACAAGCATAGTCGAATAGCATTAGAAAGTGTACTTATTACACTATATTTAACCCAATGAAAAAAGCCGCTGTATTCTTATTCTTTATAACATCCTTAGTTGCTCAAGGTCAAAGTGATACATATTTTGTTTTGCCGCCTTTGCTCGAATGGGAAGGCGGTAGTCATGATATTTATTTGAACTTCAGCACTACATCGGCGAGTTCTCAAGTTTGGGTTTATAATAGTGATACCTCTTTATCTCAGAACATTACAGTTACCTCCGGGAATATCAGCACTATCAGATTTCAAAATGATGTCGCTGGTTTGCTCAGCACTTATGGAGCAAGAGAGTTGAATTGGCCCAATTCAAAAAGGTATAAAGACGCACTATTTATTGAAGCAAGCAATCCAATTACGGTTACGGAGCAGATTGTAGAACCATTTAATCAGGAAATCATTACTGCGAAAGGTCGTAATGCCCTGGGAACTGAGTTTTATGTTGCCTCACAAACATTGATTACAACGACCGTTAGCGGATCATTTTTTGGCTACCACGGCATGCATTACATCAGCGTTGTAGCCACGGAAGACAACACAGAAATAAGCTTTAAAGCACGTTCGGGAAATATATTTACAACTGGCAGCGACAGTGTTTTTTTTACATTGAATAAAGGGCAGAGCTGGGTGAGCACAATGGAAGATAATAGGCAACTTCTTGGAACAAGAATTACCTCAAATAAGCCCATAGCTGTTACTGCAGGAGGTAATCATTTAAAGAATGCCTCAGCAAATCATGGAGATGCAGGATTGGATCAAATAACCCCTATTGATTTGTTAGGAAACAAACACGTTGTCCTTCGGGGGCTTGCAAACCATCCTAACGATTATATCATGTTCATTGCCGTAGAAGATGGAACGGACATAAGCATTAATGGAACCAGTGTACTCTCAAACGGTTCTGCAGGTGAATCCGGGACATATAGTATGGTTGGAATTGCGAATCAACCAGGTAAACCCTTTGTTGTGGAGAGTAACAATCCTATTTATGTATACCAAGCCACTACTGGATCTCTAGGAAATGAACCAGAAATGGGAATGGCTCAAATTCCTCAGGTAAACTGTACTGGTTCTAACTTGATTCGTTACAATCGCGCAACTGGATTGGCTACTTCAGCCATGGTAACTATTCCTTCAGATGCGGTATCATCTCTGAAATACAACAATAATCTGATTTCAAGTAATCCCTCTATCACTGTGCAACAAAGCACCTATGACCCTTCTTGGTCCGGTGTTTTTATAAATTCCAATATCCTAACTAATAACTTTACGCTGGAATGCCCTACTCCATTTCATGTTGGTATAATTGCTGGACAAGGAAATTCAACGGGCCTTTATGGATATATCAGCGGATTTGATGATCAATTTCAACTGTATGATCCGTCAGATATTTCTGCTACGGATATCATTTATATGCCTAAGCAATGTGCAGACACTGTCCCCTTAACATTTGCATATAATTCATGTTCAGACAGCATTGAGGTCGTTTCAGGGGTAATCAATCAAGGTGAAGGTCTGCTGGTTGACTTGAATACAAAAGATACCGTTTTAGGATTTGTTCCTTTTGAGGGTTTCAGCGGTATTGTATCGGTTACGATTACCGTACAAGACGGTTTTGGCGGTCGTGAATCCATTGAGTTTAGGTTCGAATACCTTGGTGACGACTATGACCCAATAACCGTTCCTAATGTTATTACTCCAAACGCTGATGGAATAAATGACCTACTAACCATTCAAAGCGATGACCCCTTAGATATTTTTAATTTAAAAATTTACAATCGTTGGGGCGGCAAGGTATTTTCCACAGAAAATCAAAGTGATGCTTGGAATGGAAGAATGAATAATTCTCATGTGGCATCGGGCGTGTACTATTATTCTATTCAAACTGAAACTATTTGCGGCCAACTTGTCAAAACTGGTGCAATACATGTGCTAAAGTAAATGAGACAAAAGCAAGCAATATTAAAAGTTCTTCTATCTCTTGCTTTGATGTGCCTATGCAGATTAGGAATCGCCCAAAGCGATACCTATTTTGCTTTCCCACCGCTTCTTGAATGGCAAGGAGGACAACATGTAATTGACCTTCAAATCAGCACAAGTGTTCCCTCCTCTCAAGTGTGGGTATATAATAGTGACACTAGTTACAGTCAAAACATCACAGTAACTCAAGGGAACTTAAGCATCATCACCTTAAGTGCTATTCAAGCGAGCCTTCAATCCACCTATGGGGCAAGAAATTTATCTTGGGTACACCAAAAAAGAACCAAGGACGCATTATTTGTTGAAGCGAGTCAACCGGTTACAGTGACACAACGAGTACGCCAACAATTCAATCAAGAAATCATTACCGGAAAAGGAATGAATGGTATTGGTAAGGAATTTTATATTGCCTCGCAAACTGAAATTCATTCCACAGTTACTGGTAATTTCACAAATTATCACGGTTTACACTATGTAAGTATTGTAGCATTAGAGAATAACACTGAGGTTCATATAAAAGCGAGTGCAGGCAATACTTTCACAAACGGATTAGACAGTGCCGTCTTTCAATTAGATCAGGGCGAAAGCTGGGTAAGTACCATGCAAGACAACAAAGTACTACTTGGGACTAAAGTCACCTCCGACAAACCTATCGCGGTCACTGCTGGCGGGAATCACTTAAAAACTTCAAGTACCAATAATGCGGATGCAGGAATTGATCAAATAACACCAACAGAACATCTAGGTATAAAACATGTGGTACTTAGGGGACGCGCTAATCATCCTCAAGACTACTTCATGTATGTAGCCACGCAAAATGGCACAGACATTACCGTAGACGGAACTAATATCTTATCCAATGGTAATGCTGGAGATGCTGGAACGTATGTTATGAATGGAAATCCAGCTACTCCCGGTAAGCCCTTTGTGGTGGAATCCAACCTACCTATTTATATCTTTCAAGTAACCTCAGGGGTGACTAGTGGCGAACCTGAGCAAGGAATGGCGCAGTTGCCGCATTTGGACTGTACTGGTTCCACTAATGTCACATATAACCGAGCATCGGGATTGGCTACCTCAGCGCTGATCACAATCCCTTCCAATGCTGTATCTAATTTAAATTACAACGGAAACGCTATATCAACCAATACAAACATTACCGTTCAACAGAGCACTTATGACCCTTCTTGGAGCGGAGTCTATATTGGACCTAATGTTCTGACTAACAGTTTTAGTCTAGATTGCATTACGCCTTTTCATGTTGGTATTCTTGCAGGTGAAGGATCTAGCACGGGGCTTTATGGTTACATCAGTGGTTTTGACGACGACTTAAAATTGCTTGATCCAATTACCTCTTTATCTGTGGACGATATCCCTCTAGGCTCCCTTTGCGATACTACAATACCGCTTTATTTTGATTATCTCAGTTGTGTTGATAGTATCAATGTAATTAGCGCTCAAGTGCTTCAAGGAAATGCTACTATAATAGATTCAAATGCTTCGGATACTGTTTTACACGCCATAATCAACCCCAACTTTAACGGTATTATTGAAATCCAAGTTGTGGTAGAAGACTCAAGAGGCTTTAGGGACTCTGTGATTTATGAGTTTGAATACTACGGTGCATCCTACGACCCCGTTCAAGAGGACACCTTGAGTGTATGTAATGGACAACCAGTTGTGTTACAAGTACAAAACCCGGCTACAGGACTATCCTATTTATGGTCAACAGGAGATACCACAGTAAGCACCACAGCTTATAATCCAGGATGGGTTTGGATAACCGTAGATGTTGGTAATTGTGTATTCCACGATAGTATTTTTCTCATTAACGGTTCACTTTATGAGCCTACAATAAGAGATACCGCTTACTGCGATTCATTAATTGTTGATTTTAGGGACCCATTTTTAGCTAATATTTATTGGACAACCTTAGACACAAATGCCGTTGAATTACAATTTGATTCTACCGCCTATTATCCATTTATTTCTACGGATATCAATGGATGCTCCAAGGAAGATAGTTTTTACTATCGTGTGATAGCGGAACCTTACATTGATGAGGGGTTTGGATGCCCTAATTATACTTTAACCGCCACAGGGTATTCGCAGTTTATTTCATTTTCTTTGGGTCAACAAACCTATACAGAACCTTCCTTAGACACCCTATTTCCGTTTGCAGGATCACATGAATTAACATTGGTAGCTATTGATAGCTGCGGCAATCTAGATACGATATCAAGAATATTAGAAGTTGATTGCTTAGACAATTTATTAATGTATGTACCAACTGCTTTTTCCCCAAATGGTGATGGAATTAACGATACCTATTGTTTATCCAGTTCTTTGCCTACAAGAACTGAATATGCCATTTACGATCGTTGGGGAAATGAGCTATTCAAAGGACCTTCCACGGAATGTTGGGATCCAGTTGGACTTGGACAAGAGATTTCAAAAGGTGCCTATTCCATGAGGACGTTCACAAAACTCCCCTCTGACCAACTGCACGTTGACGAATTCACCATTTTCGTTTTACCTTAAATGGTAATCCAAACACCAAAGGCCGTCATATTTGATATGGATGGTACGTTGATTGACAACTATTCTTACCATATTGAAGCTTGGTATATCATCTGCAAAAAGTATGATGCAGCAAAATCAAAAAAATACATTATTGCTAACCTGCATGGAACAAACCATGAGGTTTGTAAAAAATTCTTTGGTTCTGAAATTCCCGCAGAACAAAGCGCCAAAATTGGTTTGGAAAAAGAAGCTCTTTACAGGGAACTTTATGCTCCACATATCCGTCCCATTGACGGTTTAATCGAATTCCTTGTTTTACTTCAAAAGAAAGACATCCCAATGGCAGTTGGCACTATGGGAAATAAAGAAAATGCTGACTTTACTTTAAACCAACTAGATATCAGGCATTACTTTAATACGGTCTTAACCGCAGAGGATGTAAAGCACGGTAAACCTAATCCTGAGATTTTTCTGAGTTGTTTGCATGCACTGCCCCTAAGTTCAACTCTCTTGAAGGATGAAGTCTGGATTTTTGAAGATACGTCTAGCGGTATAGAAGCAGCCACACGTGCAGGAGGTAAAGCGATTGGAATACTTTCAAGTAAAAGCAAATCTGCCCTTAAAAACGTTGGCGCAGCCATTTGTATAAAAAACTATCATGAGATAGTTAAATTGATAACTTAACATTTCATTAAGAAGACTCATTATGTGTATTTTTGAGTTGATTTTGTAAATACATATGTCATACCTGGACACCGCAATTGTAATAGCTTGGCCTCAATGTACTGCACGCGCAGACGAGAGTTTAGTTATTTTCCTTCGCAAAACTGGTTTTTTCAAAAATCTAAACATGCGTGTTGGACATGCGGCCATTTGCTTGATTAATCCTCAAACATATGAGGTACTGTACTACGATTTTGGTAGATACATTACTCCGCGAGGGTATGGTAGAGCACGCAATAAATACACAGATCCTCTTTTGGAATTGAAAACAAAAGCAACATTTGATGAGCACAAGAACCTCACAAATATTGAGGAGATCGCTAAAGAATTAGACACAAAATCTAAATACACTCATGGCGTAGGTCCTTTAGTGTTTTCTGTTAGCAAGACCATAAATTTTGCAAAGGCAAAAACCTATGCAGATGAAATGGTTAAGCGGGGTTACTTTCCCTATAACGGCTTAGATAAAAGTGCCTCAAATTGTGCACGATATGTTACGGAAACTATAAAGGCTGCTAACGAAGACGGCACAATAGGCACCAAACTAAAATACCCCCTGACTATACGTCCTACCCCACTCTACAATGTTGTAGCAGCCAAAACTGAAGATGTCATCTATAGTTTTGAAGGAGGAACGCTTCAATACATGGAAAAATCCAGACGTCACAGTCTTTCAGATTTAAGTGCTGGACTTTTAGAAAGTTCTTTCAGCAAATACACAAATAGTCGTCCGGATGACTCCATACTTGGTTCAATAGAGGAGCCGCATAGACCAGAATCTTTGCCTCAAACAGCTGTTTGGCTAGGCGGATTGGGAGAAGGTGCTTGGTTTAATATTGTTAAAATTGATTCAAATAGCTTTGAAGGCACAAAGTTTAATGAAGAAGGCGGTATGGAATACCAGGGTATTTATGCTAATCCTGATATTGAACTTCCTAGTCAAATTACAGTAACCTATGCATCTCACTATGGTTTTTATTCCATTGAGATTGATAGCGTGGTTCACCGTTTTTATCGCAAAACGTAAGAACAAAAAAGCCCAAGCATTAGCTTGGGCCTTTTAATTCCTCTGTAGTGGAGGTTAAAAGTCTATCTTATAATAGAACACTGGAAACAATCCCAATTGATAATTCTCCGCTATATCACCTGTTTCTGGCAAGTAGGTCAAGGTTAGAATGTTCTTATTATTGGTAATATTAGAAATGTCTAATGCAAATTCATGAGCAAGGTTTAAGAAGTTCCATTTGTATCCAACCTTGAAATCCAATCGGAAGTAAGGTCGGTATTGATTGCTGTTAAACGTTTCATTATCAATAAACTCAATTTCTGAAGCTAATGCAGATGCCGTTGGATCAACATCTCCAAACCATCTCCCTCCAATCGAGCTGACTTTAGAACCCAAATTTAACACTCCATATTTGCTCAGCTTATAATTCTTAGCAATGATAAAGTTGAATGCATAGCGGCCGTTAAAAGTTGTATTTACCCAAACGTCATCGGTTGACCCAGTACCTGAAGCAGCAATATTTTTTGATCCTTTGTATTTAGCATCAAAAAGAGATCCAGTAAATAAACTATAGAAGCCATTTCTATAATAGTGCTCCGCAGTAAATTCGACTCCATAATTACGGCCTAATCCAGAATTTTCTAAAGGCTCTGCCCATAAACGACCAAAACCTGCACCACCATTAACTAAGGAAAAGTATGAAGGCACAATTTCTACCGGCACATCCCATAAATACTGATAATAGGTTTCTAACTTGATTCGAACTGGGTAATCAAAATTATGTTCCCAGCCCGCTACTAGATGTGCGCTTTTCGTTAAACCCATGCCTTTGTTGTATTCTGTTCCATAGAGACCGTCTGCTATGGCCTGTGGCGTTGCTTGAGAGCCTCTGTAGTAATACAAGTAAGAACTCTGCATTTGGCTATGATAGCCTGCCCCTGTAAAAAACTTATTATGCTTGTCAACATCATAATTGAATCCTAAACGCGGTTCAATTGGGCTGAAGGTATTGTCATTTATATTTGAATAAAGAGCCGTTAATCCAGCCGTCATAGTCAGTTTATCAGTTAATCGATTCTTATAGCTTAAAAATGGTTGAACAATAGCATAACCGTCTGTGCTAGAAGTACCATTATCCGTGCCCCAAGGGAATTCCCAAGGAGAAATTTGTCCAGTTAAGCCATTTACTATTCGCGTCGAATCTAAATAATCAACCATTACGTAGTCAACATTAACACCTGCTTTGAAACTCTGACGTGCATCTATCTTCTTGGCGTAATGGCTATAGCCATGGATTTTTGTCTCGAAGTACCAGTAATTCAAAATCTTGGGAGCAGAATCTACTCTCCAATAATACTGATCAACGGCTGCTGTATCAATTCCACGGAAAACTTTTGTATTTAAGGCGTGTACCGCAGAACGAGAGGCAGCTACACCACTTTTTAGATAGCTGTTCTTGTCTAAACGTTTACTATAAGTGGCACCTACAACACCCATATGCGTGTCAAAAAACTGATCACGATCAACAATACCTACTCCCTCAAAATCACCGGTGATTAAATCACCATCTGTTCCAGAAATGTCAATAACCAAATCAGACGTTCCACCCATTCCCCATAGGCTCAATTTAGAACCGTCTTTTTGAGGAAATGAGAATCGGAAAGCACCATCAGCATAATTTGGAATTGCTGTAGTACCGAGTGGGATATTCAATCTTGACGCAATGCCTAAAGTAGAATATCGACCTAAAATTAAATACGATGGCGCATTAGGTTTCTCCTCACCAATTCGTCCCTCCGCCATTAATTCAACCCCAAGAAGACCAAATTGAAAGCTGCCCTCGAAAGGTGTAGCATTATTACCATCGCGCATTTCCAAATCAAAAACTCCTGCAATGGCATTTCCATATTCACCTGGCCAAGCACCGGTATAAAAATCACCGCTTTGGATATACTTATTATTTAGTATGGTTACGGGACCTCCTCCTGTTCCTGGGATGGCAAAGTGATTTGGATTTGGAATATTTATACCTTCAAAACGGTATAATATACCCGCAGGTGTATTTCCACGTACAACAATATCGTTTCGTGTATCATCAGAACCCTGAACACCGGCAAAGTTGGTAGCCATACGGGC
>JAYOSU010000048.1:11342-13787 GCA_038139395.1 Cryomorphaceae bacterium
AAATAAATTTCAACCCTGCGATGCCGTCCAGTACGAGGCGAATGAATACAACTCCAATTGCTCGCAATTGTGGCAAATTTTTAACCAGGATTATCAGGTTATTTCTAAAATTTAAATACGTCTTTCTTGGTGAATCTGCGTTTAAGGTAGCTCCGCCAAGATGATATACCGTTGATTGCGGTACCGCCCATATCTGGTAACCTGCCCGCTGCATTCGCCAACAGAGGTCTATTTCCTCCATATGAGCAAAGAGCATGGAGTCTAACTTACCCGCATCATAGAATGCTTCCATTCGTACTGCCAAGCATGCACCGGTAGCCCAAAAAACCTGTGTAGCATCATTATATTGTCCCCGATCTATTTCTAATTCATGAAGAACCCTACCCCGACAAAATGGATATCCTAAAGAATCAATAAAACCACCAGAGGCTCCCGCGTATTCAAACTTATCTGGTTGTCTATCCCAAAGAATTTTTGGCTGCAACGCACCGCATTTTGGATGCAGATTAAAGTGCTTAACAATAGGTTCAAGCCAACCTGGTGTGGTTCGAACATCACTATTGAGTAAGACAGCGAATTCCTCTTTTATCTCTTTCAGGCCTTTGTTGTAACCTCCAGCATAACCTAAATTTTCACCGGTTTGTATGATATTAATCTCTGGAAATTTAGACTCAATATAAGCAACGCTACCGTCATCGCTATCGTTGTCTATAACGTATACGCTGTGCTCTTTGCTGTGTTCGAAAACACTAGGAAGATACTTTTCTAACAAGTCCTTTCCGTTCCAATTTAATATGGCAACCGCTATTTTATACTTCATCTAGTAGTTGAATCTATCGAACCAAGTACCCTGATTACCAATAATTATGGAATTAGAAATTCGCTCACCAAAGTTATCTCTACTATACTGAGTTGATGTAGCGTCAATATCTGCTCCGGTATTGGTGTGCCTAGTCAAATGGTATTGCCATTTATGATCTTTTACCTCGCCAAGGGCAGAACTGTGTATCAATGTATATTGACGACCAATCAACTCTTGATCAACAAAAATAAATATTTGATTTTGCTGCACCGGTGTGCTGCTGCTTATCAATTGATCATATTGCCAAACTTGATACGGATAGTTCCTGCCATCAAAAGGTCGTTCTTCTACTAAAGATGGTGCTCCATATTGTAGAAATACCCTGCCCATTTGTGTACGGTAACCACGAACAGTACGTGTGCCAAATTCCTGGTCAACTTTTTGAACAACAGTTTGATAACCTTTCCACTCTCCTAATGGATCCGATGGGTTTTTCTCTCTCCAAAAATTCACAATGAACTGGGCAATTCTCGCAGTATCATCTGAATCCTTTAGATTAGAAAGAATACGTCTTTCCGAAAATGATGCTACCGGTGCAATCATTCTCAGGTACTCATTCACATGGTTCCAATATCCCCAATCTTTTTCAAACATAATACGACTGATAGAGGCTTCCGGCCCTTCCCATGCTGAGTTATCTACCTTATCATTGTACCAGTAGAATGGGCTACTACGTTCCATTACAGTCGTACCTGAACTGTCTAACATTACCACATTAAACTCATACTGACCGCTTTTCTGTGAAGCAAAATTAAGCTTGTTGTACAACGGTGTACTCCCTTTAGTACAGCGCATAAAACCAGAAGTACCCGAGATGATATTGCCATAACTATCTAATAATTTGTACTGCAGTATATATTTTCCGTTGCCAACAAACGCCTCCGTATAAATGCTCAAATCTTCTTCATTTTCAAATACAGGAACGCCCAAGGATGCCACAGGAACGATGGGTAACCCTCTCTTTAGATAATTGGCAGGTACTTCCTTCAAATGGTTTAACAAAATAGGCTGGGCTAACCAAAAGTCTTCATTCGGCAGTTCTAGGGTATCTCTAAATGTCCAATCTCTTGTGCTGACCTCATCATATAGATATACTTCTAAAGGTCTATTGAGTAATGCATTATCTGCTTCAAGGGTAAAAGTGCTCTTTTGTAGCATTAGCGGGGCGCTTGAGGCTGAGTCTTCACTTGATAATTCAAATCGAACAACATCAACTTTACCCTCAAAAGAAATGGCTACCTTAAATTTCGCGTGCCACAAAGAATCTACACCTCTTTCAAAAGCAACTGTACTTGCATCTAACGTGCTGTAAAAATCAACGTAAGGTCCTTTAGACTCACTTATATATTGTATGGGCCGCAATCCAAATCGAAGCTCTTGTCCGTTTAAAGAAAGCGTAGCGAAAATGAAAACAATAACTTTTAGTAGAGATTTCATAGACTTCAAATATAATTGCAAAATAGCCCTTGTAAAACACGAATTCCTGTTTAAATTTGCCGCCCACTCGGAGGTCAGCGGTGACGTCCATTCGGAGAGATGGCAGAGTGGTCGAATGCACTGGTCTTGAAAACCAGCGTACCGAG
>JAYOSU010000049.1:0-12990 GCA_038139395.1 Cryomorphaceae bacterium
CTTTTGAAAGTTGAATACTTTGAATCCAAGCGCCTGGAATTAAAGCAAGACCTAATACGCTAGACAGTCCGCCCATGGTTCGAAGGTTTCCACGCGTATATAGGGCATAGGGACCCTCTAAACCGAGTAATTTTATTTGTCTTGTTCCTGTAACAGCATCCGTAAAGGAAGCGGAAATGGACGCATTGGTCTCAAAACTTTCGCTAAGATCACAGCAAGCTGCCTTGCGAAGTTCAACTTCTGAAATGAGTTCTTTACCCAAAATAGACTTACTGGAAAGACTTACTCCGGGATCGCGTTGGACATCCACCTCATTCAAGGTTTCAAACAGTTCAATATTGGACGTGTCTACTTGGCTATAAAGGGTAATAGGGATTAGCCCAATTAGGGCTAATCTCAATAATATAGTTTTCATTACCCTATTTTTTTTCCTGAGTGCAAAGTGCTTCGCCAAGACCATGTTTACTGCGTAAATCAGAATCTCTGAAGCGGCAACAACCATGTATTTTCGCATACTGTTCAGCAGATGCCAAAGAACCTTTTACATCATGCCCAGCGCTGTTGATGGAGGCGATTATTTCTTCTTCGCTCACTTTATCATTTCTATATACTACGTCCAATTCATGGGTGGCTTTATCCCAATTAACTTGCTTAACACCAGTGAGATATGCCGCGTTTTCTATGCGTTCCTTACACATGCCGCATAGACCGTCTACTTCGAGAACAATTTTCGTGATTTTAGATTGAGCAGTTCCTGAAAGCGTGATTAAAACGGCTGCAATAAGGGTATATGTGATTTTTTTCATTGTCATTATTTTTTGATTAAAACTTGATATGTTGAGATACTTGGAAGTATTAATCGTAAATAATGATTTGATGGAATTTTAGAAATAAAGGTGGACCGTTATTTTGAATAGGTCCATTGGTCGAATGGACTGCGCAAAGTTGTAAATAGTTTTTAGTATTGAATCTTTGAAACGATAACTGTGGTAAAATGAAATTGAGTGATAATTCTTCAAAATTGCTCTCATTCAATTCAGTTTGAATATTCAAACAGCAATCGTCTGCATCAAGAGTGTTTGTCGACTTAAAGGTGATAGCATTACAATTAGTTTTGCTAGCATTACAGCAGCTCTCCTGCTCATGGTGAGATTCATGCTCTAAGCTAACATGTACCTTCTTTTCATGATTACAATAGTGCAAAAGCGCGGGTGCCCCAGAACTAACGAGGGAATAAAAGAGAGTAAATATGACAACGAACACTCTACGCATGTGACAAAATTAACCAATACCTTTGAAAGACAATATACGACGCATGAAGAAAGTGATGATGTTGGGTTCGGGTGAACTAGGAAAAGAAGTGGTTATAGCCTTAAAACGATTGGGGTGTACGGTTGTTGCATGTGACTCCTATAAAGGGGCCCCTGCAATGCAGGTAGCCGATTCTTATGAGGTATTTTCAATGCTTGATGGCGAGGCGCTTCAAGAGGCTGTTGGAAAGCATAATCCAGATATTATAGTTCCTGAAGTTGAAAGCATTCGTACAGATAAACTGTATGAATTTGAACAGCTTGGAATTCAAATTACACCTTCTGCTAAGGCAGCAAATTACACAATGAATCGTAAGCTTATTCGTGATTTGGCAGCAAAGGAACTGGGTCTTAGAACAGCCCCCTATGCATATGCAACGAATTTGGACGAGTTTGAAAAAGCAATTGAAAGTATAGGTCTCCCCTGTGTGGTAAAGCCATTAATGTCTAGTTCAGGCAAAGGGCAAAGTGTTGTAAAGGAGGTCTCCGAATTAAACGCAGCTTTTTCTTATGCCATGGAAGGTAGTAGAGGTGATCTTAAGGAAATAATTATTGAAGGATTTATAGATTTTCATACCGAAATAACTTTATTAACTGTTACTCAAGATGTTGGCGATACTTTGTTCTGTGCGCCAATTGGTCATCGTCAAGAACGGGGTGATTATCAAGAAAGTTGGCAACCTTGCCCAATGAATCCAGAGCAACTCAAAGAAGCAGAAGATATGTCTCGTAAAGTGACCGCTGCTCTTGGTGGTTCAGGAATTTGGGGAATTGAATTTTTCTTGACTTCCGAAGGTGTTTACTTTTCCGAGCTTAGTCCTCGTCCACATGATACGGGTATGGTTACTTTGGCGGGCACCCAAAATTTTAATGAATTTGAATTGCACGCGCGAGCATTATTAGGTTTAAAGATTCCGGAAATAGAATTGAGATATCCGGGGGTTAGTGCGGTAGTGTTAGCAGAAAAAGAAGGCGTCCCAAAGTATAGTGGTTTGAAAGAAGCTGCTGAATTTCCTCAGTCTGATTTTAAGATTTTTGGAAAGCCAACCACAAGACCATACCGTAGAATGGCTGTAGCCTTAGCTTACGACAGAACCAATACTGAGAGTTTAGAAGAATTGCGGGATAGAGCAGCCAAAATAGCCAATGAGATTAAAGTGCATTAACTTTTTCCCGGATAGCCTCTATGAATGCCTCAGCAGATTTTCTTTCCAATGCTCCTAGCGTATGACCTTCTAATTTATGGTATCGTAACCCTCTTCGAAAGGCGTCCACAATTGAAGGGTTGGTGCTTTTCATGTAATTGATAGATCCGTAGCTGAACAATACTTCACTATGGTTGGGGCCTATTTCTATTAGTGCTCCATCGCTCAGTGTAAGATAATTACACAACACCATTTGATACGGCTTGCCTTCCTTTGTTTGTTCAGTTATGATGTTTTGGAACAATTTATCTAATACGGCGTGCAATTCTTCCTTTAGCTGCATTTTTACCCTTGTAGACATTCGGGAAGCTTCACTGATAAACTTTATCTGTCCAATAAGATTATCAAAAGCTCCTGATACCCAGAATTCGGTGCACTTTATAGCTTCACTCATGAGAGTGAGTTTTTGCCCCTTTTCAATAAGAGCTTGGGGAATTGCCAAGGGATCAAAGCGTTCATGCCTGCGCATATTTTCCATAATCCACAGGTAATACCGGAAGGCGCTTAAACCTGGCTGATCCATATACCGGTAGAGTGGTACCTCCTTTGCAGTAAAATATAATTGTGCTCCCGGTTGTTGCAGAGCGAGATCCAAATTTTTTCTCGTATTGTCCAAGTAATAATCAATATCACTGTAGTCCTTAATAGGTGGAAGCGTTGTACAAACTACCACTTGACTATTTTCTTCCGGTTGTGATCTTAATGCATCTATACTTATGGAAAAGTGATTTGCCAATTTTATCATTTCATCGGCCGTTAGTGGTGTGTTACCAGTTCTTTTCCTATATAACGAAGCTCGAGAACAACCTAAAACAGCCATGAGGTCCGCTGTAATTTTTGATTTTCCTTTGGTAGAGCTAAAGATTTGCTCAAACAATTGTTTTTGAAAAGCGTTGGGTTGGAACATGTGTTATTAGCTTGGAGTAATAAAAGTATCTAATTTTGTTCCCAATGAGAGTATCCCACCTAGAAACTTCGTCAATATCATTAAAATTCGGTAAAATTTTACGCCATCCACAAACGGATGAGGCACTTCTTTTGACAACACCAACATTTCGAAAAGGAAATGCTAGTGCTTTAAAAAGAAGGGGATTGGGTTTTATAAATGCTTTGGCTAAAATGAAAGTTCAGGTTCTCGGTAGTTTCTGGTTGCCTGGTCTACATATCTATACTGCTCATTCATTAAAGTCAATTGTCTCCGTTAATGGAATACACCCTAGAAAAATCCTTGTTGCTACTACCAGTGAGAAAATAGAATTACAGAACTGGTTCAGTCTGAAAGCAGATCCATTCATGATTGTTGAAAATAGATGGAAAACTGTTGATCAGTACGCGGCGAGTTTAAAGAAAAAATATCGGACACGCTATAAAAAGGCTTTAGCACTCAAAAATCAGTTTGATTTTGTGGAAATAGAAAGCAAGGACGGTTTGCTAAAATGCAGCGAATTGCTTGCTCAAACGCTAGAATCAAAAGTAGTTGCACTACCAAAAGATATATCCTCTTTAATTGAAGGATTTAAAGAATGGTTTGGTAATGATTATCTGGTTGTTGGTGCTTTTTCACAAGGAGAGGTAATAGGTTTCATAGGTTATATCAAGACACCTACCGCTTTACGGGCAATGCATTACGGAGCAACGAGCCATGCACCTGATGGATTATATAGTGCTTTAATGTTCGAGATAATCGAAAGAGGAATACAGCTAGAAGTACTTGAAATTAACTTGGGCAGAACGGCTACTGAAATTAAAAGTACATATGGTGCAGTTCCTCGGGATAATTATTTCTCCTTTTATACCAAGAATCCAATAATGAAATTTGTTCTTGGAGAAGTTAAAAGACGTTACAAGCCCAAAGAATATATCCTCAGGGCTCCATTTAAGGAGTAAATAAACAGTCAGATTTCTTTGAAATAGTAGCTTATATTGGCATAGATTTTGGTAATTTAATGCAGCCAGTTTACCTAAAATATTGCCCATGAGTTTTGGTTTTATGTTCGTAATTGTTCCTATTGGATTAGGATTGTTTGCTTTAGAATTATACTTCCTTCAAAAGCGCGGATACAAGGTTACCTTAGACCAAACAGCACTCAATATTTCTCTTGGCTTTTTTGATCGCTTTATTGGACTGTATCTTACTGAACGGTCATTGGTTTTGGTTCATGAAGCATTGAATTATGCTGTTCTTCCGGAACTGCCGCTAAACGCGCTCACCTTTGTGATTACTTTCTTAGCGGTAGACTTAATTTGGTACATATTTCACATTTTAGGCCATCGCGTAAGTCTGATGTGGGGTATACACTTAGTTCACCATCAAAGTGACGAATACAATTTGAGCGTGAATTTTGCTCTGAGTCCATTGGGTTTTATGATCCGTAGTTTCATGTATTCGTTTTTAGTGGTCATTGGATTTCCGCTTGAATACGTGGTGATGAGTAGTTACCTAAACGCCTTTTATCAGTATTATTTGCATACAGAATTTATTAATACCATTCCATTGCTAGATAAGTTTATGGTTATGCCGGCTCACCATAAGGTTCATCATGCTTCAAATGAGGAATACTTGGACAAAAATTACGGGGGGGTCTTTATTATTTGGGATAAAATGTTTGGAACCTTTGCGCCAATGGTGGCACATCCCAAATATGGTTTGACAACGCCGTTGCCCCACAAAGACTTCATTAATCTTCAACTTTTCTTTTTCAAAAAACTATTGAACAACTTTAGAGCTTTCGGATGGCGAAAAGGTTTTGCCCTGTTGTTTAAAGGACCTGAGCATCAAACCCCTGAGGTTTCTACTGTTTTTAATTTTACAACTAAAGTCAGAGTTTGGAAATTAGCGATAGGCATAGTGATTTATGTTATTTCTTATCGTATTATGATTCTAACAGATAGCCTTCCTGTACTTATTACCGTATGCTTGATGAATTTAGCGGCAATAATGATTGTCAACGGCATAAAAACGCCGAAAACGGAAGTTAAGTGGAGATTGTTTCGCAGAAGAGTTCAAAGCTTTTATGAGTCCGTTCGTATTTCCTAACGAATGAATCACTTTATATAGCTTTACGCATTCAATTTAGATGTAAATGACATTTGAAAATGAATATGGCGCTTTTACAATTGATAAAAGAGGTGCTTCTTTGGTAATGCTGCGCTTAGGCAAACAGCATTTGATTCATGATTTTGGAATTGAGAAATACAATTGGGCTTCTGGAGCTGTAATGTTTCCTTTTCCAGTACGAATGTCAACGGGAACGGTCATGCAATTTGGTGATAACAACTTTAAGTGGCCCATCAATGATGACAATCATAAGGCTGCGTTGCACGGTTTGACGCCGTGGATTGATTTTAATCTCACTCTACATGATAACGGTATATCATGCGAGTATGAATATGACGGCACGCTTGAATATTATCCATTCCCTAATCGTTTAACGATTACTTACACACTTGAATCAAAAGGTTTTTTACTCAAGGCCCGGATTGAAAATATGGGTACTGAGAATATGCCTTATCATATAGGGTGGCATCCCTATTTTAATCTAGATTCTTCCTTTACACTGACTCCGTCTCCAAAATTTAGGCTTGCAAAGGATGAACATTCTTTACCAAGAAATAAAGTTCCATTCCTTGGATTTGATTGGAATGATGAGGTAGATGGAGCCTTTTATATGCGGGAGGTTTGCATAGAAAACGAGAATTACCAGGTCAATGTGACTTCCTGCTCGGAAATCACTCAGATTTTTCGACCTAAAGGTGCTCCATTTATAGCATTAGAGCCAATAACTGGTTTAGGTCACAATGACTTTCCATGGCGGACCGTGGCGCCTAATTCCTATGACGAAGTATCTTGCTCAATTCGATTGTAATTCATCTTGTAATTCTTCCAAGGAAATCCCCTTAGTTTCGGGCATCATAAAGTGCGTAAAGAGCAATTGGAGCACCATGAAGGCAGCAAAAAAAGCAAAAATTATCCAACCCGGAAAGTTTTCAATGACCACTTCCCCTAACATGGTAATCAAGGCAGCAAACACCCAATGGGTTCCTGTGCCCCAAGCTTGACCGGCAGCGCGCACAGAATTTGGAAAAATTTCTGAAATGAATACCCAAATCACGGCGCCCTGCCCAACGGCGTGGGATGCAATGAAGGAGAGAATAAAAAATAAATTAAATGATGCGTTAGCCTCAGTTTTGAAACCATATGCAACCATAGCTAAGGAGATAATGTAGCCCACCGAGCCTATGTACATGAGTGATTTACGCCCCATTCTATCTATGAGGTAAAGGCCAACAAATGTGAAAAGTAGATTCGTGCCACCAATGGAAATGGAGGATAATAGTGAGTCTGAAGATGCAAATCCTGCATTTTCTAATATGACGGGAGCGTAATAAAGAATAAAATTGATTCCACTTAATTGATTAAAAAATGCCAGAAGGAAAGCTAATATCAAACTTCTATTATACTTCCCACTAAAGACATTAATACCTCTTGTGGTCTCTTCTCTATGCGTTTTGATCATTTCCAATTCAGCCAATGCAGTGCTTTCGTTATCGTGTAAAAGTTTCAACGTTTTTAAGGCATTGAGTTCATCTTCTTTTTGAACCAATAGCCAACGAGGAGATTTAGGTACTCCAAGAATAAGAAGGCAATAGAGTGCGGCTGGTACAGCTTCAACACCAAGCATCCACCGCCAATCATTGGCACCACCTATCCCGCTTAGCAAGTAGTTAGATATGAAGGCCACCAATATTCCAAAGACTATATTGAATTGGTATAATGCAACTAAACGACCACGCGATTTAGCTGTGCTTATTTCACTAATATAGGTTGGTGCGGCAACTGTGGATGCACCAACACCAATACCGCCGAGAAATCGGAAAAAGGAGAACATGTAAGGATCTGTTGCCAATCCGGATCCGAGGGCGCTTACTAGGTAGAGTACACCAACCCAAATAAGTGTGTTTTTTCTTCCAAAGTGTTTTGTAGGAATTCCACCGGCGAGCGAGCCTAAAACCGTGCCCCAAAGAGCCATGGACATTATGAAAACGCCATGAAACCAGGCTGAGGTTTCCCAAAGTTCTTTAATTGGTGCGTTGGCACCGGAGATAACCACTGTATCAAAGCCAAATAGAAATCCAGCCAAGGCCACCGTCAGTGACCAATTCCAAAGTTTTTTCATGTGTATCGGCGATTTTGCCAGTTCAAGATAATCAAAGAACCTTCAATTATACCGCATTCGTAGCGGTAGCTTTTTCTCTAAAAAGATGCCGATAATTCTTGCCAAAGGGCTTTTTGTATACCAAGGTCTTTGATGATCTCTGCCGTTTGAATTAGAGCCTTTGCATAATACCTCGTACGTAAATTCACTTTGATTAATTCACTATCACCAAATTCAAGTTTCCGTTTTTCCGCCTCTAGCAGTAGTCTTAGATTTTCTTGATTTTTTAGACTTGCATTAAGTGCCTTTTCTAATTGGACTATACCCGCAGCGCTTGCATTGAGTGCATTATTCCATGAATTTTCGATTTCCATTCGTTCAAGCTGAAAATTCTGTAATTGAAGATTTTGACTTCGTGAATTACCCCGGCCTGAGCGCAAGAGAAGTGGAAATTCTACTTTGGCCTTCACCGTTCGATTATTGAATGTAATTTCTTCTAAAACCGGAACTTCAGAGAAATTTCCCGGCAGCAGCAGCGATCCGCCAACGGCTAACTTCGGTTTTAAATATTCGCGTGCTAGATTGCGTTTTAGTCTAAATTGCTCTTCTTTTTGCGCGTTATAAAGGAGTAAAGGATGTTCCTTCTTTAACACTAAGTCTACCTCGATTTCTTGAATGGTTCCCGAAGGGTTGCAATTGGGTTTGAGTATTAGGGGTTCGCCATCTGCAGACCACAACCAATTGCTCGCGTTAAACATGGCAGAAATGGCTTTCGTTTTGGCTTGAAAATAATCTGACTGCCAAGTGTTCAAAAGAGCCAATGCATCTAGTGTATCAATAGCAGCAACAGCGCCTGAACCAAATGCATCTAGAGTGTATGTGTAAATATCTGCTGCTGCTTTAACAGCCTTCTCGTAGGCTTTTAAGTTGGCGTGCGCCTCATACCACTTCCAATAATCATTCAGGGCTTTGGCAAGAAGTTTATTCCTGTACAGCGCAGCTTCTGCTTCAGTTAAGTCAATGCTCACCTTAGCTATAGCAAGAGCAGTTCTTCGTTCATTGGTTAAAAGTCCATTGCCCAAATTAATCATCCCTCCAATTTCAAATAATCCCTCTTCTGGAAGTTGATTTTGAGGATTGGTATACACTCCTGATGTGGAATTCCAATTCATTTGAAAGTCCATGGGTCCAGCAGTCGGGAGCTTGATCTGAACGCTTGGTAATTCGTAATAGGTGGTTGCTTGAAATTCTTTATCCGCATATTGACCAATGATTAATGGGTCGAATGAGCCTCGAACCTTGAGTAATTCTGCTTGAGCAATAGGAAGTTTATTACGAACAGTTTTTAATATCGGATGATTTTGATCTACCCATAGTAGAAATTGATCAGCTTCTAATTCTTGAATTTGAGATTGACTAAAAACTGAGGTTGAAAAAAGTAAAAATAGTACGAACCAGTTTTTCATCATTTCTTGCTTAGCGTCTGATTGCTCATATCCTTAATAGCTGTATTGGGCTCATAGAAGTCTGGAGGAAAAGAATTTAATTGACGCCATATTTCATACCATAGTGGAACATTGTTCAACATGGCTATGCCTCTAGCGCCTGTACCAGCTCTTAAGTTCTCCGGCCATTTTTCACTTGGAGCCACCAGTATCCTATATGCACCGTTCTCATTGGTAACTTGGTCCACAGCTACTACCTCCCCGTTGAACGTTCCGTAACTAGTATTTGGCCAGCCTCTAAAGACAATAGCTGGCCAGCCGTCAAATTGGAACATGACTTTACTACCTTCATGAATCAATGGAACATCAATAGGGTTAACGTCCAGCTCTACCGCTAATTCATAAGAAGAAGGTACAATCGTGGCGAGCGCTGTTCCTTCTGATACGGTTTCACCTAACCCTTGCGTTTTGACTTTTGCTAGCTTTCCGCTTTGAGGCGCTACTATGAAGTAATATCCAGCTCTGAGTTCAAGTGAAGCTAGTTTAGTTTTAACTTTCGATAATTCCCCTTGGGCAGAAGCCAAATTACTTTTGGCAGTGGCCAATTCACTTTGAGTTTTCGCTATTTTTTCTAAGTAGTTATTGGCGTTATTTGCCAGCTCCAGTGAAATATCCAAAAGTTTATTTTGCGAAGCTTCCCACTTACTGAAGGCTAGTTCAGTTTTTGCCGTTTGTTGGGCAAGTTTTATTCTGAATTGCTCAACCTCCGTATTAGATTTTAATCCACTTTCTAGAAGTTGTTCGTAGCGATTGGATTGCATTATGGCTACCTCAAGATTCTTCTGTTGCGCAACATAATTCGAGCTATCTGCTGTTACTGCAGCAGTTGAGGCATTTTTTTGATAATTGAGACTTTGTGCTTTAACGCCTTGGTTGGTTCTAAGAGTAACCAGTAATGATTCCAGTGCACTGACTTTAGAGGAATAACCATTTAAAGCATCTCTTTTGGCCTCCACTTGTTCCTTGGTACGCAGAATGACTTCGGGGTCTAAATATTCGCTTTTAATTTCTTGCAATCGTGCAATGGTATCTCCCGCAACTACCATTTCCCCTTCTTGCTTATACCATTCTGCAACTTGTCCAGCAATTTGAGCTTGTATCTCACTGGGTCTTTGTTCAGGCCTAAGCATGGTAACTTGTCCTTTACCTTTAATATTTTGCGTCCAAGGCAAAAACAATGCAAGTAAACTTATAAGTGCTAAAATGGTGAACCTGCGTTTAATTTTGGGTCCAATAAAGGGATTGCCTAATTGGCGAAAACTTTTATATCTACCCAAATCAATCCTTCCTGAAATCACTTGTTTTGATAAATTCAGCATGATCTAGAGTTTAATGGTTTGAGTACTATGTGAGCATACCACAGTTAGATTGGAAGCGGCTACTAGCGTCCACGGCTGTTTTTCATCCCAGATAAAGTCCACGATTTTTTTTCGATCTTTTGGATCAAATAAGTGGAAGACATCATCAACAAGAAGTAATCTAGGTCTTGTAATGATTGCCCGTGCGAGTAGAATCCGCTCCACCAAGGAGCTTGATAGTGGAGTTGCAGTGGGTCCAACGGGAGTTTCATAACCCAGCGGTTGGCTAGTGATGAATGCCTTTAGGCCAAGACCTTGAACGGCCCACTCTACATCTATTAGCTCAATCTCTGGTCGGCCCAACGTAATATTTTCCATCAACGTGCCTTCAAAAAGATTTTCACTCAAAAAGCAATCGCCAATATTATATCGCAGGTCTGCGGTATTTAAGTTCCCTGCGGTTTGTCCGTTGTAACTGACGGTTCCACTAGTTGCATCATACTGCGCAGATAGCAGTCGAAGTAAAGTAGATTTACCTGAACCGTTGGGTCCAGTAATTACTACCCTAGCCCCAGAGTTTATGGTGGCGTTTATGTCATGAAGTATTGCTCGTTTACCATCTTCAGAAGTATAGCTGAGGTTTTGAAGTTCAATGCTTGCACCCATTCCTGTATCAATTTCTTCAAACATGATTACTCCCTGATCCTCTTCCAAAGGAATGTCCGTGACGGAACTGATTTTCTCCACAGCAGTCAGTACATCGTAAATGGGCTCCATAGTAAGAATCAACTTTTCTGCGGAATTCACAATTAGAATAATGACGATTTCAGAGGCTACAAATTGACCAATATTGATTTCGTTTTGAATAACTAGAAGACCCCCAATAACTAATAGACCTAGCGTCACTAATGCCTTAAACGCTACAATATTTGAAAACTGGAAAATGAGCACCTTCCAATGTTTTTTTCTAAAGTTTAAATATTGTTCAACAAGTCCATCAGTCTTTTCTAACGGCAGTTCAGTATGTCCTGCACGCTTGAAGGTGTCCATTGTCCTAGCGATTTCTTTAAGCCAATGCGCCACCTTATACTTGTAGGTACTCTCTTGAATACTACTTTCTAATCCCCTAGGTCCTGTGAAATAGAGAATGGCAGTAAGCAGTAAAATAAGACCTACACCAAAGGTGATAAAGAATGGATGGTATGTGCTAAGAAGGATTAGGCCAATAATGATTTGAATCGCAGATGCACTAAAGTCCATGAGTAATTTGGGCAATCCTTTTTGAATATTTAAGGTGTCAAAGAACCTATTGATTAGTTCTGGAGGATACATCCCTCGGATACTGGAAGACTGGAATCTAGGTATGCGGTAGGTGAATTCAAAGGCAGCACGTGTAAAGATCCGTTGCTGAATAATTTCCGTTATACTCAATTGCATCACTTGTAAAATGCCACCAGCAATTACCCCCAAAGTGACTATGGCACTTAGTATAATCCAATTTATACTAACAGTTCCTGCTTGAATTAACCCAATAATTGCTTGAATACCTAAGGGCAAGGTGAGCGTTACAAGAGAATAAAATATGGAGTATGCATACAAATAGAAGATGTCTCTTTTGTCTTCTACGAGCATTCCTAAGAGTTTTTGAAAAGGGTTTTTGGTCATTTGTTTTGAATCGAGTTAAGGGTCATTTCGGTTAAAAATTCAACGATATCTCCTTTTCCAGAAGTAGCGTCTGATAAGCGTGGTAGGTGTTCTGTAAAAAATTGTTGGCTTTGTGCTGCGGAAATAACCGTAGAAAAGAGGCTGTGCGGGTATTTGTATTTAGGGTTAATTTGTAATGCCAATTTGCCAAGGGTATCACAAATTCTTTTATAGCCCAAGAAATAACCCTCTTCATTTTCTGCATCTACTTCCTTAGTCAAATAGATTTTCGGATATTCCGAAACCACGAGTTGTTGAAGGGTGCCTTCGTTGATATGTGGTATGCGTTCGTCCTTATCCATGGGTAATACCAGAAGTTGTATGGCACGTCTCAATTTCTCTTCAGGGCTATTGAGCATAATGAATTCTTGCGCCATTTTAACCTCTAACCAGCCCCAATACCAATTAATAAGGTATGCGAGTAACTGATGTTTATTCTGAAAATATCTATAAACACTTGCTTCTGTACTTTCTAATGCGATACCTATTTTTTTAAAAGTGAGATGTTCATAACCCATTTCGGCCATGAGACCAATGCTCTTGGATAGGATGCGTTTACCTAAGTCTGTCTCCTCTGGGTTTTTATTGTAGAGCTTATTGCTCACGGAAATATTTAGAACATTCATATAGTAATAATGCTAAAGCATCACAATTGTTTAACTTTGCAAAAATAATAGCAATACTATCGTTTTTGCAACGGCTTGACTGAACAATTGATTTTTGAAAACGTGGGCTTAGCTTTTTGTCTAAAGAAAAAGCCAACCCTTTATTGGGTCGACTTTTCCTTATTATGACCACGTGGAGTCGGCGGG
>JAYOSU010000050.1:0-12651 GCA_038139395.1 Cryomorphaceae bacterium
AGAAACTGACTAAGCTCAGCGTGAATGCCATAAAAAAGATTCCAAGGAATCCGCCTTTGTTGGATGCGTCATCAGCCTTATTCACCCAACTTGATGGCAGAGTGATTTCAAAAGCTCCAAAGAAGGACGCAGCAAAAATAACAAAGAGTGCAAAGAAGGCTAAGTTGAACCATGGGTCCGTGGCCATTTTATTGAGTTTGTCCGCACCAAAAATTAAAGTCACAAGTAGTCCAAGACCAACATAAATAACGATAATTCCAAGCCCATAAACGGATGCTTTGAAAATCCCTTGGCTTCGTGTTTTAGATTGCTTGGTAAAGAAGCTCACCGTCAAAGGAATCATCGGGAAGATACAAGGCATGATCAGGGCTGCAAAACCGCCCAAGAAACCGAGCCAAAAGGTAGTTCCAAGTCCTTCCCATACAGATGGTAACGGAGCGTCCAAAACTTCTGTTCGAAAATCGACATAGGTAGGCGGTAAACACATTTCGTCGTTACATACCATGAATTCCAATTCACCTTTCACTAGAAAATCGCTCTTCAAAGGTTCTAGCAAGATTGAAAAGTCAGCACTTTCTGAAAAAAAGGCAAGATCCATATAAAAGTTTGGATCAAACTCCACATGAGGCTCGCCTTCCGTCCATTTACCAAGTGGGATAAAGGCACTTGAACTATCTAAGTAAAATGAGGTTGGGATCGGGCCACCGTCTGATAAATTCTGACTGTATAGATGCCACCCCGGTTCAATATCTGCGTGAATTACCACGTTAACTTTATCCTCTATAATGGTATTTGAAGTTGACCATTTTACAGGCTGGGGTTGTGCATAAAGCACCGTACTTACAATTACCGCAAGAAGGGCAAGGATACGTTTCATAGTCTTGGGTTTATCTCTGCAAGATAGGCCATCTCAGCGCCTGTAGCAACTTTCAAAGAATCATCAATTCGATAACCTAGCACCCATAGTATTTGCCCTTGATGTTCAGCCACATATACCCGTTCTTTGTGATGCCTAGGTACTCTTAAATCGTTCAAAAAGTCGGCAATTTTCTTTTGCCCATTCATGCCAAGAGGAATAAATTTATCTCCAGGTTTCCATACTCGAATAATTAGTGGAAACGGTATTGACGTTGAAATCCATTCTTGATCATTCTGAAACTTAACTTCCTCAATAGCCTTTGGTATGAATCTCAAATCAAAGGGTAAATGTGATGTATCGTGAATGTTTTTAACCTCATATTCCCTATCGTCTATCGGGTGAATAGGTCCAATAATGAATTGCCCTCGATCTTTAATCAAAAGGTGAGATTTACCTAAAGTTCGTTGACCGCTATCACCAGAGAGTACGTGACCTATCTCCTGGAATGAAAATCCAGCATCTAAACGCCTAGCAAATCGATACAACAATACCTGAGCGTATTCCTCGCTCGACCATGTGCCCATTTGGATGTATAATTCACCGTCTATTTCTTTTACATGTTCCATTGACCATCGCAACAATAGACCATCGAGTAATTTGCTGTCGCGAGATAAATTATCAATGGATTTTTTTAATCCACCACGCCACCTTGGCTCTACGTCATCCAACACGGGAAATAGTAAATGACGCATTTTATTTCTTTTGTATTTGAGCGTGGCATTTGAAGAATCTTCCACCCAGTTCAAACCATGCTGCTGAGCATAATCCAAAACCTCACTTTTATCCATATGAGCAAGTGGTCGTAGTATTTGACTATTGCTCATTCCGGCCATAGTAGTCAAACCACTTCCACGCAATGCATTCATCAAAAAAGTTTCCCTTCTATCATCCGCATGATGGGCAGTAAAAATGTATTTAGCTCCGATTAGCTCAGCTTGTTCCCTAAAAAAATCGTATCGAATATCCCTTGCCCAATTTTGGACATTCTGACCGTTACGCGTTTTGGGATTCGCCTTTAAAACCGCTATCTCAAAACGATGCTCCTCTGCGTACCAACGACACCATCTTTCGTCTTCATCTGCTTCCTCACGCAAACCATAATTCACATGAAGTAAATAAGGACGAATACGGTAGCGCTCTATCAAGAAATGACTTAAAACCACAGAGTCTACCCCACCGCTAAAGCCGAGAATTGCCTTTGAACCTGGAATTAATGAAGGAATATCCATGGAACGAATGTAACACGACTAAATTTATTTCGCAGCCTTCAACACACTTTCTGCTTTCAACAAGCACTCCTGATATTCTTGCTCCGCATCACTTAGAATGGTTATGGCGCCTCCTACATGTAGGGTAGCAACACCTTTTTTTCTATTCAAAGCAATACTGCGAATGACCACGTTGAAATCAAAATCGCCTTCCGGTGTGATATAGCCTACTGATCCCGAATACACTTCCCTAGCCACTTTTTCAAAACGCTCTGCAAGTTCCATGGCATTTACTTTTGGAGCTCCGGTCATTGAACCCATGGGAAAGCAAGCTGCAATAATTTCCCAATTGGTTACACCTTTGCGAAGTTCAGCCTCCACGGTACTGATCAATTGGTTTACATTTTGGAAAGCGTAGGCACCGAATAATTCAGTGACTTTAACACTGCCTTTGGCGGCAATTCTAGAGAGATCGTTCCGCACCAAATCCACAATCATGACATTCTCCGCGCGTTCTTTTTCACTTTGGGCTAATGCTATTTTCGCGGATTCATTATCTACTTCAGAATATCTATTGGTTCCTTTAATAGGCTGACTACAAAGCTTGCGTCCTTCGCGTTTTATAAATCGTTCTGGAGAGGTACATAACAGCTCATAATCTTCCATCTTCACAAAGGCAGAAAAAGGCGCAAGAGTTCCTTCAACCATTTTTTTAAACAGCGCTACACTATTTAATTTTTCAAACTCTGCCTTGAATCCCGTACAATAATTGACTTCGTAAATATCACCGCGTTGAATGTGGTCTTTTAGCGCATTTACATTTCGAATGTACTCCTGTTTAGTTTCCACAGGATAAAAATCTAGCGAAGTCTCTTCAGATTTCACTTCATTGGAGCTAAGCAGCAGTTCATTTAAAACCTCATCAACTGAATCTTCTGACCAAACGTCTAACCTACCATCTATTTGCAAGACACCTACTACTTCTGGAACAAAAAACCGCGTCTTGGGCCAATTTCCTAAAGCTTGATTTTCTTGGGTAACTGATTCAAATTGCGTACGTAATTCATAGCTGAAAAACCCAAATTTCCAGCCGTTTTCTAAATGCTCGGGTAAAAGCTCTTGATCGGTATAAACTGCTTTTGCGCCCCAACCAAAAATCAGTTCGTAACATTTTTCTGAATTCGGATAGCCATTAGAGGTGTACATGGCAAAAAAAGATCGACTATTGGATAATTCCAATAGCCGATTCTCTAAACCTCTTGAATCGACAATATGAGTCGATGCGCAATCCATTAACTGTGCAACGCTCGATTCCCAGTCGCAGCTAAGGCCGCTTCCTTTAATGCTTCCGTATACGTTGGATGGCCGTGGCAAATTCTAGCAATATCCTCTGCAGAAGCACGGAATTCCATGGCAGTTACCGCTTCCATTATGATGTCTGCCGCACGGGCTGCAACAATATGTACGCCTAAGACTTCATCTGTTTTTTTATCTGCCAATACTTTCACTACGCCATCAATATCTCCTGATGCTCTAGAACGACCCAATGCTCGCATAGGGAAAGAGCCCATTTTATATTCTACACCAGCTTCTTTCAATGCTTCCTCTGTTTTTCCAACTGCAGCGACTTCAGGCCAGGTATACACAATACCGGGAATCAAATCATAGTTTATGTGTGGCTTTTCACCTGCGATTGATTCTGCAACAAAAACACCTTCCTCCTCTGCTTTGTGAGCCAACATGGCACCGCGAACAACGTCACCAATTGCGTAAATATTAGGCACGTTAGTTTGCAATTGTTCATTTACATCAATGCGTCCTCTTTCATCAGTCTCAATGCCTACATTTTCCAAACCAAGCTTCTCTGTGTAGGCTCCTCTACCTACGGCAACTAGGCAGTAATCACCTTCAAAGACAACTTCTTCACCTTTCTTATTCGTCGCTGTTACTTTAACCTGCTCACCGTCACGACTTACGCCGCTGACCTTGGTGCTCAGACTAAATTTAACTCCTAGTTTCTTCAAACTTCGCATGAGTTCTTTGCCCATTGCACCATCCATAGTTGGAATGATACTTTTAGCATATTCAACAACCGTTACCTCAGCGCCCAGTCTTTTATAAACAGAACCTAATTCCAATCCAATGACGCCGCCTCCAATAACAATCATGTGCTTTGGAATTTCCTTCAGACTAAGTGCTTCTGTTGAGGAGATGATACGTTCCTTATCAAATTTTGCAAAAGGCAGTTCGATAGGTTTTGAGCCAGTAGCGAGAACAATATTCTTAGCAGAAACCTTGGTAGTACTCTTACCAGAGACTTGAACTGTATTCTTGTCCAACAAAGAACCGAAACCTTTTAAAACGTCAATTTCGTTTTTCTTCATCAGATAATCAATTCCGTCACAGGTTGTATTGACCACTCCTGCTTTGCGATTCATCATTTGAGCAAAATCAATCTGTGGTTTATCCACCTGTATTCCGTGCTCTTCAAATGAATGGACAGCGGCATGGTAATGCTCACTGGAATCTAGCAATGCTTTGGAAGGAATACATCCTACATTTAAACAGGTACCTCCTAGTGTTTGGTATTTTTCAACCAAGGCTGTTTTCATACCTAATTGGGCACAGCGTATGGCGCTAACATATCCTCCTGGACCAGATCCTATAACAACAACGTCGTATGAACTCATTGAATTTTTATTTTTTAGCTCTGGCAAAGTTACACAGAGGACCTTTGTACTAGGGTTTAATTCTAAAAAATCTGCTTAGAATGACCACGAGCACATTTACAAGAAAGACCATAGACATCAATGGACCAAGGAAATTACCCGTTAAAACGTACAATGTTTGACCTTCCAATAAAGGGACTCTATCAACTATAACGCCTTCCTCTTCCCAATGAAGTTGTTCGCGTGGCTTTCCCTTTGAATCAATCACCGTACTAATACCTGTATTGGCACTACGTACTACATATTTACGATGTTCAATTGCCCTTAAGGCCGAAAATTTCATGTGTTGCAGGTGGCCGTCGGTATTACCCCACCAACCATCATTGGTTATAACAGCAAGCAGATTTGCACCCTTCTTGGAATAATCCGTTGAATAACCTGAAAACTCATTCTCCCAACAAATTATTGGCGCTAACTTCAAACCAAGCTGCTTGTCTTCAAAAACCACTCTTTCTTCAGAAGTACCCAAGGTTCCTGAAGTACCACCCAACTCAAGAGCCCAATCACCTAAAATGGGCTGCAAGTATTTGACAAAGGGCATACTCTCTCCTCCCACCACTAATTTTCCCTTGTGGTAAATTTGCCAAGGCTGTCGAGTTGAGGAATGAAAAAGAGCAGTATTATACATGGTGTAAAACCGATCCCCCATAGCTCTATTTGAATAGGTTTGTTCCTTTTGAAAATCATAAGTAGTACTTCCAAAAATTGCGGATTTACCGTATGTATTAATGGTAGAAATCAACTGTGCATCAATAACCCCTTTGCCAAGCGTAATTTCTTGTCTAGCCTTGGGAAGAAAAGTTTCAGGCAACACAATTAAATCTATTTCAGATGCACCACTTTCCGACAGTAACCGTGCTACTTTACCAACCTGCTCACTTTCTGGAATGGTCCACTTCTCCTGGTAGGCATCAATATTCGGCTGGACAACCGCAACATTCAAATACCTATTCGAAGTCTTTTCAGGCATTACATATAATATCAAGCTTAGTGCAATTGGCCCTAAAAGAACAGACCATTTCACCAGAGATTTAGCTGAAGTAAAAAAGACAATAACCACAAGAAGCACCCAAAGCGTTCCTCCTGATGTTCCAACAAATTCATACCATTGAATCAATTCTGGCCAATCAAAGAATGTATTACCCAAATGCAACCAAGGAAAGGATAATCCCCAATATTCGTGCAAATGTTCAAAGGCCATCCAAGAGGCTATTACTGAAATCCAGGAAACCTTTGAATCGATTCCAAGCCGCACTAGCATATGTCTAGAGCGGAAACCAAACCATAGAGCAAACGCCATGAGAAATCCATTGATACCTACCGTTGCAATAACTCCTAAAGGATGAGCGTTAGCAATCCAATACGTGGTCGCCCCATTCCAAATAGCAAATGCTAAATACAAGAAAAGAAGTGGCCGTTTTTTTTGTGAAGCAAGCTGAAAAAGAAGCAACCAACCCGGCAAAAGCAAAAAAAATAGTGGACTCCAAGTCCAAGCTAAGGTTAAACAGGCTGAGGCTAAAATCGCCGAGTATAGTGGTTTGCTTATTTTCCAATCGGTCATAGAGCCAAAATAATGCATCTTTGCACTGCATGAAACACATTCCAAATCTTTTAACACTTTTAAATGCCGGTTGCGGAGTAGTTGCCACCTACTTCATCTTTAATCAAAGCACTTCCGGAGTAGCTGCCTGCCTTGTGCTGGCATGTATTGCCGATCTATTTGACGGAATGTTAGCCAGAAAACTTGGAGTGAACTCAGACCTTGGTATTCAGCTAGATTCTCTTGCAGATACTATTTCTTTTGGCGTGGTTCCTGCATTTCTATGGTCTAGTATCCTTACGGACTTTGGAACATTAGAACAACCCTGGGGTGTTATTCTAGGCGCAGGGATAGCGGCGTCTAGTGTTTATCGTTTGGCAAAATTCAACTTAATTGAAGAAACCAAGGTTGATTTCACAGGTGTACCGACTCCAGCAAATGCATTATTTGTATTTGGTTTATGGATGTGGCTCGGTAGCTGGGAGCAGTGGGACTGGATCGTTCATCTATCCGCTGATGAACGTTCTGCGTTGACTTTGTTTTTGATCAGCATCCTTGCGTTGAATATCTATTGGGTGAATTCTTCTATTCACTTTCTCAGCTTTAAAGACAATGGTGATAAACTTAGGAGAAAAGCACAGCTCATTTTAGTTCTTGTATTCTTAGTATTAATTACTTTTGTCAAAGCTTTAGCATTCACATTAACAGTGCTTTTAATACCTATAATGAGTAAAATAGTCAAAATAAGGTCGACTAGAAAAAAGAATCAAACATGAAATTCATAGCAGAAATCAATATTATGCCGCAAAAAGCATTGCTTGACCCCCAAGGAAAGGCAGTTAGCGCGAACTTGAAAAATATTGGTCTAGATGCCTGTGGCAATGTTCGAATAGGAAAACATATAACCATGGAAGTTGATGCTGGTAGTGCGACTGAGGCGGAAGATTTAGTCAAGGAAGCCTGTGAAAAACTCTTGATTAATCCAGTTATGGAAGCATTTGAATTCTCATTGGCGAACAGCACGTCTTGATTCTTTTATCATTTTGATGCAAAATGAATCTAAAAAATCATAATTTTTATATTTACCCAAAGCATACCCCGTGAAGAATAAAGTAGTATTGGTTGAAGATGACAACAACCTAAGAAAAACGTTTGAAGAACTTTTAGATATCATTGGATACGATGTGGTCAGAAGTTTTGAGGATGGAGGAACAGCCTACGTTGATTTACATAGGGAAAATTTAGAGGTAGACATTATCCTAACGGACTTCTTTATGCCAGTAATGAACGCGGATGAACTGATTAATTCCTTGAAAAGTATCAATGCGTACAGAAATTGCAAATATGTAGTTATGACTGGATTTGATATTGAAAGTGTTTACAGCTGCTTTCCAAAGGATTCAGGTATTCATTTTCTGAATAAACCATTTAGCGCAGAAGAATTAGTAGAAGTATTGGAAGGTGCGGAATGAATTTTCTAGCACATTTACATTGTAGCCCGAATCAAGAATTGGTTCGGGTTTTTAATTTTACTGGTGACGGTTTTCGAGGTAATCACTGGAAATCACATGCAACAGACGACATGATTATAGGTGTCGAACTTCATAGGTTTATTGATTCCTATACAGACAATCATCCTTTATCTAAAATTGCGAAACAAACAATTCGGCCCAAAGCGGGGAAAACAGCCCCTATAGTATTGGATCTTTTAGGGGACTACTTCCTCCATAAACACTGGAAGAGTATGAGTGGCATGAAGAAAAGTACTTTAAACGTTGACATCAATGATTTTATTGAAACCTGCACACACGAAATCTCTCGAAATACTCATTTACTTCAAGGAAAAGCATCAAACATGTGGCCCCATATGAATAGGGAAAATTGGCTAATGAATTATTCATCCATCCATGGAATCAATATTGCTGCACATGGCATGAGCAGAAGACACCCTGCTATTGCTAGCCTTTCCGATTTCTTTTCCCAATTAGAATCAAACGATACAGAATACCTTGCTGCAGAGGAGTGGTTTATCCAATTTTATCCTGAATTACTTTTAGCCTCGGAAGATTTTATTTTCAACCATCCGTTAATCAATAAATAAAGCACAAGATAAAACGTGTGTTTTGCATTGTATCTTTGCGACTTAATGAACAATTTTCAATGATTTACATCAAACGAAAAGAACATTTTTGCGCAGCGCACAAACTTTGGAATGACAAATGGGACGCGGAAACCAATAAGCGCATCTTCGGTAAATGCTCCAATGAAAATTACCACGGACATAATTTTGAGTTGGAAGTCACAGTTCGTGGTGAAATAGATCCAGATACTGGTTTTGTAATGAACTTGTTTGATTTGAAACAAATTATACGCACCCACATCATTGATGTGGTAGATCATAAAAACTTGAATTTAGATATAGACTTCATGGTTGGGAAACAACCTACTGCAGAAAATATTGCCTGCGAATTTTGGAAAATTCTTGCACCTAAAGTGGCAGAATATGGTGCACTCTTGCACAAAATTCAATTGGCTGAAACTAATAACAACATCATAGAATATTACGGAGAATGAGCAAAGCGTTTGTATTTCCGGGCCAAGGTGCCCAATACCCAGGGATGGGAAAAGATCTATATAATAACAATGATGCAGCAAAAGTACTTTTTGACCAAGCAGACGACGTACTTAACTTCAGTCTAAGTAAAGTTATGTTTGATGGTACTGCGGAAGAATTGAAGGAAACCAAAGTCACCCAGCCGGCCATATTTACCTTAAGTGTGATTATGGCGAATTTACTTGGTAGCGATTTTAATCCAACTCTAGTAGCAGGACATAGTCTAGGAGAATTTTCAGCATTGACAGCGGCCGGAGCATTAAGTTTTGAAAACGCGCTAAAGCTCGTGAGTACAAGAGCCATGGCCATGCAAAAAGCCTGCGAGGCTAAACCGTCCACAATGGCTGCCGTTCTTGGTCTTTCAGATGAACAAGTAGAAGATATCTGTAACCGCACAGAAGGAATTGTAGTCGCTGCAAATTATAATTGTCCAGGACAATTGGTGATTTCCGGAGAAATTGATGCAATACACACCGCTTGTGATTTGGCTAAGGAATCGGGGGCTCGTCGTGCATTAGTTCTTCCAGTGGGCGGCGCTTTTCACAGTCCATTAATGCAGCCTGCTAGACTAGAACTGGCTTCAGCAATAGATTCCACAGAGTTTTTAAAGCCAATTTGTCCTGTAGTTCAAAACAGTGTAGCAAAAGCAGTGATTGACCCTGTAGAAATCAAACAAAATTTAATTGATCAGTTGACAGCTCCCGTAAAATGGACACAAAGCGTTCAACAAATGATTGCTTTAGGTGTTACGGAATATGTAGAATGTGGTCCAGGCAAAACACTCCAAGGGCTGATTAAAAAAATCGACCGCACCACTGAAGTGAGCGGTGTCAGTTTTGAATAATGAAAGAAACCGCTTGGAAAAGTCCGTCAAATATTGCTCTAATAAAATATTGGGGTAAATACGATGTACAAATACCCGCCAACCCGTCCGTGTCATTCACCCTGAGCTCTTCAACTACATCGACCAGGCTTAAATATCGCACGGGTAAAGGAGCTGTTACAGTCTTTCTGAATGGCGAAGAAACGCCTGCTTTCATACCCAAAATTCAATCGTTTTTAGAGCGAACTCGCGCTCTTTTTCCGTTTTCCCAACGAATGGATTTTGAAGTACACACTTCTAACAGCTTTCCCCATAGTTCCGGGATTGCCTCATCGGCATCAGGCATGAGTGCTCTTGCTCTATGTATGATGAGTATTAAAGAAGAATTGGGTTTGAACATCGAGGATTTCTTCCGGGAAGCTTCATATGCTGCAAGACTGGGTTCTGGGTCTGGTTCTAGATCCGTATACGGTCCCTTGGCAGCATGGGGCAAACATGCCGAAATAGAAGGAAGTCATGATGAGTTTGCAGTTCCATTTGCAGATGTAGCAGATATTTTCAAAACTTTTCAAGACACCATTTTATTGATTGACAAGGGTGAAAAAACCGTAAGTAGTTCATTGGGACACGGTCTTATGAACAACCACCCTTACGCATCTTCAAGATTTGCTCAAGCACATGAGAACCAGAGCAGATTACTGACAGCAATGCTTGATGCTGATTTAGAAAGTTTTGGAGAAATTGTTGAAAGTGAAGCACTTACACTTCACGGTATGATGATGACATCTATGCCCTACTTTATACTTATGAAACCAAACACTTTAGAAGTTATACAACGTATTTGGTCGTTCAGAGAAGCTACAAATCATCCTGTATATTTTACTTTGGACGCAGGCGCCAACGTTCATGTTTTGTATCCAGAATCGCATAAAGAGGTAATAATGAGGTTTATAGATACAGAGCTAAGAACATTTTGTAAGGATAGTAGTTATCTTTGTGATCAAGTTGGTTTGGGTCCAACGCCTTTATTATAGAAATATGAACCGCTCGAATCCTTTATTTTATGGTAAAATACTGCTCTTTGGCGAGTATGGAATAATCAAGGATAGCATGGGTCTTAGCATTCCTCATGCTTATTACAAGGGCGCATTTCAATTTGAAGAGACTTTTAATAAAGAGCAAGCTTCAAGCAACCAACACCTGTTTGCTTACTTGGAGTATTTAAGAAGAGAAGATGCTCCTTGTCGCTTTAATCTGAATCAATTCGAAACAGACTTAAATAAAGGATTATACTTTGATTCATCGATTCCTCAAGGATTTGGTGTAGGTAGCTCAGGCGCATTAGTTGCCGCGATATATGATCGCTATTGTGAAAATAAAATTGGAAAGAATCCCAAGAAGTCTGCAGACATTAAAGTGTTGAAATCCATTTTTAGTTGGATGGAAAACTACTTTCATGGTAAGAGTAGCGGTATAGACCCAACTATTTGTTATATGGGACTTCCTTTATTAATTAAAAGTAAAAATGAGCTTGGCTCAGTTGATTTACCTGCTCAAGAAAGTGGAGCAGGTGCAGTATTTCTTTTAAATTCTGGTGTACCCGGTGAAACGCAGCCTATGGTTGAAATTTTCATGGATAAACTCAAAGAAGAAGGGTTTAGGAATATGCTTAAAAATCAGTTTGTTAAATACAATGATGCTTGTATCAAGGCTTTTGTAGACGGTGATACCACACCACTCTTTGCAAACCTTAAAAAATTAAGTCGGCTAGTCTTAGAAAATTTTGAACCAATGATTCCCCAAGGCTTCCATGATTTATGGAAACAAGGACTAGATTCTGAAGAGTATTACTTAAAGCTGTGCGGTTCCGGCGGCGGTGGCTTTGTAATGGGTTTTACTCGGGATTATGAAAAGACGCGGAAACTACTGAACAAATTTGACCCAGAAGTAGTCTATAGGTTTTGAAAACAGTAAACCGTAACCGCTTAAAAATACTAAAATTACTGGCTTTGTTGAGTCAGATTCGTTGGTACAATATTTCATTATTACTTCTTGGACAATACCTTACTGCATGTTTCGTCTTTGCACCTGTTGATTTAAGATGGAATATTTTGTTAGACATCAATACACATTTAATTACTTGGTCTGGTGCTTTCATCTTAGCCTTTGGATTCTTAATCAATTCTTTCTACGATTATGCGGTTGACACTATAAATCGACCAAAACAAAGTGCCTTTGAGAGATTGGTAAGTAAACGTACAAGCTTGAACACAGCGATTTTCCTCTTAGTACTAGGTCTATTAGGTGCATGGTTAGTTGGATTTAAGGCGTTGTTATTTTTTGGACTTTTTGCTGTTGGGCTTTGGTACCACAGTCACCGTTTGAAAAATTTACCCATAGTATCTCATACGAGTGCTGCTATTCTTGCACTCACCCCGTTTTTTGGAATGTCCGTATATCATAATTTCAGCTCTATTCACACCTTTGCTTATGGGGCTTTATTGGGACTAACTCTCTTTTCTAGGGAGATGCTTAAAGACCTATTAATGCTTAAAGGAGATGTAATAATTGGGCGTAAAACCGTGGCCAGTGAGTTTGGTGAAGATAAAACACGCTTTGCTTTAATGGCCAGCGCAATGGTTGCATGGATTCCTGCATTCTTTACTAGAGGATTGTTTAGTCCATATGCCGAAATTGGAATTTTTATTATCCTGGTATTATTGAGTACAGCCACTCTAATCGCCTTAAAGTCCACTCAACTGAGAGGTCTGCGGTGGGCTCACCTCATTTACAAAATCATCCTAGTGATTGGCGTTCT
>JAYOSU010000051.1:0-970 GCA_038139395.1 Cryomorphaceae bacterium
GGGTTGATTGGAACATAAGGCTGCACGCCTATATCACTCACCACGCGTTGCATTCCCATGTAGTAGTGTTTGGTGATTTGGGCGGCGTTTGAGAAGTCAGATTTCACGAAGTACTCGTTCACATATATCATGTATGGGTTAAGAATAGAACTGCTACTAACAGTATTGTCATTCACAGATAATGAACTCTGGTTCAGTGAGGACTTCATTATACGTGTACCGCTATGGTCGTAGATATAGTGATGCAAACCTTGGTCATTGCTTACAGCTACCAGTTGCTGGTCTTGATTCCAGAGGAAGATTTCCTCATTGCTGGTAGTCTTGGTAGCAATATCTACTTCAGCTCTACGCTTTATGCTTCCTGAAGTGTTAAAGTCGTATTCCTGTCTACTCGGCGCACCAGTCTGTTGAATGAAGTCTATCTGATGTGTACCACTCTTATAGCCATAAGTCCAATCTCTATTAAGCCCACCACTTGATACAAGACTAGAGGTATTGGCGTCAATGGCCCTGTTCTCCGTAATGCGTCCGGCATCATCAAAGTCCATGGTAACACGGTAGGCTTCTGTATTGTTACCAATGTTATTGTCTCTCATCTCGGCCTGTGTGAGCCTTTTTTTCGCGTCATATGTAATCGTGTGGGTGTAGTTCATTGGTGCCGCAGAAGTTGTGGACCCTTTTGGCTGGAACATTTCACCGTCTACTTCAGCACTTACGCTTTGTATCATCTCACGGTTGTTGTAGTCAAAGCTCTTGTGCTGCACCTGAGCAAAGCTTGAAGTGCTCTTGGCTTTAGCTTCTGTAGCAAAGGTACTCATACTACGCGTGTACTGGTGGTAATCGTACGTAGTGCTGGTTCCATTGCCGTATTGGATTTCCTTGATGTTGTCAAACCCGTCATAGTGAATGTCAGAGATGATATCTCCTGCAATCATACCCGCCTTGGCGGTTTGAATAGTCAATAATGACC
>JAYOSU010000051.1:980-12094 GCA_038139395.1 Cryomorphaceae bacterium
AAGTCTCTATAGCAGTAATTTACATTCTCCCCATCGGGGTAAACCAGCTTTATTAGCCTACCAAATGAATCGTAATGGCTCTGTGTTACAAAGGACTCTGTAGCGTTGGATTTAGGGTTGGCAATTGTCTTTTCATTCCAAACATTATTGCCGAGCTCGTCGTATTTAAACGCTTCCTCTAGAACTGGGTTCGACGCTTGCCCTTGCGTAATCTTCTTAAGCCTTCCTAATGCGTTGTCTCCAGCGTCTGCCGCAGTTCCGTATTCAAAGGCTACATTGTACAGCAGTGCCGAAACGGAGTCAGAAAGCGATTTCCCTATTAATCTATTGTGGTCATAGGACAATGTAGTTGTTCCCGCAGGCGTAGTAATGGCAGATACATGTCCCGCCGGGTCATAAGAAGTTTGAGTAATGCCACGGTCAGGATGAGATTCGTAAGTAACCTGGCCAAGGTCGTTGTAGCGGTATTCAGTGGTCAAACCAATTGGATTGACAACTTTAGTCAGCTGGGCCAATTCATCAAACTCAAACTGAGTTAAAATCTCAGTATTATCATCGTCTACTTTAGACGCGATCTTATTACCTCGAGCGTCTACATATTCCGCGGTAGTGGTTCCATCAAGTGTTACTCCAGTGGTAAAGTAATCGTTATCCTTAAAGTCGGAATGCTCCAAATCATCTCTCCAAGCATACAGATAAGTGGCAGGTTCCAATGCCAATTCATCTAGTCCGAGAGCGTCTTTCTTAGACCAGGCAGATTCTTTTGTGTGAATCCTAGAAGCATAGTCATAGGTCATGCTTGCAATAACATCAGAGTTCTGCACCTCTAGTGAAGTTAGACTAGATGATGCAGGAGACAAAAAGTCCAACCTGCCTGTAATTTCTAAAGCGAACTTGTTGTAGGATGTAATGCCCGAGACCCTGTGTTTTTGAACGGGCGCTCCATTTTCATAGGCATCCACATCCGTCTTGAGCTGAATCACCCTATCAAGCCCGTCCACAAAGGTGGCCGTGCCCACCTTCTTAGTCATGGTAGAAGTTGGGAGAGCCAGCAGGCTGCAACTTGGTGAAGCATTGCCTGGAGTAACGCTCGTCGTGCGCACTCCCGTGTTGTGGTAGGTCAATGCTACCGGAGTAGGGTTCGTGGCATTAGGATCACCACTAGGGTAGTACTCAAACGAAATCGTAGGCCCTTGTGTGCCGTCGTAAAGCTCCCTTGGTGCCCACACAGCTGCTAGTCTATCCGCATCGTCATACTGGTAACGCATCGGATGGCCATTAACACCAATGGTCTGCAACAATTGCTGCATGCCGTAGTCGTATTTACTGCACACCTTCTCGCCAAAGTTATTTTCAATTTCTTCCACGAACTGATGAACGGTATTGTCATAGGTGTACTCCACAGAAGAGCGTACCGGAGTAGATGCACCGTTAAGCGGCCCTTCAACCTTGATGACATTGCCGTAAGTATCGTACTCAATATCCGTTTCTCCGTAGACCGGGTTTTGGTTATCGATCTTCTGGTAGTGACGCATTGTGCTTGGAGCCTCCTTACTGTCGTCATTGCCACTCCAAAGCCCCGATACTTCCGATTTTCTTACCGGAGTAGAATTTGTAGAGCCTAGGAAAATCTCCTGCTTTTCCAGTGCGGAAACTCTACCTCCGGCATCAGCAGGATCGAAATACGTCAGCTCCGCAATGCGTGTGCCAGTATAAACAGGGGTATACTGCATTTCATAGATTGGCACCTGGCGCAACACCTTTTTTCTGTGCTCCGTTTCAAAAAACTCTTCCCCTGAACCACATAACTGCGTTGCATAGGAGTACGGCGCATTATTCAAACAGGGCTGCAAACTACCGTCCAATAGCCAAACAATGGCGGGTTCACAGTCCGGGTCTGACTTATGAGGAACCACTAACCCCATAAACGGATAGAACCCGGGGCCTTCTAATCTATCATAAGAGTCTTTATCAGAACAACTATTCTTCTGCGCAACAAACTCATGATCAAAGTACTCGTGCGTACCAACCAGGACAAGACTTGAAGATCCCGGCTGACTTTCTCCAAAGTCCTTGTAACGAATCACATTGAAGTGCGCGTCGTAGGTGATCTCATACTTGTGGGCGATGTACTTTTCCCGTTCTGAAACAACAGGGAAAGAAACATCTTCCTTAATTACCACCGCTGGGAAAACGGAGCCCGTCTCACCCAAGGCAGATAGATTCGCAACTACTGGGGCATTGTTATCATACTTAACCTGGCCTTGAGTTGCACCGGATTCGGTATCTACCTCATAGAGGGTATAGTCATAGGATTCTTCAGAAACTAATTCAGAATGAGTAAAATGCCATTCTCCTGCTTCTTCTAGAATTGTTTCATACCATTGATGGACATGGAGCTGAATTGATTTCATTAGCAATGATGAGGAATAGCTCCATTCATGAATCACTCCCGGCGTGAGATTTTGTGGTGAGCGGAAAATCTGAACAGTACTATTGTATACACCCGTTTTGATAGATTGTGAATTACCTAAAGCCCCAGCCATCAACTCTGAAGCGGGTCTACCCCCAAATAATCCATATATACCTGACGTTCTATGGCCAAATAATATATTGCTTCCCTTCTCATCCAACTGATTCGGTTGAATAGTCGCCACCCTTGTAAAACCAACAAAGTCACGCTCACGGCGGTTCTTAATACCTCCGTCATAAGCAAAGGTGGTCGTATAACTGTCCACCCCATCAAGGTCCATTTCAGCAGGTGTGGCATCACTGTTCGTTGTTTTGTTGCTTGAATTTCCAGCAACTACAGGCTGGCAAAGCACATCCACCCCGTCATGAACGGTCACACTGCTCATCACCCACTTGGCCATAGGCATGTCCCAGATTACCTTTTCCTCTTGTGTGTTGGAAGCCGGTGTTTTTACTACGGCATCCTTGTAGCCCACCTTGTTTCCGACAACCTCGTAGTCCACCTCAAAGCTTCCGCCCAGTGGATTAGAGACGGTTTTAAGCTTATTGGCCTTGCCGGAGGTAGCAAAATACACCTCCGTATTGCCTAGGTCATTCGTGTGTACAAAGTCCATAGCACCGTCTGCGTTGATGTCCATGAAGCTGGATTTTAGTCGGTTCACAGAAAGATTTCCAGAAACAGACCCGTTCACAGCAATCTTTGCCATGAATGGGAAGGAGAACGTACCAGAGAGATTCGATGAAAAGCCCATTCCTGTATTTTGGTTGATGAGATGCCCTAACGTACTCTTTGGTGCATATAGCTTGAAAGAACTGCCTGTATTCAATAGAAGAGTACAGGTGCTTTTTTCAGTAGTGGAATTATAGTCTACCATCATCCTATCCTGAAGACCATCGCCGTTAACATCCATATAGAATTGCTGGGCTGAAGAACCCACAAAATTGATGTTCAATCCCCCCGAGAAACTCTGTGCTACCGAAGACTTAGATTTATCCAGTTTCCTAAGTCCTTGAGACACTCCAAGGTTAAAAGCGCTGTTTGTACCTCGATCTCCTCTATAGTTTATCATAGCCGGAGAATCAAAACCATACCCTTTGTTAAGACTGACTTTGCCGTTGTCTAAGGCTTCATCTGGAAGGCCATCACCGTTAATATCTGTTAGACTCTTGATGCCTCTACTTTCTCCAAAATCTAGCCCGCCAGAAAACTTCATTTCCTCAAAACGCTTATCCTTATTGATAAAGCTTCCATTCGGTGCCATAGAGGAGTTGCTAGATGCTCCTTTATTCAGGTTGGTAAGGCTTAGGTACTCTTCACTGCCATGGCCACCCGTAGCATTGGTATACTGAACCTTCATATCACCCTTCTTTTGCTTGATAGCATCGGCATATCCGTCGCCATTAAGGTCCACAAACTGCGCAGTGGTTTTTGAAAAAAATAGATGGTCATTGGAAACTGTTGATGTTGCAGCAATCGGCCCGGCCCCTGCATTTAGTGCCATGGAGTAGGACTTGCTCTTACCCCCAACAGCCATTGCTGTGTAGGTGTCATTCGATGCCGGTGCAAAACCATTCTCTTCATCTTCCTCTTCCCCATAAAAGCCTGGGAAGCTCTTTCCGCCCTTGAAAAGGCCCATATGAGAGCCCATCACCGACCAGCGGTCTACCATTGTAGGGTCAATAGTACCGGCCGTACTAGCATCATCCACCTGGTAGGTGCGTAGGGTCAAGTTCTTCTCTCCACGCATAGGCTGTACCATGAAAAACTCTTGATATTGCGGGTTCAACTCGTTGGCTTTTTCATTGCTTAAGTACTTATCGTCCTCAAAGTTTGCCCCCTCTTTCATTTCTTTTTGTGCAGGCAACTGAATCTTTGCAGGGTCTATGGCAAAAAGCTCTTCCCCTTCCTTAGGGCTCCAGGCAAACTGACCCCAGCTTAAGTGCTGATCCTGCAAGAGAGAATAACCCGTATAGTAAATGTTCTTCTTCAAAGGAAGCGTAGTAAATCCACCTGCTGTACTATAGAGCTTTAAAGCGTTAAGGTTAGCAGAGAGATAGGTAGCCATCTGTTGTCCCATTTCCCCTTCCGCAAAGAATTCCACCCAGAGACTGTTGTTCTTCACTTCAGAGCCCATGAACTGCGCTTCAGGGACATTATTATTCATGCTCCCGCCATTGAGCGCACCGCCAAGTTGCCAGTTCCCGTCCAAGGATTTTATCGTAATGTTGCTAGGAAGTGTTTTATTATAATCAAATTCAATGGCCTTATGGGCAATAGCCGTACCCCCACTCTTTACCACCATATAGACCAAGTCTTCTCTAGCGTTCTGGCCAGTATACAGATTGTTTAGCTGTGCCTGACTTATCTGAATGTCGGGAATCACCTCATAAACCAAACTGGACTCAATATTCAATTCGGAGTGTTTTCCTTGATTTATTAATAAACGGTTGAAGGTTTTAAAGCCAATGGTTGGATAAATTGGTGTTGAGTAACAGTCATCATCAATAATTACCGTAGGGCGCCAAGCCACTTCTTTCCAATCCACCGTTGAAGGAGCCCACACACTAAAGACCAAGTAGTACTCATTCTCCGGGTCAATATTCGGGTTGTTAGAGAGCGTGTGAAAAGACCCCACCATGGAAAAACCATTAAAAGCGCCTCCAACCTTAGTATTGCCCTTCGCAACCTGCTCTATGTGCTGCTCAGCAAGAACGCCGCTCTCTTTCTCATAAAGGGATATTCGCAGTTGAATATCATCCCCTAACTCCGTACCCAGGTTACTCGTGTTTGGAAAAATCTTCACCGCATCCTTGGCCTGGAAGTAAACCGCCTCCCCACCGGAAGGCAAAAAACCATCGTCGTAGGTGCTTGAATTAAAAGGCGTGCCATTCCCATCGGTATAGGACATACTGTTGGCATAACTAACACGTGGATTCCATAATAAAAAATCCTGCTGGCCGTCTTCTTCGGGCATTGCCCTGAAAAAGATCCGCTCGCCTTTAGTTACCGTAGTGGTATACTCCATGCTCTCTCTAGTGCCCGTTTTTATAGCTCTAACAGCCCCTGAGGGGTTCGTGGTGGTCGACCCATTAGGGAGTAAATAATCCCCCTCTTTTTGAACGGCCACCTTAACTTTTCCCTCCAAAGGGGGTTGAATACTCGCTATTCCGCTAATGTTTACCGTTCCATTCTTCGTCGCTGTCCAAGAACGCACCACCTCAAAGGATTTAGTTAAAGCATCACTATCGCCCGCCCCAACATCACTGTCTTTAAGCACAGGCGCATAGGTCTGCTCACTGGAAGCATTAAAACTCAAGTCTCCCGTGCTACTGATCTCACCAAAGACCACACGGTAATTCCCATCATCACCCTTCTGAACTAAATCCACAATCCCATCAAGGTTGTAGTCCGTCATACTGACCTTGGTATTGCTCCACGAGGTATTCCAGTTGGCTCCATAATACAGAATATCCTTCTCCGCTACAAAATCTATAGATGTGTTTAGGGAGTTTGAAGTAGACTTTTGAACCTGCGCTGCGTTTATAGTCTTTCTTTTACCTAAAGAATAATTTCCTTGTTCATCGCGTTGCAACGGCTTATAAGCCATCTTTCCGCCATAGCGAAAAATCAAATCAGGTAGACCATCCCCAGAAACGTCCCTAAACATCCTTGAGGTACTAGTCTTGCTGGAAGAAAAACCCATTTTACCACTAAGTGTTTGGTCCTTATCCAAGGAAGGTATAAGGTCCGCTCCCGCACCAGCACTTCCACCGCCTGAAGCGCCGCTGGTCAAAGAATTACTCAGCGGTGAGGGCATCACATGGGCCACAACGTCTCCCAAGAAATCTTGAGTCCAGTCAGGCGCACCGCCAAGAAAGGGCGCTAACACACTCGTTCCTATAACCTGATCTGGCGTTTGTGAAAACCCATACTCGCCCTGGTGGTAATCCATCTTATGGGAGTAAAAGGTTTTGCCGTTGCGCTTCTCAGAAATCTCCGTTAGTAGCGTCTTGAAAAATCGTGTAGAGCCGTCTATAGCCTTGCCCGTTTCATGGTTTTGATTGTAGTCCATCTCGTACTGAACCACCACATCATTCTCAAACTTTACGTCAATACGGTCCAAACGCTGATCGTCCACAAACTTCAGCCCCATGTTCATGCTTATACGGGCATCTTCACGGTTACCACTGCTAATAAAATGCACCGAGTACTTTCCTGCATCTGTTCCATAGCCTGTGTACTGAATGCTAGAGGGCACCACGGAAAACCCGCCAGAGTTCAAATTGTTGTTGGAAACCGTCTTGCGTTGTTTGGAATAATTATAGGTCATCGTGTTGCCCCACTTGTCAACCACCTTCGTAAGGTACCACCGTGAAACCCCCACAATTGCTGCCGGGTTTGTTGCGTTATTTGAATTTGTAGGAGAGGTTAGCGCACTAGGGGTGTTCAGGCTTTGACCGTCTAATGTTCCGTAATAAAAAATGTTGTTATCGCCGTCCTTTACCGTCCAGTAGTAGGTTGCAGGACTAGAACCGTGCCTTACAATCTCCGAATAACTACTTACCGTTTTAGTAAAGAAGCGTGTTTCTACATTGGATCCTGTAGGTCTAGTATCAATGTGCCCATCATTATCGCTTCTATTGGGGCGTTTTCCACCTTCTTTGAAGAGTGCTTCGCCGTTGAAGAGATAACCCTCTGTTTCCTTTGTGCCGTCAAACCTAGGCACTCCCAATCGTGTGTCCACATCAATAGTAGGAATAGCAATGCTCCATCCGTGACCTACCCAGCCTGAGCCGCCGTCTGAAGAGTAGCTAACTGCTAGTTGAGGCGAGAGTCCCGCGCGACCTGCAGGTACCCATAGTGGGTAGTTTACATTGGCACTTCCTTTTCTGTTCGCCGTAGGCGGCTGAATCATCCTGATTCCTGCAGCAGGGTTGGCAGGATCTATATCTGAAATGCTCGTTGGTGCAAAGGCACTGGCCTCCGGCATGTCCGGGGACTGAATAAGCCCTGAGAAATAATCCGTCTCCCCAGGAACCATAGCCTCCACTCTAAGTTTTTCATGATCCACTTTCAGCACATGCGCTCTTTGCCAACTCTGGCTGATGCCGTCCAAGTAAAATACCTGTACTTCATTGAGCTCCGTTTCTGTACGCACCTTTGAAGCATCCACCCCAATGGCAATGCGGTAGCCTTCCGTACTTTGCCCCTCTAAATGGTACGCAAACGAACCACGCGTTACGTTGGTGATATGCTGAGGCAAGGCTACTGACTGAGATTGGTTCACACGGTATGCCGGTACATCAGCGCTCAAGACTTCAAAGTTCTCTATTAAGGCCGCTTCCAAACCAGCGCTGTTGCGCTCCCAAGGCATGGGCGTAGCTGAAAAATTTCTATTTGTTGGAAATGTTACTTCATATGCAGGAAGGCCCTTGTGGTAAACATTCACGGCGCCAAGCACATCTGGAATAATCATCAATAAGGCCATCAAAAAGGCCATAAATCGTGTTGCGAATACTTTGATTTTCATAAGTCAGGAAGATTTGGATAGGCTATTTTATTCTACAATGAGGCGAAGAGCTACCGTCTTCTCTCCTTGCGCAGCACGAACGATATAAACGCCTGCCACTTCAACAGAGATCGGGTGCTGCACATTAACACTGCCCCGTACAGTTTCATTAGATATTGTACTGCCCAAAGCATTTACTATTGTAATCTCTACCGGAAGGTCTTTTTCAAAACCCTCTACTAAAAGTGTGGCGTCTCTGCTAGAGCCCACAGGATTAGGAAACAGTGAAGCGCGAAGAAGAGGAGCAGTGACATTGTTCTGATCCGCACACCAAGTGCCGTCAACAGCAACCACGGTTTGTAGTATACCCTCGTTGTCTCTTATACTAAGAAGTTGCTGGCCGGCTGGACAGTCCATTTTTTGTGACTCTGTACCTAGATAGAACGATTCAGACTGATCTCCCGACAAAGAAGAAAGCGTTACACTCCAGCCTTCTGTAAGCAAATCACTCTGAATTGTAATGGTGCCTTGCTGGCACTCCAAGGCTATACGCTCACAAGCATTTAATCCATCTTCAGAGGTGAAGAAATAATGGCGCTCTTGCTGGAGCCTTTCCAGTGGAATAGAGTACAATGCAAAGTCGCCTGAATACCCTTGAACAGGCAATAAAAGCCTGTATGCACCGTCCGTTAAGTAGACTTTTGACAGCTCTCCCTTTTTATTATTATGAAGCACTTTAACGGCAATGTATTGAGCATCACTGCTCCAATCCTGCAACTGAAACTTCCAGTTGTAAAGTGGATTGCTTTCTGCCTGATCGCAAATCACATTTGACGTGTTCAAATCTTCACGCTGTGAAAACACAATAAAAGATTCGTCCCCAACGTTCACAGAAGGCATTTTACCCCAAGGAGCAAATCCTTCTAAGGCTACCATTAAATCCCCTCCTATTGTGGTACGCGTTTGGGTTTGGTACAAATCTTGAACATCGCTTCGGCCCAAGGCTATAACATTGGTACCGTAAATCAAATCATGCGTGGTATTCCAATAGGTATTCTGTTCATTAGAAAGGTAGTTGCACCACTCATTGTCTCGGTTCTTTGTAATGGGCACAGAATATTTTAGCGCTAGGTAGGTATTAACCTTCCTGCGCTCTTCCCTTGACAGTCCGCCCCTGTATACCACGAGTTCTGCCATAGAGAAAAGAGAGGTGTCGCCCACCTCAATGGTGGTATTTGGTGCCAGTCCTGCTCTCTTAGGACGCTGCAACTCTAGGGTTATTATCTGAGGAACTCCTTCCTCGAATTTCAACAATTCTGTAGCCCTCCCGTATGAAATCCTATCACCATACATGCTGATGTCCCCCAATTGTAGAAACAAGGCGCTTGATACAGCTTTACTTTTAGCTTGAAGAACAAAGAACAACACTGAGGACTCTTCTAAGGCCAATTGGTCCGCACTCGTGTTGGTGGTAAATTCAAGCAGATCAAGACTGCCGTAGTTATTTACTAACGTAGATCCATCTCCTTGGTGCTCCCAAGAAGAAAAAGCGCCAATACCGCCCGGGCCCTCTTGACCAAAAACTATATTGGAGCTCATCAGTGTAATGGCAATAATTGCCAACGAAATCTTTGTGGTTTTTATATGAAAAAAGAACATAGTCAGGAGCTTTTATATTGCCCCAATAAGTTACAACAGTGAATCGGCAAAAAAAAATTACAGAGGGTACATGCATACTAGAACCAGCAGCAATGTCATGATTGAGACGAAAAATTAATCCCTTATTTGGTAAATCATTGGCATGAAGGTATCCGCTGCCGATTGTAGTTATAGCCTAGAATCTGGCTTTTAGAGCCAAAATGCAGTTTACGCTTTTAAAAACACTCTAAAAGAACCTAAACATCTTCTTCCTGAGCGTCACCGCCCACAAAGTATCAAGTGCCCTTTTTTTGCGAAAAAACATGACACCAGAAAAACGCCAAAAACATCAGATGTACCCCCCTTAGTGAATGACCACACGATCCACCTGAATAGTGCCGTCCCGATATACCCACCTTAGCAGGTATACCCCGCCATTCAGCGGGGGGAGATTTACCACCGAATTTTCCACCTCTATACTGTTTATTAACCTACCAAAAATATCAACGATTTGCATTCGGCTTGGTAGCGGCCCATGTGTGACAATCGTAAGCCGATGGGAAGCAGGGTTAGGATAAAAGTGCAAAGATTGCTTTGTGTGTTCTTCAACTCCCACCTCATTGTACGGATAGCAAGAAGAAGTGTCCGTACAATTCCCGTTAGTTAGGATAAGGGCATAAGTGCCGTTTTGCGTGGGAACAAACGTTGAGCTGGTAGCACCAGTAACCGGCGCAAAGCCTTTGTCACAGTCCACCCATTGAAAGGTGGTGGCCGTATTGGTGTCTTGAGCGATTAAAACACCGTTGTTGTTTACCACTGCCGTGTCTAATCCTGTAAGCACCAAAATACCCACCGAATCTAGTGAATTAGCGTTGGACACCGTGTCGTAGAAAGTTCCTGGAGTATTATACGTGGTGCCCCAAAATGTAACCGAGCCACACCCCAATGTGGTATCTGTTATTAGGTGTCGGTGTTCTGCAGCACCAATGTCTCTTCTGCCATAAATAGGGCCATTCTGCGCATTTTGGAATTTGGTAGAATCTCCAGCGTTATAGGCAGCACTTGTAGTCAATGGAGGCATGGTGGGCGTGGTGCCGCCATACATGCCCAAGGGTTCCAGATTAAGCGGGCTGTTATAATTAGTAAGGTCTGTTGAAACAGTACCCGTTGGGTTGTTTCTTATGATGTTATAACCACCCGAAATCAACGTGGATACATCAATACCGTCTTCATACGAGTATTGCCCATTGCCAGAAACTATAGAATTTGAAATCACCAAGGTATCGCCACTACCAATAGCCTCATCGTCTTGAGAGTTGTCCGTGACTGTCACGTTTTTGAAAATTGTTTGGCCTGATAGCAATATGGTAAGGCTACCGTTTAGACTAGTGTTCCCCGAAATAGTGGTGTTTCTAATTATGCAATTTGTAATCGTCATAGCAGCCCTGCCACGACTTGCGGTATTGTTGATAATTGAGCTACCTACAATTCGAG
>JAYOSU010000052.1:0-11949 GCA_038139395.1 Cryomorphaceae bacterium
AATTGAATGCAAGCTTAGAATACAGTTGGTATTTTGCAATTCCTTGCATTTGCCCGTTTCCAAAATCACGACTGTCTATGGTTAATTGGAGCTTTTGAAGATCTGCAGTGTCCGACCTTGAATTATAATTAATAGGTGCATTGTTTTGTTTGGAACTTAGACTTTTTGTGCTTTGGCAATTGAATTGTGCAGTTAGTTTACCGCTAATTGTAAGGAATAGAATGAATATGATATGCTTCATTTTCAACCTCTTTGTCTTACCGCTTCATAGAGTAGTACCCCTGTGGCCACACTCACATTGAGGGAATTAATGTGTCCTTTCATAGGGATAAGCGCCTTGGCATCTGCCAATTGAATTAAGCTTTTGTGCACGCCAGTTTCCTCATTACCCATGATTAGCATGCACGGTTCTTCAAAAGGTGCGTCATACATAGACGTTTCTGATTTTTCAGTACCTGCTATGATTTTCAACCCTAGGCTTTGGGCCAAAAAAATCGCGTCTTTCATATGATTGACCTTGCAAATTGGTATTTCTAACAAGGCCCCTGTTGAGGTGCGAATAGCATCTGCACTCACAGGAGCACTATCATTTTTTGGAAGAACAATCGCATGAACGCCGGAGCATTCCGCTGATCGTGCAATAGCTCCAAAGTTCCTCACATCTGTAATGCGATCCAGAGCAAGTATAAGTGGTTTCTCACCTGAGTCCACAATTTTGGTAATGACTTCTTCTAGATCGTAGAAATCAACAGGACTCAAAAATGCCACGGCACCTTGATGATTTCCTCTAGTCAAGCGGTTGAGTTTTTCAACAGGAACATATTTAGGGGCTATGCCCTGATCCCGCAATGTTCCTTCCAATTGAGAGTACAATGCGCCTCCAAGTCCTTTTTGAAGGAACACCTTATCAATAGTTTGTCCATCTTGAGTGGCTTGCAGGATAGGTCTGAGTCCGTATATGAGTTGATCGTTGGCCATTATTCTTTAATTGATTTTATGGACGATTCATTAGAAAACTCCCCAAGATTAGCTCGTTCTATCATTCTGCTATCCAATTCTTTTTTTGTTTTACTCCCGAGTTTTTTTAATCGTTCAACTTGAGTGATCAAGTTTCCTCGCCCATCAACCATCTTATTCATAGAACTTTCGTAGGTCTTTTGAGCCGTATTGAATTGGTCGCCTAGTTTTAACAAATCCTCACTTAATCCAACAAACTTATCATAAAGTTTACCGCCAGCGTCGGCAATTTCTATGACATTTCTTGTTTGCTTTTCCTGCCTCCAAGCCATTGCTATAGTCTTTAACGTGGCTAGAAGAGTCGAGGTAGATACTAAAATGATCTTTTTTGAAAATGCTAATTCGTATAGCGTGCCATCAAATTTAGTAGCCTCCATAAATGCTGCTTCTATTGGTATAAAAAGAAGCACAAATTCAGGAGTAGCTCCATCATAAAGTTGCGGATAGTCTTTCTCACTGAGCTGTTTAATGTGCGTTTGAATACTGGCAATGAGTGATTTCATGTGCTTTTTTGAATCCTCCTCCTCAGCATTTGCATAGGCCTCCCACGATACCAGCGATACCTTTGAATCTACTATGATTTTTTTGTCTTCAGGCAACTGTATGATAACATCAGGTTGAAGTCTGCGTCCATCTGCCGTGGTTTCGCTGTTTTGTACAAAGAACTCCTGATTTTTAGTTAAACCACTCATTTCTAGAGCACGTTCTAAGACGAATTCGCCCCAATTTCCTTGTTTTTTGGTATCGCCTCTCAGGGCTTTAGCAAGACCACTAGCTTCCGCAGTGAGTTGGTCGTTCATGTTTTTCAGTGCTTTAATATTTTCCATTAAAGCACCTGAATTCTTGAGTTCTTCCTTGTGATTTTCCCGAACCGTTTTTTCAAAGTCTGTTAATTTCTGCTTAAACGGGGCAAGTAACTTATCCAGCTCTTCACTATTGGTGGTCTTAAACTGTTTTGTTTTCTCTTCGAGAACTTTTTCTGCCAATACCTTAAATTCATTGGCCATGGATTCCTTGTCTGCTTTCGCTTGTTCTCTTTGAGTAGCAAAGTTTTCTTGCTGTTCTTTAATTTTTTCTTGTGCTGCCTCTAGCTTAGCTTGGAGGGAACTAATTGTTTGGGCACTTTTGACTTGCTCTTCAGATAAAGCTTCTTGTGCTTCTTTCAGCGATTCGGAGGTATTTACTGCTTCAGATTTAAGTTCCTTGATTTGTGCTTCCGCCCATTCGGGTACTTCGCTAGAGGATTCGGGAGAAGCGTTGCCTGTGGATCTAAACTTTAAAAAGAGTAGAACTACTAAAACGAGGTTGATTACTGCAAAAACGATTGATGTAGTGTCCATTCTGTACTTGTGATAAGCCTTTAAAAAAGTGATTTTTGGCCATTTGAAGGCAGTTCCCAATGTACGATTTCCTTGCCTTTTTTACTTTGTATATTGTTAAATGTTGTAAACGGTTTTGAACCAAAAAAACCTCTATGAGCACTTAATGGTGAGGGGTGAGGGGTGTGGATAATTGTCACATCTTTTTTATTGAATCCTTCCGTAACTTTTTTCGCGAGTTTGTGCGCTGGCTGACCAAAGCAAATGAAGCCGGCATGATCTGATTTAGCCACTACATGGGCAATTAGGTTTGATGTAAAGATTTCCCAGCCTTTATTCTTGTGCGAACCTGGTTTTCCTTCGCGAACACTTAAAGCCGTGTTCAACAGAAGCACACCTTCTTTTCTCCAAGCATTTAAATCGCCGTTGAGTGGTTTAGGCAAGCACAAATCGTTCTCATACTCTTTAAAAATATTGCGTAGTGAAGGTGGAGGTTTAACACCGGTTGAGACGGAAAAGGCAAGCCCGTTCGCCTGCTCAAACCCATGATAAGGGTCTTGTCCAAGTATGATGCATTTGATGCCAACAGGTCGGAGCCCCTCTAGCGCCTTCAAAATATGATGTTTTGCTGGGTAACACACTTGCTCTGAATATTCTTGCTCAAGAAAAGCCAAAAGGTTCTTTAAGTAGGGTTTATTTTGCTCTTCTTTCCAAAATAACATCCAGTCTTTAGGAATCATTGTTGAAAGGAAGTTGACCATTAAAGACGAATTTTGGCTTGTATGCGTTATTTTTACCTTTCGCAATGTAGCGAATACTAGAATTATAGAAGATGAAAAAGATACTTGGCGCAGCTTTTGTGATTACTGCAATTCTTGCATTATCATCATGTGGAACAGCGGAAAAATGTCCTTCATACTCGCATGTTGAAATTTCTGAACAACAAGGTTAATTCGCCCTCTTCAACGAATAAAATTCAGTTTGAGCACCCGGAATCGATGGAAGATATTTCGGGTCTTCTTGCCTTAAAGACACCGGTTTTCTTTTATAAACATAGCCCGCGTTGTAGCGTCAGTTTATTTGTAATGAGGCGTTTGAATGGCATTAAGGTTCATCCAAGTGAAACGTGGGTATACATAGATGTTATATCGCAGCGCTCTTTAAGTTTGGCGTTGGCAGAAACTACGGAGATTAGGCATGAAAGTCCTCAATTAATACTTTGGAATAATGGTCAGATAGCAGCTCATGCTTCTCACGATAGAGTAAACGAAGAAATGGTAAATGAGTGGAGAAAAGCACATCATTTAGCTGAACAAGTATAGTATTGAATGGTTTAATTCATATGGTAGATCAACCCAATATTGGAGTAACAAAGGAAGCAAAGCAACGCGCTAAGAAACCATCGTGGTTACGCGTTAAACTTCCTACTGGTGAAAACTACAAGAATGTTCGCGGACTTGTAGATAAGTATAAATTACACACTATCTGTGAATCGGGTCATTGTCCAAATATGGGTGAATGTTGGGGTGCAGGTACAGCTACCTTTATGATATTGGGTAATATATGTACTCGTTCTTGCGGATTTTGCAATGTTGCAACAGGCCGTCCAGAAACCGTGGATTGGGAAGAGCCGGAAAAAGTGGCCCGTAGTGTTAAGTTGATGAAAGTTAAACATGCCGTTCTAACTTCGGTGGATAGAGACGATTTAGCCGACGGAGGTTCAATTATATGGGCAGAGACAGTGAGGGCTATCAGAAGAATTAGTCCTAACACTACAATGGAAACACTTATACCTGACTTTAAGGGAGAGTTACACAACGTGGATCGAATTATTGAAGCGAATCCTGAAATTGTTAGTCACAACATGGAGACAGTACGCCGTCTAACGAGAAAAGTGCGCATACAGGCACAATTTGATCGTTCCTTGATTGTTCTAAAATATCTCAAAGAAAATGGCATACATAGAACAAAAAGTGGCATAATGTTAGGCCTTGGGGAATCCAAGGACGAAGTGATTGAAGCCATGCAGGAGTTACGTGAGGTAGATGTTGATATTCTGACCTTAGGACAATACCTGCAGCCTACGCCTAAGCATTTGCCTGTGGTTGAGTTTGTTACACCCGAAGTTTTTGAAGAATTAAAAAAGATTGGTCTAGAAATGGGCTTTAGATATGTAGAAAGCGGACCATTGGTTCGTAGTTCATATCATGCTGAAAAGCACTTGGTATAATAAGGTCCAAGCCTTATTTTTAACGTTTAGAAATAGAATTTTTACATGAGAAAAGGATTACGATTCGCCTTAGTAGGCACAGTCTTAACCGCCGCCATTACAACTTTAGCACCTAGTAGCAATGATTACGAACCGCGTATTCAGAGTGAACAGGGAGCTGCAGGAGCGGCCGCGTATTTGCATTCCTTAAGGGCAAATCAAGTTACGGGTACTATAGATCAAGAAGATATTCGTAGTGCCATTCAAAGCCTTGAGAATATGCCCGAAAGCAGTATAGGTTTGGCTTGGGACGAACGTGGTCCAGATAATAGAGGTGGTAGAACACGTGGTTTTGCAATTAATCCCCAAAACCCAACTGAGATGTATGCTGGTAGTGTCAGTGGTGGGCTGTATTTCAGTAATAACGCTGGCTTGAGTTGGACAGAGGTTAATCCAGAGCAGGAAAATTTGTCGGTGATGTCCATAGCGTATTCGAAAGATGGTGATGTCTATTACGGAACCGGGGAAGGATTGTACAATACATGGACAACGGGCTTTGGCGCTACGACTTCCTCCGGGTTTCCAGGTGCAGGGGTTTTCAAAAAAGGAGCTAATCAAACACAATTTACCCAATTGAGTAGTGCTTCTAATTTTGCATCAATTGGTGCAATAGTTACTGATCCAACAGATAACAACAAAATATTCATGGCAACCAATGCCGGTATTCGTACTTCTACGGATGCTGGAGCTTCATGGAGCAATCCCGTTACAGGAGTAGGTGCTCAAGCGGCTTGTTGGGATATTCATATGGATGCAGGCGGTAATGTATGGGGAACTTTAGGTGGTAGAACCATGAAATCTACGGACGGTGGAGCTACTTTCAGTGAAATAAGTAAATCAAATGCGGGAACAACAGGATTACCAAGAAGCGGTGGTCGAATTATGTTTGCTTCAGCAAAATATGATGCGAATACGATTTACACCGTACATATTACCTCAGGCAATGCACTATCAGGTGTATACAGAACTACTGATGGCGGTTCAACCTGGTCAAAAATCGGCCAAAAGTCTACCTATTTTGATCCATTTTGTTCTACTCAATGTCAAGGTGAATACGATTTGGCAATCGGAGTAGATGCTTCAAATAAAGATAGAATTATAGTAGGTGGTATATCCGTTTGGAGTTGGCAACAAGGCCAAGGATGGAATCAGGTAAATGGGTTTGGTCCCTTCAACATTCATGCAGATAACCATGATGTCGTTTGGCATCCTACGGACAGTTCAAAAGTGTACATGGTGAATGATGGAGGTATTTATTACTCTAAGAACTTTGGTACCACATGGCAGACTTTGAACAAGAATTATGTTACTACTCAATTTTATAATATTGGAATTTCTTCTGAGCGCTATGTTGTAGGTGGAACTCAAGACAACGGTAGTTGGATTATGGATGGCTCAGGCAATACACCAAATACCGGACGCTCGTTAGGAGCAGTAGATAATTTTTCCGGTGACGGAGGTTTTTCAACGATTTCGTGGTTAGTGCCAAAGATTTATTTTACTGAATACCAAGGCGGGCGTATTGGTCGCAGTGAGAATAGAGGACAAAGTTTCAGTTCGTTTTGGGATAGTCGTTCATCTCAAGCCATCGGCTCTTGGATGACTCCTTTTTATCTCTATGAAAATAGTTCCGATCCTATGAGTACGGATTCGGTAGAGTTTAAGGTAACAGAAGCGATTCGATCGTTGGGATTTGCTAATGCCGGTCAGGATACCTTCGTTGGAAATATTAAACCTATTCAAGAGAGCGCCATTATGGATGCTTCTACTTTCCAAGTGAAAAGCGGTACGTTGGTCATAAGTGCAGATGCTTCTGGAAATATGACGGGTGACGGTACCGGGAATTTTGATGCCAATACGGGAGATTTTACGGTGGTATTCTCTAGTGTTCCAGCGGCTGAAATTGTAGCAACTGTTGATGTAAGTTATACGGCAGGATCTACAGTAAGTCTTGGATCGAATACCAATGGACTTCCATTTAACTATACGTTGCCAAACAATCTTGCTATGGGTGATAGCATAATTGTGCAAGATCCTGTTAGTAGCATGTTTATCGTTGGTTTCAATGGTTCCGTTTGGATGACCAGAGGGGCACTAGACTTTATGGACACTCCTACTTGGTACAAACTAGCAAGTATTACTGGAACTGCGCAAGCAGTGGAAGTTAGTGAAGATGGGAATTACGCATGGATTGGAACTAGTAACGGTAGAATTTACCGTATTTCAGGTCTCCAAGGTGCTAGAAGTTATAAAACTGCTGATTTAGATTCTGGACAGACAGCATTAGATGTTGACCTAGTATATTCCGTAATAGGTAGAAATGTCACAAGCATCGCAGTAGATCCTAATAACAATGATAGAGTATTGGCTACCATGGGTAATTATGGTAATCAAAATTTTGTGTATTACAGTTCCAACGCAACTTCAACTAATCCAAACTTCACAGTGAAGGATGGTAATTTGGGTAATTTCCCAGTGTATTCGGCAACATTTGATAAGGGGAATTCAGCGTATGCTATTATTGGTACCGAATATGGAATCTTCTCAACGACCAACATCAATGCTGCAGCTCCTTCTTGGGGTGCGGATAATTCTGGATTGGCACGAGTCCCTGTATTTACCTTAAAGCAATACAGAACGGATAAGAGTAGTTCTGCTGACGTTGATGTGATGGAAGGCGACATTTTCGCCGGTACATTTGGAAGAGGAACGTTCCAGACTACGACTTTAATGAATACTCGACCTGTGTCCATTGCGGAGAATGAGGATATTGAAAAGCCTTCTACAGCGCTTCGTTTATTCCCAAATCCTGCAGAAGAGAAAACAACTATAGAAACAGATTTATCGGAAGGTACTTACCAGATAGAGGTAGTGGACCTAAACGGAAGAACTGTGTTGTCTCAAAAATGTGAAGCAAGAGAATCAGGTATGAATCAATTCACAATTAACATTAGTGAGTTGAGTAATGGCATGTATATAATTGGCATTCAAGGCAAAGCTGATTCTTATACACGATTAATGGTTGCACACTAATTAAACAATTAGAATAAATTGATAAGCCCTGCCATTTGGCAGGGCTTTTTTATTTCATACAGATATCTTTGCAAACATGGATTTAGAATTTTTGAAATACCCAATTGGAAAAGCTTCTATTGATAGTGAACCGCCCATGGAACGCATAGAAGGTTGTATTGCAGTTATTGGTAGAATGCCCAAGCAGCTCATGGAATTCGCAAAAGCACTTACAGATGAGCAATGGGATACCGCATACCGTCCTGGCGGCTGGACCATTCGTCAAGTGGTTCACCATCTTGCAGATTCGCACATGAATGGATTCAATAGGCAACGATTAGCCGTGACTTCTCTTGAAACACCACAAGTTACAGGGTATCCTCAATCGCTTTTTGCCGCGTTACCTGACTATACGTCTGATCCATTCTTGAGTGTCATTTTACTTGCAAGTCTTCACGAGAAATGGGTTTCTTTTTTGAATGGAATAACGGAAACAGGATGGAAAAAGTCTTACTTCCATCTGGACGAATCTAAGGAATATACCATGCAGGAAAGCGTTCAGATGTATGCATGGCATTGCCAGCATCATTTGGCGCATATCCGCTTAGTATTAGAAAACAAGTAGACTTCTAATTTAGTACCGCTGAAATTTGGTTAGAACGCACGGTTATAAGACCGTCTTCAACCTTAAAATACAAGGGCATTTCTTGAACGCCGAGTCTTTCGGTAATAATACTCCGTCCACCTCTCAAGTCACTCAGGTGACTTCCGCCAAGTCCGTCTTGGGTTATTGCGGAATACCACTCGCCAATTGGGCTTCGTTGCTGAGGAACTCCATCTAGAGAGAGTAGAATCCAATTGTCCATGTTTTGTTTTTGAGCTACACTCCTGAGATCATTTCTACATTCTGCGCACCATGAAGCCCATATTGCAACAACATGATTATCAAGAGACATTCTTTTTAATCGTTTGCTTTCTCCTTGGGGACTTTCAAGAGTAAATTCGGGAAACGGATGGCCAGGAATAAACTTTTCGGAATTTTCTTTTACGGTCTGCGTAAAAACATAGGTTTCTTCAAACTCTTCAATCCACATCTTGAAGGCCATAGCATCTTTAGAGTTTGGAGCGAGCCGCTGTAGTTCAATATTCATCCTTCTCAGAACTTTTCTGTCAATGGTATAATCAAGAACAGGATTTTGGCCAATTCTATGGTATACGGTCATGATATTGGATAATCTACCCGGTACACTTTCTAAACTGTCTAGAATGCGCGCTCTATATGCATCTGCATAATTGAAGAAAACACTATCCAAAGCAGGTAAGCCTTCAAAGGTTGTACTGTCCGTATAGGAATCTTTTATGACATCAAGACTGTCTATCAGGTTGATAAGTTCGATTTGCATGCTTCGTTGAACGCCGAGCCAATTATTTTCTTCATCCCCTGAAATAAACCCCTCTGAATCCACAATCAATTCTCCTGTATTTGGTCCTATTACGGCGTGAACCACGGGTAACTCTCCTTCAATAGGTAGGAAACTAATCATTTGAAGGGTGTCAAAGGATACTTCGAAAACATCACCTCCAAGGATTTCAAGACTATCCATGACAGTAAATGTTCCATCAGCCTCCCTGTATTGAATGGCGTAAAAACCTTTTTTATCTAGCTCAAACTTAATCAGGGTAGGCTGCTCCTGTGAACAAGACATTAAGGTAATTAATGCAAGAAGGGTAACTATTTTACGCATCTAATTTCTCGCGCAACAATGCGCTTGCTTTTTTAGGATCTGCGCTTCCGCGGCTGTATTTCATCACCTCACCCATAAAGAGCCCAATCAGTCCTTTTTTACCCGAGCGGTACTCCTCAATCTTTTCTGGATAAGCAGCCAATGCTTGGTCGACCCACGCTTGCAACTGGTCGCTATCACCTTGTTGTATCCAGCCATTTTCCTTACAAAGCACAGCAGCATCAGCCAATGGATCTTCTAATAGGGCAGGGAATAACTTTTGTGTAGCGGTAGAAATGGAAATCTTGTCATCATCCACTAGTGTTTGAATTCCTGCCAAGGCCTCAGGTGATATCGGGAATTCCTCAATTTCAACACTCTGCTCATTTAACCATGATTTGACAGGGCCAATTAATAGGTTAGTGGCGCCTTTGTAATTTGAAGTGTGTTTAATAACCTCTTCAAAATAAAGCGCAAAGGCCTTACTATCTGTAAGTACAAAAGCATCGTATTCGCTTAAGGCTAATTCTTTCGTGTATTTCAAAAACAATTCGTAGGGCAGGGGTGGCATGTTCTCGCGCACACTGTCCACATAGCTTTGAGGTACAATCACAGGTACTAAATCAGGCTCTGGGAAGTAGCGGTAGTCATGTGCATCTTCCTTGGAGCGAAGTCCTATGGTGATATTTTTTGCTGCGTCGTAAGTGCGTGTCTCTTGGTGAATTTCTTCACCCGCCTCAATCATATCAATCTGACGAATAATTTCAAAATCAATCGCCTTCTGAACGTTACGGAACGAATTCATGTTTTTGACTTCCACCTTCGTTCCAAATTTGGTCGCTCCTTTCTTGCGAACAGAAATGTTCAAATCTGCACGCAGAGAACCTTCCTCCATGTTGCCGTCAGAAATTTCTAGGTAGCGTACCAATTTTCTGATCTCACTCAAGTAGCTGTATGCCTCCTCACCGTTCTTGATCTCCGGTTCCGATACAATCTCTAGAAGTGGAATTCCTGCACGATTTAAATCCACCAGCGTATTGAACGGGTCAATATCGTGAACACTTTTACCAGAATCCTCTTCCATGTGGATACGGGTCAGGTTGATTTTCTTATCCTTCCCCAGTGCATCTTTAATACGCACATATCCTTCGGTACAGATAGGTGTGGTGTCCTGTGTAATCTGATACCCCTTCGGCAAATCCGCATAGAAGTAGTTCTTGCGGGCAAATTCATTGCGCTCACGAATGTTACAATCACAGGCAATACCCAACTTCACGGCATAATTCATCACCGCTTTGTTGAACACAGGAAGAGTACCTGGATGCCCTAAGCTGATCGGGCTCACCTGAGTATTAGGAGATGCGCCATAGGTGGTTGCATCGCCGCAGTACGCCTTGCTCTGCGTACTTAATTGCACGTGAACTTCTATACCAATAACCGGTTCGTATGTTTCGTAAATACTAGACATCCAAAGGGAATTTAGAGCGCTAATTTACACTTTTTAGACCTGTTTACTTGTCCGATTTTCAAACACTTCTTCAATCTTTGCAACCATGGCATCGAGTAGGGGCTGAACATCGCTAACAGGCTGAATTTCAATATCCCAAACACTCAGTTTAACTGGGCTATTTTCTGCTTCAATTAGCGGTTCCAACTTCACAGCATCTTTGGCGGTGCAATGCACGCGGTATTCGTATTTCTTCGAGGCTTTTTCAATGCGAGCAAGATTTGCCGTGCTGTAGCGATGGTGATCCCTGAACTTCATTTCCTTACCTAGGAAGTCTAATTGTTTTTGTACCGTGTAGAAGAAGTCATTCGCCTTTGCAATTCCACAAACGATTATTCCAGGATCTTTAGTACCAGATTTCAGCATGCTCTTCCTTTTTAAATAATAATCCGGTATGCCATTCCATTCGCGGTTGACCTCAGCTGGCGTATTTTCTCCATTACTAATTATAGCTTCAAAATTAGTGTGAGGAATTTCACGAAGCCGGCCTTGTGGCAGCAAGGTGTCGTATTCAAAGAGACTTTTCTGACAAACAATAGAGAAGTCTTTATGTAGTTCATAATACTGCAGTCCGTCGTCAAGAATCAAAACAGCTTTATCTGTTTTGGCCACCGTTTTAGCAAGATTGCAACTCTCGATACGGTTTTTACCCACTATAGTGGGGTGATTTGAGGCGTGAAGCAAAGCCTCGTCACCATAGATTCGAGCATTTTGACTATTTACTAAGGTGCTGGCTTTTGTGGTGCCTTTGTATCCTCGTAAAATAATAATGGGCTCATAGCCAAGTAACTTTAATTTACTGGCTACCCATTGAGTAATTGGTGTTTTACCTGTGCCGCCCGCTTGGAAATTTCCAACACAGATGACAGGAAGTTTAGGTTGAAACACACTTCTTGATCGTCTGGTTTTATCGAATTTTTGACCAATCAAATACAAGATTTGAGCTGGCCAATTCCCTCGTGGAAAGCTGAAATATTGGAAAATGCTCACCACAACACCCCCGCTTTGCGCAAAGATTCCTCCTGGCTATTAATATCGTTTGGATTGAGCCATAAAGCGTTTTCGAAGCGCTTGAAATACGTCAATTGTCTTTTGGCATAG
>JAYOSU010000053.1:0-11828 GCA_038139395.1 Cryomorphaceae bacterium
GCCTAGTCATTTCAAGTACTACCAATCCAAAAGTAAAGGACATTGTTCAATTACTGACGAAATCTAAGGAGCGGAAATCGCGCGGTCTTTGTATTGTTGAGGGCGCAAGAGAAATAAACAGAGCCTTAGCTTCAAATTGGGAGCCTAAAGAGTTGTGGCAATTAGAGGGAAGTGACGTGCCTCTTCAATCCGATTCTTTTCCAAATTATTATAAAGCCACACCCAAGGTATTTCAAAAACTAGCCTACCGCAATACCACAGAATGCGCTGTTGCCGTATTTGCCGTTCCAACTAGTGGAATGAATGAATATCAAGAACTATTGGTATCAGCAAAATGCTTGCTTGTCCTTGAGGGGATTGAAAAACCTGGTAATCTTGGGGCATGTCTACGCAGCGCATGTGCCGCAGGAGTTGATGCGGTTATTCTTGCTGATTCTGCAGTAGACCCCTATAGTCCCAACGTTATTCGTAATTCTACAGGTGCATTGTTTGAAATCCCTTTAATTACCGCCAGCTCAGAAGAGCTTATCCGAGCATTTAACAGCAACGGCAGAAAAGTTTATGTAACCAATCTCCATGAGGATGCACATTCGATGTTTAATATTAATTGGCCTAATAAATGTGCAATAGTTCTAGGCGAGGAAGCAAGTGGGTTAAGCGAAACTTGGGTCACAAATGATTTTGAGAATATTATTATACCCATGGAGGGTGAAACTATTGATTCGTTAAATGTGAGTGTGAGCGCTGCATTACTGATGTATCATTGGAGGTCGCAGCAATAAAGCCACTTGCTCAAAAAAAGTACGGCTCGCGTGAGCGAGCCGTAAACCAAACCAATAAACCTAAGCTACCTGTAAGGGTATCTTACGCTTAAATAACGCTCAAAGCTCATATTTAGTTCATAAACTGCTTAAGAAAAATCAATATTCTAATCTTACTTTATTTTCTTTTTTGACAGAAAGGAAGAAGCAGTGGGACTTCCTTTTACCTTCATAATCCCTTCTGGCTTACCGCAGTACAATAATTGGCCTCCTTCTTCACCTCCCTTAGGTCCAATTTCAATTAGGTAATCAGACCGTTGAATAACGTCTAAATCATGCTCAATTACTAGGACCGTATGACCCATGTCCACTAATGCATTGAAGGCCACGAGTAGTTTTTTAACATCGTCAAAATGCAAGCCTGTTGTTGGTTCATCAAAGAGGAACAATGTATTTCCTGCTTTATTGCCTTTAGATAGGAAGTAGGCCAATTTCACGCGTTGGGCTTCACCACCGCTTAATGTAGAACTACTTTGCCCAACAGCTGCGTAGCCTAAGCCTACATCTTGCAGCGGTTGTAGTTTATCTGCGATTTTTATTTGTTTGATGGTTCTAAAGAATGCTATTGCTTCATCTATGGTACATTCAAGTATGTCTGAAATACTTTTATCCTGAACCTTGACTTCAAGGATTTCTGCTTTGAAACGGTGTCCATTACAATCTTCACACGGTAAATGAACATCTGCCATGAATTGCATTTCTATGGTCACCTCACCTTCACCCTTACATGTATCACAACGCCCTCCGTCTGTGTTGAAACTAAAGTGTTTGGGTTTGTATCCTCTAACTTTTGACAATTCAGTTCCTGCAAAAAGTGATCTGATATCGTCATAAGCTTTTAAATAGGTCACTGGGTTTGAACGAGATGATTTTCCAATAGGATTTTGGTCTACCATTTCCACGTGGTGTAATTGTTCCAAATCTCCAACCAACGCTTTGTGTAAGCCTGGTCGTTCACCTACTTGTTCAAGATGCTTTTTTAGAGCAGGGTAAAGAATTTTCTTAATTAAAGTACTTTTTCCTGAGCCGCTCACTCCTGCAACTACTGAAAATACGCCGAGCGGTATGGCTACATCAAAACCTTTGAGGTTGTGCTGTCTTACACCCTGTAAATTGATAAATCCTGACGGTGTCCTAACTGATAGGGGAGTGGGGATTTCTAATCGTCCTGTCAAGTATCCCGCCGTTAAACTCGTTTGGTGCGATAATACTGATTTTGGTAACCCTGAGGCAACAATTTCACCTCCTAAATTACCTGCGGCAGGTCCTATGTCTATGAGGTAATCGGCTGCCTGCATGAATGCTTCTTCATGCTCTACCACCACCACGGTATTTCCTTTATCTCGCAGGGCTTTAATGACTTTAATCAATTGTTGTGCATCAAAAGGGTGTAGGCCAATGCTCGGTTCGTCCAATATGTACAGAGATCCTACAAGTGCCGAACCCAAAGAGGTCGCCAATTGAATTCGCTGACTTTCTCCTCCACTTAACGAATTACTTGTTCTATTAAGCGTGAGGTAGGATAACCCAACGTTCATTAAAAATTCTATTCGTGTGGTGATTTCTGTGAGCAGCCGTTTTGCAATTTCAGAATCGCGCTCATCAAGATCTAGTTCATTAAAAAAATGAGCTAATTTGTTTAACGGCAACTCGACCAATTCATGCAGTGCAATTCCACCTATCTTAACATAAGAGGCCTCTTGCTTCAAGCGCTTGCCTTTGCAAGAGGAGCATTTGGTTCGACCGCGATAGCGGCTCAGCATTACTCGAAATTGAATCTTGTATTTTTTACGCTCTAAATGCGTGAAAAAGGAATTGATACCTTTAAATCCTTTTCCACCTTCCCAAAGGATTTCTTTTTCCTCCTCGGAAAGCTCCATATACGGCCTATGTATGGGAAAGCCCGCCTCACTGGCGCCAAGGATAAACTTGTTTTTCCATTTACTCATGGTTTCACCTTTCCAAGGTGCAACGGCTCCCTCATATACGCTAAGGGTTTGATTTGGAATAACCAAGTCTTCATCAACGCCTATAATGCTGCCAAAACCTTCACAAGTAGGGCAGGCCCCTACGGGATTATTGAAGCTAAACAGATGAATGCTAGGCTCAGTGAATGTAATCCCATCTGCTTCGAAGGAGTTGTTGAATTCTATAGGTTGATTCCCATCTAGGAAATCTAGGAGACAAGTACCGCGTCCTTCATAGAAAGCGGTTTGTATGGAATCTTGTAAGCGGTGTATATTTTCTTGATCATTATTGCGAGCTATGGCTCTGTCAATGACTAATTCAATGATCTCTTTATTGTAAGTTCCGGCCTCAATAACATCTTCTATACGCTCAATATTGCCGTCAACCATGATTCTCGCAAATCCTTGAGATGCCAAGATAGTTAGGTGTTGAATGGCACTTCTGTCTTGATAGGTTACCGGAGCAATAATTAGAAATCGAACACCGTCTTTTTTATGAGAGATATAGTCAATAACATCTTCTACTTGATGCCTCTTCACTTCTTTACCTGAAACGGGACTATAGGTTCGCCCTATGCGCGCATACAAAAGCTTTAAATAGTCATAGATTTCCGTTGTTGTACCGACTGTAGATCTAGGATTTTTGCTACTCACTTTCTGCTGAATGGCTACAGCTGGGGGAATACCTTTAATGTATTCCACCTTTGGCTTGTCTAGTTTTCCTAAAAATTGGCGGGCATACGAACTTAAACTCTCTACATATCGTCTTTGCCCTTCAGCGAATAGGGTGTCAAAAGCCAAGGAACTTTTACCAGAACCACTAACACCGGTAATGACTACGAGTCGATTACGAGGAATATTTATGCTTACCTCTTTTAGGTTATGTACAGAGGCACGCTTAATTTCAATCAATTCGGTCATGTATAGTTGGAGTCAAAACACAAATGTAACCTTAAAACCGGCCTACAGTTCCTTAGAAATACATCATTTTGGAATAGTATTTGATTCTTTCTCGTATATTGACCACAAATTTAAAGACTTGCCTATAGAGATACTGTTACGCTAAATCCTTAATGTTATGAAATTAAGTAAGCTAGAAGACCACGATTTAGTGGCGCAGTATCGTGACGGAAATGAGCAAGCTTTTGAGGTGTTAATTCGTAGACACCAAAAACGTATTTTCCTTCAGATTTATTCAAAGGTTCAAGATTCAGAGATTGCTGATGATCTGTTTCAGGAAACGTTTATTAAGATTATTCGCTCTTTGCGCAAATCTAATTATGAAGAGAAAGGCAAATTCCTTCCATGGGCTATTCGTGTTGCCAACAATACTACCTTGGACTTTTTCCGAAGAGAATCTCGAAAAAAAGAATTTCGCCCTAACGGTGAATTCACGGTGTTTGACACCTTTGGAGAAAGCGATCGGCCTTTTGAGCAAGAATTGATTGAATCACAAATAAATGAAGATTTACATAAGCTCATTACTTACCTCCCAGAGGAGCAAAGGCAGGTTTTAGAATTGCGAGTCTTTTGTAATTACAGCTTTAAAGAAATTGCGGAGGAAACCAATGTTAGCATAAACACAGCACTCGGCAGAATGCGCTATGCAGTGGGTAATATTCAGAAGCTTATGGTGAAACATAATATTAGTTTAGAATTTTAATTCGTTGATATACGAAGTGCTCAAGGGTTGTCGTTATTAGATAAATTAATTGTAGCCCATGGGAAAAACTTTACCTTATGAACACTTGGAGGTAGGAGCCTCTGAAAAAAGCATCCAAGAAATATTAGCCTTCTCTAAAGCAACTAAGCAAGTGAAGCTGCAAAGTTTACCCGATGAACTCGGTGAACTATTTAAGAACTAAAAAAGCCCGCTTCAGCGGGCTTTTTTTATTCATAACATGGGGAATCAGCAAATAAAAACGCTTCCTCTAGTATTAATTTGCAACATCTGAGAAGAACTTAAGTCTGACCAGTCTCAATTCTTCTTCTTCATATTCTTCCGAGAATTCTTCGGTTAGTTCATCCATAGATCCTTCTTCACAATCGTCTGTCAAGAATTCAAAGATTTCTTCAATGCTGTCTTCGTCTAATATGTCCTTTAGGTAATAATCAATATTGAGTTTGGTACCGCTGGTGACAATGCGTTCCATCTCCTCTAGTAGTTGATCCATTTTCAACCCCTTGGCACTCGCTATATCATCAAACGGCAGTTTTCTATCTGTACTTTGGATAATATAGACCTTCAAAGCACTTTTATTTGCTACTGACTTAAAGACCATATCTTGAGGTCTGTCTATATCATTTTCCTCCACATACTTTTCAATAGCTTCGACCATTTTTTGACCGAATTTTTTGGCTTTTCCTTCGCCAACGCCTTGGATATTTTTTAATTCTTCAATACTGCACGGATATACAGTGGCCATTTCACTCAGTGAGTTTTCACTGAAAACAGCGTAAGGGGGAACATCTTTGGCATTGCCTATTTTTTTACGTAGATCTTTAAGTATGCTAAAGAGCTGCTTGTCAACGGCAACTACTTTAGTTGGCGTACTACTTTGGCTGTTGAGCACATCATAATCCAACTCTTTCCTCACGCGAAACGCTTTGGGCAATTTACCGGCATTACCTTTTTCAGTGACCTGAATAGTTCCGTAAGCATCTATATTTTTACTCAAATAATGACGAATGATACCTTGTCTGATCACTGCTCTTAAATGCGCTTCACTTTTATCTTTTTGAATTCCCCAAGTAGACAGGTTCGTTGCATCATTTTTCACTAATACAGCAGAACTATGCCCACGTAAAATGTTAATGATTTCTGACGTTTTAAACTTTCCATGCGTTTGTTTTACCGCCGCAATGACATCCAGTAATTCTGCGGAAGCCTCTACTTTTTCTTTTGGATGACGGCAGTTATCACACATTTTCTTACAATCGTCTTCGTGGAATTCTTCCCCAAAATAGTGTAAGAGTGCTCTTCTTCTGCAGGTAGCTGCCTCTGCATATCCCGTAGCTTCTTCCAACAGTTGACGACCAATTTCTTGTTCACTCACATTCTTTTTGTTCAAGAATTTCTGCAAACGCTCTATGTCTTTGATGTCAAAATAAGTGATACAAGACCCTTCACCACCATCTCTTCCCGCTCTTCCTGTTTCTTGGTAATAGCTTTCCAGAGATTTAGGCATATCGTAGTGAAGAACAAATCGGACATCGGGTTTATCTATTCCCATTCCAAATGCAATGGTTGCCACGATTACGTCGCAATCTTCATTGAGAAAGGCATCTTGATGTTTTATTCGCTTGCTGCCTTCCAAGCCGGCATGATACGGTAAGGCATTGATCCCGTTAACCTGTAACTGCTCTGCAAGATCTTCTACCTTTTGGCGGCTCAAACAATAAACAATTGCACTTTTCCCTTGATTGGCTTGTAACAATTTAGTAATGTCTCTATCTATATCGCGCTTTGGTCTTACTTCATAGTAGAGGTTTGAGCGGTTAAAGCTAGAAAGGAACACTTGAGGATTATCCATGCCAAGCGTCTTCATTATATCTGCTTGAACTTTTGGCGTAGCTGTGGCAGTAAGGGCTATAATTGGTTTTCTTCCTAGAGCAACAACGCTCTCTTTAATTGTCCTGTAATCTGGACGAAAATCGTGCCCCCATTCAGAAATACAGTGCGCTTCGTCTATAGCGAAGAAACTTATAGGAATGGAGCCTAACAATTCAATATTAGACTTCTTATTGAGGCTTTCGGGTGCCACGAACAGTAATTTAGTAAGCCCTGACTTAAGGTCTGCATGTACCTGTTCCAATTGTCCTTTGGTTAGAGAACTATTCAAGACGTGGGCTATTCCGTCCTTCTCACTATATCCTCTAATGGCATCAACCTGATTTTTCATGAGCGCAATAAGAGGACTAATAACAATTGCGGTTCCTTTACTTACTAACGCTGGTAATTGATAGCATAAGCTTTTGCCTCCACCAGTTGGCATGATTACAAAAGTATCCTGCCCGTTAGCGATACTTTCAATAATTGCTTTCTGATTCCCTTTAAAGTCACTGAATCCAAAAAACTGCTTCAGTTCATTTTCCCAATTGATAGAGGACATATGCTCTATGTTGATTTGTTATCCCTAAAAGATAAGGGATTTTCTCAAGGATTGTGAAGGTACATCAGAATGTTTTTCGGATTTTTGGCCACAATTCTGGGTTATCAACATGTCCAAAGACAGAAACAACATGAGCTTTTTAGACCACCTTGGCGAATTACGCTGGCATTTGGTGCGTTCTTCAATCGCCGTTTTCTTCTTTGCTGTAGTGGCCTTCTTGTCAAAAGAGGTCATTTTTGATGTGATCATCTTTGGTCCAAAGCAAATGGATTTCCCTACCTATACCTTCTTTTGTTGGCTTTCCAGTTATGTAGGAGGAAATGTGTTTTGTTTTGATGAGATGCCCTTTGAACTTCTCAACATGAGGATGAGTGGCCAATTTCAAATGCACCTGTGGGTTTCCTTGGTGGCTGGAGTAATTATTGCATTTCCCTATGTTTTTTGGGAAATATGGCGATTCATTCAGCCAGGTCTTCATGAAAGTGAACGTAAAAACTCACGTGGTGTCATTCTCTTTACGACCATCTTGTTTCTTTTGGGTGTACTATTTGGTTACTACGTCATTGTCCCGTTAAGTGTTCAATTTCTTGGGACTTATACGGTGTCTTCGGAGATTTTCAATAGAATAGATCTTACCTCGTACATTAGCATGGTTAGTTCAGTAACACTTGCCACAGGCATTCTCTTTCAGCTGCCGATTGCCGTATACTTTTTAAGTAAGTTAGGCGTTGTTACTCCTGATTTACTAAAGACGTACAGGCGCCATGCGATCGTGGGTATTTTATTGTTAAGCGCGATTATTACGCCGCCGGATATTGCGTCACAGATTCTTGTAACTTTCCCCGTATTAATATTGTATCAGATTAGTATTGGAGTGAGCAGAAGAAGTATAAAAAGACGAGCTAAAACCAAGGAGATTTAGTGAAGTTAGAAGCACGAAATATTGTCAAAAAGTACCGCTCTAGAACTGTTGTTGACCAGGTGAGCTTTGAGGTTAACAGGGGCGAAATAGTGGGCCTACTTGGACCCAATGGCGCCGGAAAAACAACGAGTTTTTATACTGTTGTGGGGTTGATTAGACCTTACAGCGGGCAGATCCTTTTGGACGGACAACCCATTCAAAAATTGCCCATGTACAAGCGTGCTCAGTTGGGGATTGGATACCTTGCCCAAGAGGCTTCAGTTTTTAGAAAGCTGAGTATTGAGGATAACATATTGGGGGTTCTAGAAATGACAAAGCTTTCAAAGGAAGAACGTCATGAAAGGCTTGAAGAACTCTTGAATGAATTTGGATTGCAAGCTATACGAAAGACCAGAGGTGATTTGCTCAGCGGTGGTGAGCGTAGAAGAACAGAGATAGCAAGAGCGCTTGCAACAAAGCCTAAATTTATTCTTTTGGACGAACCCTTTGCAGGAGTAGATCCTATTGCTGTAGAAGACATTCAAATGATTGTGGCTAATCTCAAGAATAAAAATATTGGCATTTTGATTACCGATCACAATGTACAGGAGACCTTGGCAATTACAGATAGAACGTATTTGATGTTTGAAGGTCGTATACTTAAAAGCGGTACTGCAGAAGAATTAGCGGCGGATGAGCAGGTACGTAGGGTTTATCTGGGTCAAAATTTCGAACTCAGAGCTCGCAAGTAAACCTTTATTCTTTTTAAAAGAGGTGGTTTTGGCACACGAGGTGCCCGACCTTCATAGGCTTTTAATTTCCCGCTAAATTGATCTACTGCCGCTTGGTATAAAGGCAAATCGTATTGATTCATGCTTTCCCATACTGCCTTACTCGCAATTTCCTTTTTTCTTCCACCGCTGTTGTGGTACTCCACTACCGTATTTTTCCAATCAAACAATTCGCCAAAATAGGCAATCGACGCTGCATAATGTTCTGTGAATCCAACTGCATCTAACCGGTCCAAATTGGCTATTGCTTTGTGAAGGACCTCTTTATCTTCTAAGAACTCCTTCTGATTTAAATAGCCACTCATAAAGGCCGTCTGGCGGTTATTGCTTTGAACCAAGCGTGTGAAGTCTTCAGGACTTTCGATGCCTTTCATCAATTCTATATGCTTTTCATTTATTCTTTTGCTGTAGTGATTATAATGGCTCATGGATCGGGCTATTGGCTCACGAAAAAGAGTAACTACCGTAGCATTAGATTCAGCAATTACTGGTCTAAGAGGGAAATGGCCATAGATGCATTTTACATAAGGGTCCTCTAAAGCCGATTTTAATTGTTGGTCCAAATCCTTGTGACTGTATATGCTCCTGCGCTCACCCTCTTTGTAATTAGATTCCAATAATAATCGCAAGGAAGTTCCAGCGGTTTTTGGGATATGAATAAAAACGAGTTTCTTTGAATGACGCATTGGAGCCCAAATTACATGATTCTACCCAAAATCAAGCAACCCATCTTCATACTTGGTATGCACCGAAGTGGCACCACAATGATTACGCGTGCTCTTGCTGATGCTGGAGTTCATATAGGAACGGTTTGTGATCACAATTCGGAGGCACTTTACGCCATTGATATCAATGAACGAATTTTTCAAGCCGCCGGGGGTTCTTGGTGGTCTCCGCCCACCAAAGAGGCGATTCTGCGGTCCACAGTGGATTTTGAAACCAACTTGAAAGATCTTGATCTCTATGCTGCTCATCTCAAGCATCCTAGTGGTCGCAGACGGGCACTCGCTTTTGCTTATAGTAGGGCTTGGGCAGTGAAAGATCCACGACTCTGTTATACGCTTCCATGGTGGTTGGCCCGTTTTCCTGAAGCCAAGGTTATTTGGGTCTTACGGGAGGAACAAGAAATTGTGGACAGTTTACTTCGTCGTCAAGAGCAAAAGGGAGAAGCCTTCTCCACACTAACGCAAGAGACCGCTCTTGAATTGGTTTACAAATACAGCGAAGCCGCCACTGCTAATATCAAAAACAGTGGGGCAGAAGTATGTATGATTAAATACAAAGATTTGGTTAGCACAGATATTGATTTGCAACGCAAGAGTTGGTTCTCTTTGTACCAATTTTGCAAAGTGCGTCCAGGTGCTCTGGAAGGCTTTACACGTCTTCATCCAAAGTCATTAGAACAAACGAATACATATTCACCAAAAGATCTACCAACCGACGGCCCCTTGGTCAGTGTTATTGTACCAAACTATAATCATGAGCAATTTCTTGACGAGCGATTGCAAAGTATTGCAAGCCAGTCGTATACGAACATAGAAGTTCTTCTTATGGACGACGATAGTTCAGATGGTAGCCGCGATATTCTTGAAAGGTGGGCTGGGTCAGATGCTCGAATGACAACGCTTTTTAATAATGAAAATTCTGGAAGCCCTTTCTCTCAATGGGCAAAGGGAGCGGCATGGGCCAAGGGCAAATACCTTTGGATCGCAGAGAGTGATGACTATTGCGATAAGGATATGCTCGCGTTGCACGTGCAGAGTATGGAGGCTAATGAAAAAGCAGTAATTGCCTTCAGCCACAGCCATCTTGTGGATGAAAAGGGTCAGTTCCTTCGTGACTTTAAAGATGATTATGGATTCATCTTTGGCGATACCGCTAAATGGGCTAAGGACTTTACCGTTCACGGTAAATCGGAGGTTGCCAAATACATGGTCTTTTCAAATACCATCCCAAACGCAAGCGGTATACTTATGCGTAAAGCGGCCTTTGACGTCGTTGGAGCTCCTGCAACGCATTGGAGATTAAACGGCGATTGGCTCTTGTATTCTAAACTTCTTCAACATGGAGAGCTGATCTTTCATGCGCGGCCGCGAAACAAATTCCGCTTTCACTCTCAAACTCAACGCAGCCGAGCGATGAGTTCATATAAAGCTTTTGATGAACTCTTAGAGATGTATGACATCTTTGAGTCCAAGGATTACGCACCGCTCGATACCATCAATGCCGCCCGTGGCCAAGTAGCCATGTGGTGGGCAGCCAACGTTTTTTCTATGGCTCGAACTTCCGAAGTTTGGCGCAACAACTTGAGATTGTTTAAGGCATTTAAAAGGTATAAACCAGGATTGGGCAGATATTTATTTAAAAGTGGAGGAATAAAAATACTGGGTCAATTCTTTATTTTCCTCGGTCTTAAAAAGCCAGCCAAAAAACTAGCCGCTCGAATGTTTCCTAAATCATTCTTTGCCCACTAATGAAAATTTCTGTAATCATACCTGCATACAATGCCGAGGCGACACTTGCTGATTGTTTGGAGAGTGTTGCTCGCCAAACTGTTCGACCTTTTGAGGTAGTCTTGGTGGACGATGGCAGTACAGATAATACTCGTGGAGTTGCTGCTCGATTTGAAAAGAGGCTTATGCTTCGAATAGTCACCCAAGTCAATTCAGGTCTTGGTAAAGCAAGAAATGCAGGAATGTCCGCAGCTACTGGCGATGCCTATGCCTTTCTGGATGCTGATGATATTTGGTTACCAAGTAAATTAGAGCAGGCTTTCAAGGCACTTTTGAAATACCCGAAAACGGAATGGTTCTATACCCCCATTTTAGAATGGACACCCGATAAAGACAATAGGACGCGTGAGAGGGCCTGCAGTCAGGTCAGTTCGCTACAGTCTTTTTTGAGCTACAACCCAATCGTTCCTTCAACAATCATTATGCGCAGTAGTTTTGACTATACTTGGGAAAACGATAGGGACCTGCAGGAAGATATCGGTGCGCACTTAAGGGTGCTTAGCCGTGGAGATTTTCCAAAGATGCTCTCCAAGCCCACGTTGAAATACCGATTAGACTACGGCATGACTGCTGACGCAGAGAATCACTTGGAAAAGGTCATGCGTGCCGTGGCCAAAGCAAAGGAACATGGACATATTAGTGAGCAAGAATTTAAGCTCTATCAGGTGCGAAAAGCCTATGAATTGGCGCGTACTTACAAAAAACGAGGCGATCAAGAGGGAC
>JAYOSU010000054.1:0-11443 GCA_038139395.1 Cryomorphaceae bacterium
GTTGGTTTCTCTACTGCAATTCTCACCTGCTTATAATTTGCTTGAAGTATTTGTCCACTAAGAGAAATAATATCCTTGGGCATGGTTGCAGAAAAGAATAAGCTTTGTCTTTTTGGTGGAATAATCTTCAGTAGTTTGCGAATATCATGAATGAATCCCATATCAAGCATTTGGTCTGCTTCGTCTAATACAAAATGAGTGAGGTCATTGAGATTGATATAGCCCTGACTATGAAGATCTAAAAGTCGCCCAGGTGTGGCAACTAGAAAATCTATGCCTCTCTTGAGTTGGTCTATCTGCGGGTTTTGACCTACTCCACCAAAAATAACAGCTGTTCGAAGTGGCGTATCTGCGCTATACCATTTTGCATTTTCTGCTACTTGAAGAGCCAACTCCCTTGTAGGGGTAACCACTAGCGCTCTAATCCTCCTTTTCTTACTTGGGGATTTTAGGATTTGTTGAATGATTGGAATCGTAAAAGCGGCAGTTTTACCAGTGCCGGTTTGTGCCGTCCCAAGCAAATCGTGGCCATTTAATAGTAGGGGAATACTTTGCGCTTGTATTGGAGTAGGAGTTGTGTAGCCTTGTTTTTTTAAGGCAGATAGGATTCGAGAATCGAGCCCTAAAGAGTCAAAAGTCATAAAGATTGTTTAGCAAGCACCTTTGCGATGCTTCGCGTTTAAAGATACATGAATATAAATGGCCTTCTTAGTCTCGGGATATTTTGATGCTAATGCACTTTGATGACTTCTTCATTGGGTAGTCTGCGACGAGGTCCCCAAAATCCTTCTTTCTGTCCCTTACCACAGCCTATAACCATATTTATTTCCGCTCGTCTTGGTAGCCCAAGAATTCTCTTTACACGAACACCGTCAAAACCTTCCATGGGGCAAGTATGAAATTCTTCCGAAGCCATGCTAAGCATGAAGTTTTCCGCGGCTAGTGCGGCACTTTTATGAACGGTTATACGCTGTTGTGCATGACCTTCAGCCCGATAAATAGGACGTACTAAGCCAATACAAAAAGATAAGATTCGTCTATAGAGCCCTAAAATACCCAAACCGTCATTCATGTAGGAAAAAGGCATCAACTTGGTGTAATAGACTAAGCGGAGTTTAATTGATTTAGCATCACGTCCAACACGTTCCGCGTCCTTTAAGATTAAATCTTTATGCCATTTCACGCGTTGGCGCCATTTATCCCTTCTTGTAACTATTACGACAAGTTCTTGAGCCGTGCGTGCTGCACTCTGGTTGAGGCAAGCATGAACCAATCGTTTCTTCTTTTGCTCATCTTTGACCCAATGAAATTCCCACAATTGCATATTACTGCTATTCGGGGCGAGTGCGGCATGTTCGAGCGCTTTTTGGACTACTTCCTTAGGAATAGATTGGTCGGGATCGAATTTTCGATTGGAGCGGCGGAATTGAATGATATCATCAAAAGTCATAGGCTGATACTTACTGCATTACGCGTCCCCAGTTAGCAAGATGATGATGTCCTTCATGTTGACTAGGAAGAATGTTTTTGTAGAGCACTTCTCCATCTTTTAAAACCCATAGTACACTTGAATTCTGCTCTTCAACAAAATATCCTCCTCCTGCGAGTTCTTCAACAAGGCCTTCCGTGAAAGAAAATATTTCATTCTCTGAAAATAAATCCGGGTAAATGCTCTCAAACTTTCCAGTGCTTAAATAATAGCGCATGATGCTCGAATGTTGTGGAGAAACTTGAATTAAATTTTCTGCCAAGCGCCATTTGTCCGGTCGCTCACCTTTCAGAGTCTGTGAACCATTATTAAAGAAAATTATGGTAGAATCGGATTCGATATCTACATCATGCTGGGACATAAAGGGGCCTTCAATGAGTCGGATTACCTTTCCGCTTGATGGACGGTAATGAATAATCCACGAACTTGTTCTTGAGGAGAGAAAAACATCGCCTTTGTTCATATATGGCCCGTCATTGAACACTGGCTGAACATCATTTATGTGCAAGGGATCGCTCTGTGCATCCGATTTAATGAGCAGATGAGTTAAATTATTTTCAATCAGAATTTCAGTTACGCTTTTGTGGTAGATCAAGCGCCCGTTAGTTGCGTCAAGTTGGGATATGGTATTGTCGATAAATGGGATTTCACGTCCGTCTACTACAAATTTGGCACCGTAATAAATGTGTTCTCCTTTGTCCTTATTATAGGTAGTAGCCCAAAATGTATTGTCGCTACCCATGTTAAAGGCGTGATGATGTCCTACTGAATCTTGTTTCCAAAGTCGTTCACTATCCTTATCAATCTTGATAATTCCTGTTACACCGTTGAGGGAGTAAATGAGGCTACTGTCAGGAAGCATCAATGAATGCATTATTCTGTTGTGAGGATTTTGAAGTCTATTGACGTTCCACGTTTTTAGTTCTTCTCCAGTTCTTAGATTTTTAATGGCAATGGTTCTCTTCCAATCGGCATTGGCATAACTGATGAGCACCTTCACGTCTTCCTCTAATTTGTTGATGGGTTCAAATTTCTCCGGAGAGGGAACATATACCAGCGGCAGACGTTCTACAGCAGCTTTAGCTTTAACAAGACGGTCGGGTAGTGTAGTGAAAAATGAAACAGACCTACTGACATTATGAGGCACCCATTGTTTACCTTTTGTAGTTTCTCTTACTAACCAGCCAAACAAACATAGGATAGTTAAAAAAACTACCGTGTTTGCTAAAAAGAGCGGGATTTTACGGATAAAGGTTTTAAACATGTGCTGCTTTTAATGGCTTAAAGGTAGTGCAGTTTGCCAATTATATTTCAAGTATCAAACCAATGGTTGGTAATAACCTACCTGTGTCACTGTCAATTGTTTTTACTAGATAACTATCCGTGCTGTTGGGATCCTCAAGCGGTGCCGCGGTTAATTCATCACGTTCTACAGTCAAATAGGGCATAAGAGGAATACTTGAACTGGTGAAGTTCTGTAAATCTAAGAACCAGGTTAGACTGTATTTTTCTTTATTGTAAGTCTTATCTAGCCTAACGTCAATCACGCTGTAGGCTGGCAACCGCTCGCCCATGATTTGGTCTAGGTCGAAGATCCCGCGTTGTAACACGTCCCAGTTCGCTGTTAAAGCACTGAGCTCGGAATCAAATGGAGTGTAGGGTGTTCCCGTGGCCCATCGGTATTTGGCACCTATTTGCCAACCCTTGCCCCAAACTTTACCCAAGACTAGGTTGATGTTGTGGCGGTTGTCCCAGACCGTCGGTTTCCAATTTTGCGAGGCGTCCACGCGGGTTTCACTATATCCAAAGTTGTAGCTCATGGTCCACCAATAGGTGCCTTTAAGCTTTTGCTGCAAGAATAGCTCCAACCCATAGGAACGCCCTTGAGCACGTGAAGAACTTACTTGGTCCCCGACAGCCACATAGGCGCCAATAGCCTGTGAAAAAGCCATTTGATCGGCCCATAGATAGGGCATTTGGCGGTAATCCTTGTAATATCCCTCAAGCGAGAATCTATATGTCTGACCGTTTTGAAATTCGATGCCGGTAGCCGCTTGATTGACTCGACCCGCATAACTGTATCTGGACCAATTATTCGCTGTATTGGCCAAAATTGTAATTGCAGGTGGCATCTGCGTGTAGCTTCCCAGGTTTCCTTGAACCGCCCAAAATTCATTCAAATGATATTGCGCACTCATGCGAGGGGAGAGCTGCGCCAACGGATTAATGGTGGTCAAATTCAAGGTGTGCATATCCATACGTACTCCCACGCTAGTCGATAACCTGCGCTCTAAATAATGACGGGTCAAGTGGGTGAATGCTCCAGCACTCAAGAAATCTTGCTGCGCTAAATATTCCACAGTATCAATGCGCTGCACTGCCGTATCGTTATTGTAACGCACGTTCCACATGTCTAGTCCATAGTCTCTGAACACGAGATTAAGGCCGTATTTCCACTGCCAATCATTCTTGACCACATGGTGACTCACATTAAATCTAGTGTTGGTCTCGGTGCTGCTGTAATCTAATTGTCTATCGCTGTCCAAGCCTGTGTTGCCAATGAATTTTTTGGCTTGGTTGCCTACATGATCACGGCTAAGCACATATTCCCATCGACCGTTGTCTGTAAAGGAGCGGTAACGCGCACCCAAAACTTCTGTTTGCTGCGTTCCTTCAGGGATGTAACCCACGTTGTAGAGTAGGGCATCGCTACCACGTCCGTCGGTGTACAATTTGTAGTCGTCCCATCCGCCTACGCCGATGATGGTAAGATCTTTTCTGGGTCCGATTTTATGATGTAAACGCAACTGCGCATCTTGATATGTCGGCAATACCGGAATATTGAAGAGCTTGAAATAATGTTGCGAAAAGCTGTTACGTCCACTCATGGTGATCAAGGTCTTGTCGCCCACTGGACCTTCGAGCGTAACACCATAATCTGTCCCGCCTTGCGTGGCACGCACACCCCAGCGGTCGGCACGTGCATTGCGACCTTCGAGCTGAAGTACACCAGACAAAGCATCGTCTACATCCGCTGGAAAACCGCCAGTGACCAAATCCATTCCCTGTATGTGATCTAGGTTGATTAGGCTCACCGCACCTCCTGAGGCTCCTTGGATGCTAAAATGGTTCACGGTTGGAAGGGAAATTCCGTCCAACAAGTATCTATTCTCATTCGGCGCTCCACCACGCATCGCGATGGCATACCCGAAAGAAGGTTTGGGCAATACGCCGGGGAAATTTTGAATAACCTTACTCAAGTCCAGTACTGCACCCGGCATACGCATCATTTCAGAACGGTTGATGTTCTTAATGCTTAACGGCGTTTCCGGAGTACGATGAAAGGCATCGGCACGCACGGCTACCTCATCCAATGTACTGATACGCTCAACGTAAAGATTAACATAGGTGGGCTTGGTTGAGCGAACTCTGACCTCATGTAAAGTTTGCATCTGTCCCTTTGGACTTAATGCGCGAACGTTATATAACCCGCTAGGGATATCCTTAAACTCAAAATATCCTAGATTATTGACGGTGGTACTTCTTTTAAAATCACCTTTAATAACTTCCACCTTCCAACTGTATAAAGGACTGATATTCAAAGCGTCAAGAGCTTCACCTTTGATGGTTCCTGTACTTTGGGCGTTGGAATGGTTGGATAAAAAGAGAAGTAAAGTGGCGGTTAGGATTGCACGCAATACTTTCATGTTAGGGTCAAATTTTGACAAAAGTACAATGTAGATGACGAATTAAAGCCTTAATGAAGCGATTACGCAGATTTGTTTATTCGAGTTCTTTTATGTTCTTCCAAGATCCTGCGTTCATGCAATCAATTCCTGCTTTTTCGAGATGTTTTTGAACATAATGAGATCTTGCACCATTTCTGCAACAAATAATGATTGGTTTATTTTCTTTTTTGAGTCGTTCTATTTCCAACGGTATTTTTTGCTCAGAAATGTTTATTGAAACTTTCGCATGATCTCTTTTGAACTCACCCGGTGTTCTTACATCTACCACGATGGCACCATTTTCTAGCAATTCAATGAGTTCCTCCGAGTTTGTTTTTATGCCAAGTAGAAGTTTAACGAGCCGCTTCATAATCTCAGTTTAGAGATCAAAGTTAATTATTTATTAACCAACATACCGGAATGCGTAGGACTTTTCGTAATCTCCCACTTATTCCCGTCAGGATCTATGAGTAAGAAACTTTTTTCTCCCCACGGGTGCTCTTTAGGGGATCCCGCATCATTTGAATCAAATACCTCCTTAAGCGCTATTGCTTTTATATAGGCTTCATCCACGTCCTTTACGGTAAGGCCATAACTGCATTGACTTCTATCTGATTCACTGGAGAAATGTTGACCTGATTTTCCCGTAGGTAAGAAAAAAGCAAACCTGAATCCAGAAGGAAGTATAAATTCAGAAAACCCCTTATTTTGAAAGTGAGGCTCTATTTCCAACAATTGACGCCAATAATCGGTGATTAAAGCCACATTTTTTGTGGTAATAACCAAATGTGAATGGGCAATGAAATTCATAAAAGATGGTCTGCTGCAATAGAAGCTACCTGAATATTTTGCTTGGTGTTCATTTGATAACCAAGACCAAGAATCCAGCCCTTTACCATTGGAATCAATTTGTGCGAACGGTGTTCTTCATTCTCGTTATAATCAACGTCTATTGTTATGGGCTGGTAAATACCTTGATTTCTCAAATATTCAGCAACATTAATACTGTCTTCGGCTTCTTTAAATAATCGAGTAATGATGTCGGAGATAATAGGTTCTCTTTTTTTCGTAAGTAAGTAATGCACTCCTTTGCCGGGATGCCTGAAAGCCACAACGGTTGCATACACACTAGATCCACCAATATTTTGCGAATCCGTACCCACACTTAGACTTACCTCTGGATGTGCACGCAAATAACTCTTAGCATAATTGGCTAAATGTGGAATAGGTGTTCCGTTGAGTTTCCGATATTGTGCGTCCATTGGGGTAAAGTTTAAAAATGTTTAGCAGAGAAGAAAAAAAACAGCTTAATACTTTGTTCTTCCAACAATTCACTCAGCATATGAGTTCACACAAAATTGTTGGCGGTGGCGGTAAAAATTGGGATGCTTATAAAACAGGTATCAAAGGACTTTACTTCCGAATTCTGACTCAACCCAAGGTCACTCTAGCCATAGATTTACAATTTAAAGACGAATCCATTAGGGAATTGGTTTACGATCAATTTGGTGAATTAAAACGCATATTGGCTTCCGAGTGGAAAGAGGAGCCTAGGTTTGAAAAGAATACAGTCTACATTAGTGGCGAACCTATAAGTAGGATTTCCGTAAGTCTTGATCAAGTGTATTTCTATAACCAAGAACAATGGCCCGTGATTATGGAATGGTTGGAACACAAATTGGTTGGTTTGGATTCTTTTTGGGATACGACCGGAGATATTTTAAAAGACTTAGTTCGTTAGTCCAAAATGGATTTTAAGACACGTAGTTTATGGGTGTGCTTACCCATTTCCTGATTGTAAATTCCGCTATGGTCTAGTGTGTCAATGCGAACTCTTCCTGAGGCATGGATCACTTTGTAATCTTCCAATATCATACCCACGTGCACAATGTCTCCTTCTGCATTATCAAAAAATGCCAAATCACCCACATTACATTCTTCTAGAAAACTTAGGGATCTTCCTTTTTTAGCTTGTTGGGAGGCATCTCTTGGTAAGAATATGCCATTCATTCTGAAAATCATCTGAGTAAAACCGCTACAATCTATACCCAAAGTGGATCTGCCGCCCCAATAATAAGGAGTTCCCAGGTAATCCATCGCACAATCTTTTATTGCAGCTCTTTCCTTCCTGCTAGAATAAAGTTCTCCCTTATAAGAGAACGTATTCTCACCAATATCAAATTTATCTTGTACAAGACCAGGTAGGCAAGCACCTCTAGTCACACTATAGGTAGACCCGTCTAGATCTATTAATTCCTCCTGGGAAGATTTGACAAAAAATTTAGGAGCCTTGGCTAATTTCTCAAAAGATTCTAAAGAAAGGGGTCTGCATTGCTGGGGATCAATCCAACCTTCGTATTGGTCATGCTGTAATCGGATTCGAATCCATTTAGGCTTGCGCTCAATGATTTCAAAGGCTTCTCCAAATAAAATCATATTGACCATTTCACTGCGGTCACTTGACTCTGCTCTCATGGGAGCTGAAGAAAGAAAGCAGTAGGCATATTGAGTTACGCTCATGATTCAAAAATAGCTAAGTCCATTCCGAACTTCTCCATGGCGTCTAATATTTTTACACAAAAGCCGCGTTGAAAAAGATTCAACGCGGCTTATACAAAGGAAATTATTTTAAATCTTTTCTATAACAAGGGCAGATGCACCCCCGCCGCCGTTGCAGATAGCCGCTGCTCCAACCTTTCCATTATTCTGGTCTAAAACGGAAAGTAATGTGTTTACTATACGTGCACCAGAGGCACCTAAGGGATGACCGAGGCTTACTGCTCCACCGTTGACATTTACTTTTGAAGAATCCAATCCAAGAATTTTCATATTAGCTAAACCAACAACAGAGAACGCTTCATTAAACTCAAAGTAATCCACTTGATTTAAGTTTATCCCTGCTTTTTCCAATGCTTTGGGTAATGCCTTGGCTGGCGCTGTAGTAAACCATTCGGGTTCATGAGCTGCATCTGCATATCCTGTGATTTTAGCCAAAGGACTCAGTTGCATTTCCGCTGCTTTTTCCGCACTCATAATTACAAGAGCACATGCCCCGTCATTTATGTTAGATGCATTGGCAGCTGTAATGGTTCCGTCCTTCTTAAATACAGGTCGGAGGGAAGGTACTTTATCATGTCTAACTTTTGAAAAGTCTTCGTCCGTATCGATGATTAAATCGTCTCCTCTTCGCTGTGGCACATGAACTGGTACGACTTCGTTTTTGTATTTACCCGCTTCCCATGCTGCTGCGCTGCGCCTATAACTTTCCAAGGCGAAGGCATCTTGTTCTTCCCTAGAAATTTGATGTTTTGAAGCACAAAGTTCTGCACAGACACCCATATGCTGCTCATTGTAGACATCCGTTAATCCGTCGAGCACTAGTCCGTCTACTAGTGGCATATTGCCCAATTTGGTGCCGTTTCTACTGTTTTGTAGATAATGTGGAACAGTGCTCATATTCTCCATGCCACCGGCAACAATAATATCTGCGTCACCAGCCTTAATACTTTGAGTTGCCATCATGATTGCCTTCATTCCAGAAGAACAAACCTTATTAATGGTGGTACATGGTACGTTTTCAGAAATTCCTGCATAAATGGCCGCTTGTCTGGCTGGAGCCTGACCAATTCCAGCTTGCAGCACATTTCCCATTAAAACTTCTTCAACATCCTTAGGTTGAATACCCGCTTTTTTGAGGGCTGCGGATATGGCCGTTGCGCCTAGTTTAGGTGCGCTAATCCCGCTAAGTGCGCCGCCAAAACTTCCAATTGGAGTTCTAACTGCACTTACGATGACTACATCTTTCATAAGTTCTGTAATGTATTTGGTTCAGTGTATTTAAAACACAGCACTAAACTACTAAATTGGTCTCGAGAAATGTCAATTTTACTATGAAAGCACCCAATTGGTTTAAAATCAGTGAGCAGTGGATATATTTTTCCCTTATTGCTGCCCTTTCTAGTGTTTTAATCTATTTGAGTATTCCAAACGGTGCACACTTTAACTATACTTACAGGTTGGGTCAGATTTGGTTAGAAGAAGACCTTTATTCACCGCAAGATTTTGTTTTACCAAAAAGTAATCAAGAGTTAGCCGCAGATCGAGAATTCTTGATTGAAACCAAAGATTATTATTACGATTATCATTACAGGCTGGACGAATGGTCGAATTCACTTACTCTGGATAGCACCTTGCAACTTCAGTTAAAATCATGGCAGAGAAGGGGATTGGTTGCCAATATTCCTTCTTCAAAGCATAGGCTATTTCTTGCGGACGGGGTACGACTAGATTTATCTTCTTCTTTGACACTAGAGGCATTAAAAGCACAATATGGATTACCAGATGATTTCATGTTGCCACCAACGTATACCCTGAATACCGCAAAAACGGACAGTGCTCTTCAGGCAAAATTAGATTTGATTCCGGAAAATAAAGGAGTGATCACTCAAGGTACGCTTTTGTTGAAGCAAGGAGCTACAATAACACAGCAGAAATATGAACTTTTACGTGCTCTAGAGTTTAGTTTTACAGACAGTAAAGGAGAATACAGTCTTAGGTCAAGGTTTGGTACGGGCTTATATATATTGCTCATATTTATTGGGCTAGGATATTTTCTTCGCCTTCATTATGCTCACGTTCTTGCGCACAGTTCGTCATTAAATCTTTATATGTTCACCTTTGGTACGGGTATTCTTATTGCACTGTTATTAGAAAATTTTACGGCCATAAGGGCTCTTTCTGTACCATTACTTTTAGTCCCGGTCATCATTCGTAGCTTTTTCTCTGATAGATTAGCACTTTTTACACATACCATTATGATAGTAGCACTCGTTCCATTCGTTAGTGCTACGGTTCAATTTCTTTCCGTACAGTTTTTTGCAGGACTCATCACTTTGTTCTTCATTCGAGGCATATATAAGCGTAGCCAGCTGGTGCAGAGCACTCTTAAAATCATGTTTGTGCTCTTGCTTATTCATGTAAGCATCCATTTAATTCGTGAATCAGATTGGACCTCTCAAAGCGTTTTACCGGTTATCTATTCGTTGGGTGGTACACTTATCCTCCTTTTTATCTTTCCACTTATCTACTTTTTTGAGCGTTCCTTTGGTGTAGTCAGCGATTTGACACTACTTGAATTGAGCGATACAAACAATCCGCTCCTGAAGAAATTGTCCAAAGAGGCGCCAGGAACTTTTCAGCATACCATGCAAGTAGCTAATCTTGCTGAATTTGCCACAGAATTAGTTGGAGGAAACACTTTACTCGTGCGTACTGGAGCACTTTACCACGATATTGGCAAGGTTGTTAACTCGCAATATTTTACGGAGAATCAAAGTTCAACCAATTCACCGCATGAAGAATTGAGTTATTTAGAGAGTGCAGAAATCATAATTTCACACATCAACGACGGGATTGAATTGGCAAAAAAACACAAGTTGCCAGATTTAGTGATTGATTTCATTAGAACACACCACGGCACATCTAGAGTGGAATATTTCTACAGGAAATTCAAAGAAGATCATCCTGATTCTGATCAGTTTGATCAATTTCAATATCCCGGTCCAAAACCATTTTCTAAGGAGACGGCAATTGTTATGATGTCGGACGCGGTAGAGGCATCAACACGCAGTATAAAGGATAAGACAGAGCAAAATTTATCCGAAATGATAGACAAGGTGATTGGTCATCAACTAGCAACTGGTCAATTTGATAATGCTTCTATTACCATGAAGGAAATCAATACGATACGCGATGCCTTTAAGCGCTTTATACGAGGAGTGTATCACGTTAGAATATCTTACCCAGAGGTTGATTGATAGTAACCAGTTAATTATTTGTTTAAATACTATTGCGCAAATAGATTTTCGGTCTAAATTTGCGCTCCCTATCGGAAAGGTGGCAGAGTGGTAATGCAGCAGCCTGCTAAGCTGTGGTCGCGGAAGCGTCCCCTGGGTTCGAGTCCCAGTCTTTCCGCTAAGAAATGTTGCATTAAGTTCGGGAAGTGGCGCAGGTGGTAGCGCATCTGGTTTGGGACCAGAGGGTCGCAGGTTCGAGTCCTGTCTTCCCGACAAAGCCATAACAGGATCCTTAGGGGTCCTGTTAGGCTTAAGCAACTAACAACAATCCTCTTAAGAGGTTTTGTGCGGACTCGTAGCTCAGCTGGATAGAGCATCTGCCTTCTAAGCAGACGGTCGCAGGTTCGAATCCTGCCGGGTTCACGAGAAAA
>JAYOSU010000055.1:0-2174 GCA_038139395.1 Cryomorphaceae bacterium
TGAGCCTCTTCGTTACTTACTCTTTTATATTTTGGGGCAAACATTTTACATGCGCCACACCAATCTGCGAAATACTTTACCACCACGCGATTGTTATCTTTCAAGATTTGAGCGAAGTCCGCATCTGTTGCTAATTGTACTGCCATGTCTTCTTATTATTTATGTAAAAATATATAGAGTGATAATTCTACCGATAGAAATTTAATTGACCTTTTCTATCAACTCATAAGTCTTTTAAGCCTGACATTTCCAATTAATTAGGGTAAAAACAACCTATTGTTCAACCTCAGCACGATACTCCCTATGGTACAAGTCGCGAATAAGGCCATCACTCACTCCAATTTTTGGCACATAGATTCTAGAACAACCGGACCACTTCATTGCCTTTAAATAAATATCTAAACCAAAAGTAATTACATCTGCGCGATCAAAATTCAATCCAATTTCTGTGATTCGGCGATCAACATCAAGAGATTGTATGAACTTACGTTGTCCTTTCACGTATTCGTAGCTCAGGGGTTCTGTAACAGGGCGTAAACTGATTTTATGAAGTTTGTTGATATTACCGCCAGCACCTATAGCTGCTTTTTTAGAAATAGAAGCAGCATGCTTTTCCAACCAAGCTTGCATCTTCTTCCATTCTTTCGCTTCTACCAGTTCATTCATCAATCGGACACCTCCAATTTTGAAACTTTTGGACTCTAAAACTTTCTTATCCTTGATAATTGAAATTTCCGTTGAACCGCCTCCGACGTCTATATATACAAAGTTGTGTTCATCCGCATTAATGGTATCATACAACTTACTTGAGAAAACCAATCGGGCCTCCTCATTTCCATCAATAATTTCAATATCTATGCCCGTCTTCCGTCTTACACGCTGCACCAACTGCCGACCATTTGCAGCTTCACGCATGGCAGAAGTCGCTACTGCTCGAAAATCCTGAACACCGTGAACAGATAATAAATGATCATAAGCCTTCATTCCTTCCAAAAATCTGTCTTTGGTCATTTTTCGAATCTTACCGTATTTGAAAACGTCTTGACCCAAGCGAACAGGTAGACGTATCATACTTACCTTTTTGTAATATGTATAACCGTCTTTAAAAATCACATTGACAATTAAACATCTCACCGAGTTGGAGCCTATATCAATTGCACCGAGTTTTGTTACTTTCATACCTAGCCCTTGCTTAGTAATTTTCTGACATATTCGTATAACTCTTCTTGGCCATTGATTTTTGGCCCTTGCTGAACCTTATATCTATTCTGTTGATTAGCATCCAATCTTCGTGATTTTAAATTGTCTTTCCATAAGATTTCAAAATGATCTCTTATTTCACGTTGTATGGATTCATCATAAATGGGTGCAGTAACCTCCACTCTTCTATTTAAATTTCTTCCCATCCAATCCGCTGAAGAAATGTAATATTCTGGCTTTCCTGCATTATGGAAACAAAATGCACGCGTGTGTTCCAAGAATCGTCCCACAACACTAATAGCAGTAATATTATGAGCTTTTGAGTTATTTAAATCTAGACAGAAAATACCGCGTACGATCATGCGTATTTTAACCCCTGCGTCACTTGCCTCGTATAACTTATCAATCATACTATGATCAGATATAGAATTAATTTTCACCCAAAATTTAGCCTCTTTGCCTTCTCTAGCATGTTCAATTTCACGATCAATCAATCTCTCAATGTTTGATCGGGTAGTATTTGGACTTACAAAAAGGTGTTTAAAATTATATTGTTTGTACGGCGATTCAATAAACTGGAATACCTTTCGCGCTTCTTTGGCTAAACGTCTATCTGAAGTCATCAAATGATAGTCGGTATAAATCTTTGCAGTACCTTCATGATAATTACCCGTACCTATGATACAATAATCAACCAATTTCTCCTTGCCTTCAAACCGTCTTATTAGGGTTAATTTTGAATGTACTTTTAACCCTTGAACCCCACTGACTACCCTTATTCCTTCGCTTCTTAGCCGGTTCGTCCATTTAATATTATTGGCTTCATCAAACCTAGCTTGCAACTCAATGAAGACGGTTACATTCTTACCATTTTTGGCCGCATTAATTAGGGCAGAAATAATTTGACTCTCGTCAGAAAGGCGGTACAAAGTCACCTTTAATTCTTTGACCTTTTCATCAATGGCAGCCTCTCT
>JAYOSU010000055.1:2274-11344 GCA_038139395.1 Cryomorphaceae bacterium
AGACCATCTACTAATATCTTGAGGGTTGAATCCGCAATATTTTTATCATAAACAAACCGCACCAAATCACCTACTCGGCGATTTCTCAATCCGCGCTGTATTTTCTCCATAAACGACCTGCTGACATCATCGTCCAATGATAATTCTGCATCCCTTGTTATCTTCAATGTATGTGCTTCAATATGATCGTATTTAATCGTGTGAAAAATGCTATCAAGATTATGCCTTAATACATCATCCATGTACATGACATATTGTTTGCCGTATTTAGGTAATCGAACAAAACGACCCGAGACAGAATAGGGAACTTCAATTATTGAGTGTTGCTGGTTTTCGCCTTTGGTCAATTTTACGGCGAGATAAATGCTTTTGTCACGTAAAAAAGGAAACGACTTGGTTTGATTGATCATTAAATTGGTGAGCGCCGGACTAATTTTATCTCTGTACAAATGTTTAACAAACTCTGCTTGTTTGGCTGTCAACTGCTTTTCATTGATGATTTCAATGTTGAACTCTTCTAAAGCACTTGTCAGAGCGTCATAAATATTTTGAGATCGCTGTTGCTGGTCGGTAACAATCTTACTTAACGTCGATAGTAATTCTCCAGGTGAATATCCCTCCAAATCATCATCTAAACCTTCATCTTTGCTCAGCCTTAAACGACGTATATAGGAATAGCGAACCCGAAAGAATTCATCCATATTGTTCGAGTGAATACCTAAAAACCGAAGTCGCTCAATTAAAGGATTTGAAGTATCCTCGGCCTCCTGAAGAACACGCTCGTTAAAGCTTAGCCAGCTTACATCCCTGTTGAAATATGAATTATTTAACACTATCTAACGCTTTAATCCTTTTGGGTAATGAAATTGAATCAATTCGGCTCCCGCTCCTGCATGCTTCCATTTGTCACTGTCAAAACGAATGCTCACCAATCCTGTAGTTGGAACATTATTAATACTCGCTTTGGTGATTTGATTAACAACATCTGTAAGTGCAGGATTATGAGCGAAAAAAATAGCCGAATCATAATGCTCTGGTACTGCCTGTATAGAACGAAGAATTTGCTCCGCATCACAGTGGTACAAGGATTTATCGATAATTATATTTTCCTCCTTTACTTCCATGTTTCGAGCAAATATGAGAGCCGTATGAAGCGCTCTTACCGCAGTAGAAGAGTACCAAATAAGTTCATTGGGATGTGCAATTTCATTTTTAAAAAATTGACTCACTAAGTGAGCATCGCGTATACCTCTTCCTTTTAAGGGACGGTCGCAATCATCAAGGCCATCAATAGACCAAGAACTTTTTGAATGACGAATTAAATGAACTGTTTTCATAGTGTTAAATTACACTATTTCAGCATATTCAGTAAAGCTATACCCTTACTTTTTTATTTAAAAATATTATTCAAAGTGCCATCCTTAGTCTTTTGAAAGGGTTTTCGCCTCTACCCATAGCTTTTCCATTTCCTCTAAACTCATGCTAGACAGGCTATTACCGCTCTCTTTAGCTTTTTGCTCCATATATGAAAATCTAAAAATAAATTTTTTATTGGTGCGCTCTAGTGCTAGTTCTGGATCAATTTCACTTAAACGAGCAAAGTTGATTAGAGAAAATAGTAAATCTCCAAACTCACCTTCTATATCTTTTTGATTTTGAGACAATTGACTTTCTTCAAACTCTCCTAATTCTTCTTTTATTTTAACCCAAACGTCTTCTGGTTTATCCCAATCAAAACCAGCTCCACGAGCCTTATCACCTATGCGAATAGCTTTTACCAGTGCTGGCAATCCCCTTGGCACACCCTGAAGAACACTAGACGTTCCTTTTTCTTTCAACTTAATGGCCTCCCAATTAGCCTTAACCTCTTCTTCAGTATTGGCCTCAACATCACTATAAATATGTGGATGACGGTGGATTAATTTTTCACATACAGTGTTCAACACATCTGCTACATCAAAAGCACCTTTTTCACTACCAATCTTTGAATAAAACACCATGTGCAGCATCAAATCCCCCAGTTCCTTTTTAATTTCTTGCAGGTCATTTCCTTCAATGGCATCCGCAAGTTCGTAGGTTTCCTCAATGGTGAGATGTCGCAATGACTCTAAAGTTTGTTTACGATCCCAAGGACACTCTTCTCTCAAAGTATCCATGATATCTAACAACCTGCCAAAGGCCTCTAATTTGGCTTCTCTAGAATTCATGAGTTAGTCTTCTGAATCTTTATCGTCGTTCTCCTCTAGAAGATCCAATAAATCATTTTTCACAAGAATATTATACCATTGTACGACTTTCTTGATATCTGATGCATACACACGCTCTTGATCAAATTTTGGGAGCACCTCTCCAAAAAAATCTTCCAGTTCATCTTTTGAACTTTTATGACTTAGGGCTTCTTTAGAGTCTGTTATCTCCGCCATTTTGACGAAAACCTCCCTTAGCGGAACCTCCTCTTCATAAGTGTAAATAGCAATATCACCTAATGAACTTACGTTTGCAGATGAAGGAATGGCAGTACGCTTACCGTCCAACAAGCTCTCTACCACCACACCACTTTTCTGGTGCGATATTAACTTAAAAAGACCCGGCTTCCCTGAAACCGATAGAACTGTTCTTAAATCCATTTATTCTTTATTTAACCAATTTTGTATTGTTTTGTATTGTTCATCTCCACTTAACTTCAAAAGCGTTTCCGCTTGCACAGCCAGTTTATGTTCGGGATACCTCTCTATGATCGCACGGAGATATATTTGTGATCGCTCCAAGTCGCCAAATCTATTTTCAAAAAACAAAGCTAGTTGCATCAACGCTTCTGGTGCAAAAGGATGACCGGGATACTTTTTTGTTAATTTAATTAAGTAATTCACGCCATAGAGGTAGTTTTCACTGCCCGCAATTAATACCAAACCAGCCTGCATTAATCTCTTAGCATCGCTGACCACTAAACTATCTTCCTGAATAAAATATTTCCTTGCCACTTCTAACTCATTAAAGGTTGCAATACCAGAATCTATTCTATTAAAAAAATACAAGGCTGAATCCTTACTTTCAGATGCGATTAAATCATCATTATGCTCATCAAGTGGCGCAGTACAGGCAAACATGCCCAAGAAAATGGCAACGGCAATTCTCATCTACGCTTTGGGAATTTCATGGGGTAATCCACACTTACATCGCCTCGCTCAATGGAACCCAACTTACCCTTGATTAGTCTTTTACGTAACGGCTTTAAATAATCTGTAAACAAGATACCCTCAATGTGATCGTATTCATGCTGAATTACCCGTGCAGCCATGCCCGAATAGGTTTCCTCTACCAATTCCCAATCCTCATTGTAGTATTCAATAATTAATTTTTCCTTTCTGTTTACGGTTTCTCGAACTTCTGGAATACTCAGACAGCCTTCTTCCATGCCCCACTGCTCTCCTTCCTCTTCAATAATAATGGGATTTATAAATGTCTTTTTGAACGACTTGAGCATTTGGTAATCTTCCTGATCCTCCTGAGCAAATGGACTTGCGTCAATTACAAATAATCGAATACCACGACCAACTTGAGGGGCAGCTAAACCAACACCTTGTGCATTGTACATGGTTTCGTACATATTAGCAATCAAAGGTTTTAATCCAGGATAATTCTGATCTATTTCCTCTGCCACTTTAGTTAAGACTGGATCGCCGTAGGCAACTACCGGTAAAATCATAATTAAGCATCTTTCAGCGGCAAAGATAGTCAGTGCATAGCTAAATAACGTTCTAAAATCAACGAGGCAGCGACTTTATCTAGAGTGCCCTTTTCTTTGCGCTTAGACTTTCGCACCCCCCCCTTTATTAACAATTGCGAGGCCTCTACAGAGGTGAAATCTTCATCTACAAAAACAATTTCCATTAGAGGCCACCTAGCATGAATCTTTTCTGCCCATATCTCTATGATTTCTGTGCTATTTGTTTGTCCTTTTCTAAGCATCGCTGGCTTTCCAATAACTATCGTCCTTGGTTGCTCTAAGAGAATGTATGCTTCTAGCGCTTCCATCAATTCACCGGTGGCCACAGTTTTGAGAGGAAATGCCATCATTTGAAGTGGATCGCTTTCCGCTAATCCCGTTCGCTGACCTCCTATGTCCAATGCCAATACTTTCGCCATATGTCAAAGGTAGTCTTTCCCGAGGAAGCATTAAATTCGTAACTCCTTAGAGAATGAAAAACATGAAAGAATTAAAAGCCGTTATTGAACAAGCTTGGGACAATCGGGATTTACTGAAGTTACAAGAAACACAAGATGCAATACGGTCCGTTATTGCTGCTTTGGATTTGGGCACCTTGAGGGTCGCGCAACCTTCCGATAGTGGCTGGAAAGTGAATGAATGGGTCAAAAAAGCAGTAGTTCTTTACTTTCCCATTCAAGAAATGAAAACCTTTGAAGTTGGCCCATTTGAGTTTCATGATAAAATTCCCTTGAAAAAAGATTATGCCGAAAAAGGAGTTCGTGTTGTCCCGCATGCTGTTGCACGGCACGGAGCCTTTATTGAATCCGGTGTTGTAATGATGCCTTCCTATGTTAACATAGGTGCTTATGTAGAACGCGGAACAATGGTAGATACCTGGGCAACTGTTGGCTCATGCGCTCAGATAGGTAAACATGTACATTTAAGCGGCGGTGTGGGAATCGGCGGGGTTCTTGAGCCTTTACAAGCTGCTCCTGTGATTATTGAAGACAACTGTTTTATTGGCTCCAGATGTATAGTTGTAGAGGGTGTTCATATAGAGAAAGAAGCTGTTTTAGGAGCAAACGTTGTGCTAACTGGCTCTACAAAAATTATTGACGTAAGCGGACAAGAGGCCAAAGAATATCGCGGACGAATACCCACACGCAGTGTTGTTATTCCGGGCACCCTACCAAAGACCTTTGCCGCGGGCACCTACAATGTGCCCTGTGCACTAATCATTGGTCAAAGGAAAGAAAGTACCGATAAGAAAACTTCCTTGAATGAGGCCTTGCGTACACACAACGTTGCTGTATAATGGGCACTTCTCTTAGCGTATTATACCTCAGTTTTAATGAACAAGATGTCATTGGGAAATCGCTAGAGAGCGTTCGTTCCATTGCGGACGAAATTATAGTAATTGACTCCGGCTCCACCGATTCAACGGTAGAGATTGCTAAGGATGCAGGAGCAAAAGTGTTTCATCGTGAATTAAAGAATTGGGGAGCGCAGCGAAACTGGGGTTTGAATCAATGCCAACATCCGTGGGTATTGGTTGTAGACTGTGATGAAATCTTAAGTACAGGATTGTTGGAATCTTTGGCGGAATGGAAAAAATCAAAATTCAAAGAAAGCGTACCCTATTCCTTTAGGAGAGTTCATTTTTTTCAAGGTAGAAAAATGAGATTTAGCGGTTTGCAGAATGATTTCGTGGTTCGGCTTTTACCTAAGAAAACCCGTTTTGAAGAGCTCTATGTGCATGAAAAAGTAAAGGCTACATCCAAACGTTTAAAGGGCAATTTGTATCATCACACCTTCAAAAGCAAGGAACATTGGGAGCAAAAAATCAGAGGTTATGCCGTAAGACAGGCGAAAGATTATGAAAGCCAAGTGGGTAAAATTGGGGGGTTCCATTTAATTGTAAAGCCTTCGTGGCGATTTTTTAAGCACTTCATCATAAAAGGAGGTATTTTTGACGGCTCACAAGGGTTCGCCTATAGCTTGTGGATGTTTCGCGCTGTAAAATGGCGGTACATTGAAGTCAAAAAATTGCGTTTAAAATGACCTATAGTCAAAGCATACAATTCGTCTTAACTGCCCTGATTCTATTAGCTGTTTATAGTTTTAAGTGGTCTCTTCATTTTCAATACTTACGGGTGAAAAACAAGAAAAAGGCAGGAAATTGGATGGATTTCTACAAACGAAAATTTACTTATAAAAAAGACCAAGATTGGTGGAAGGAAAGCTTCATGATTTTTCCCTTGCTCTATCCAGTTGTGATGACTGGTAAGGAAAAAGAAGATCTATGGTTGGCCAAAATTAAACGGACGAACCTAGTGATGTATTTTTTACTGATCGTATTACTTCTTTCTGGTATCTATTTTTCAAAACTCTCTGAGCGACCTTTTTAATGAGTAGTTATGTTCACTTTTTAGACAAACCGATATTTAAAATAGTCGGAGAATCTGCAGACCGACTCGGAATGGAGTGCTATGTTGTAGGGGGATATGTACGTGATAGGTTGATGAATCGACCCGTTAAAATGGATCTTGATTTTGTCACCGTCGGTAGTGGAATCGTCTTAGCGAAGGAGGTTCGGAAAAACTTCAAAAATAAACCTAAGCTCAGCGTATTTAAAAGCTTTGGAACAGCACACATGAATGCGCAAGGTGTTGATTTAGAATTTGTTGGAGCTCGAAAAGAGAGCTACAACAGGAACAGTCGAAATCCTGTAGTGGAAAACAGCACTTTGGAAGACGATCAAAATCGCAGAGATTTCACCATTAACGCTATGGCTATTTGTCTAAACAAAGAGAAATGGGGCGAGTTAATTGACCCGTTTAATGGCAGAAAAGATTTAGAAAATAAAAATATTCAAACTCCACTGAACCCCAATCAAACGTTTGATGACGATCCCTTGAGGATGATGAGAGCCATACGTTTTGCAGCCCAGCTAGACTTTAGAATTGAAGCAGGCACTTTAAAAAGTATTCGAGACCATTCCTCGAGAATAGACATTGTAGCTCCAGAAAGAATAGCACAAGAGCTCAATAAATTGATGTCCGTAGAGAAACCTTCCTATGGATTAGGATTGCTATTTACAAGTGGATTAATGAATGAAATACTGCCGGAAATCTGCGCGCTACAGGGTGTAGAAGAAGTTGAAGGACAGCTACATAAAGATAACTTTTACCATACTTTGGAAGTAGTAGATAATCTATCCAAGACTTCAGATAATCTTTGGTTGAGATGGGCTGCTCTCTTACATGACATTGGGAAACCAAAAACTAAGAAATTCATTAAGCCTCAAGGTTGGACTTTCAGGGGTCATGAATTTGTAGGGAGTAAGATGATTCCTAAATTATTCAAGCGCCTTCATTTACCTAATGATGGGAGAATGAAATATGTCCGGAAGATGGTTATGATGAGTTCACGTCCAGCTTCACTCGTGGACGATACTGTAACTGACTCGGCAGTTCGCCGATTGCTGTTTGATGCTGGAGATGATGTGGATGACTTAATGTTACTTTGTGAGGCAGACTTAACCACAAAAAACGAAAAGAAAAAGAGACGTTATTTGAACAATTTCAAAGAGGTACGTTTAAAATTCAAAGAAGTTGAAGAGCGAGATCACTTAAGAAATTTTCAGCCACCGGTGAGTGGAAAAGAAATCATGGAACAATATGGAATTGGGCCTTCGCCAGTAATAGGTGAGATTAAAGAAGCCATAAAAGAAGCTATACTCGAAGGACAAATTCCCAATGAAAAAGAAGCAGCTCGATTAAAAATGGAAGAGGTTGCAAAACAATTAGGATTGATAAAATAATTATGGAGTTTTTCTTACGCGTAATTGCAGATACGGAAGATACCGTGTTAAAAGAAGTTCGCATCAAAGGAGATGCAACTATGATGGCATTGCACGAACATATTTATACCAACTTTGGATTGCAACCCGGAGAAATGGCAAGCTTTTATTACAGCAATGCGAATTGGGATCAAGGAGATGAATTGCCCATGTTTGCAATGGATGACAATATGCCAAGCATGGAGGCGCGTACGGTCAAGCAGTTTTTTGAAGCTAGCACAAATGGCCTGTATGTTTACAACTTCCTAGATATGAACATCTTTTACTTAGAAGTGGTAAAAACTGAGGAGGAAGAGGGCTTTGAGGATTTCGTAGTGCTCTCTAGTGTAGGAGAATTACCCAAAAAAGACTCCGAATTTAATTCAAAAGACCCTAGTGAATTATCTGAGGACGAACTCAATAAATTATACGACTTAGACGATTTAAATAGCGGTGCTCTTCCAAAAGAAAAAGACGAAGAAGAAGATACTCTAGGTTACGATTACTAGAATTCCACAGCCAATATTCGCTCTACAGGAATACGAACATCGTCCTTTAGAAAAATGTAATTTCCATAGGTCAACCAAATAGTGGTATACACCTGATAAATATTTGATCCTGTATTAAATGAAATAACCACTTTTTGATGCTTAAGGTTGCCCAAATAGGTAGCCTTATGAATAGCTTCAGAACGCTTGCGCACTGCAGTTTCATCCAATAAAATCTCACCGATGTCAAAATGCAACTGAGCAGTTTCTTTACGTGAAATTTCAAATGAATTTGTGTGCATGGCAGAATAAAAGCGGTTCTATCAAATTACGTAATTTCAACCTAAATTCCAAGACTAGTCAATGTCTAAAAAGTATCTCCTTAATATATGCGGTCCCACAGCAATAGGGAAAACCGCGATTTCTCTGTATTGGGCAGAAAAACTTGGTTGCCCCATCATTTCTACCGATAGTAGACAATGTTATAAGGAATTGGCCATAGGAAGCGCACCACCATCCAAGGAGGAATTAGACCGCATACCGCACCACTTTGTCGCTGACCGCAGCATTCACGACCCGATCACCGCTGGCGAATTCGAAAAGTTTGCGCTACAGACCCTCGACCAATTATTCGAGAGCCACGACATAGTAGTCGCCGTTGGAGGTTCTGGAATGTACATAGACGCACTGCTGCACGGGTTAGACGCATTACCTACAGACTCAAAAATTAAGGAAGCTCTGGAGCTCAGAGCTCAAAGCGAAGGCTTACCCACACTTAAAGCAGAATTAGCGCAATTAGACCCAGAGCATGCAGTCAAAGTAGATGAACGCAACCCACGCCGCGTGATTCGAGCATTAGAAGTTATAGCTATCACTGGCAAGAAGTATTCCGAACAGTTAAACAATACGCCGAAAGATCGTCCGTTTGAAATAGTGAATTGGATACTGAATATGGACAGAGAAAAACTGTACGAACGCATCAACAGTCGGGTTCATTTGATGATTTCCGCTGGCCTTGAAGAGGAAGCCAGA
>JAYOSU010000056.1:0-11030 GCA_038139395.1 Cryomorphaceae bacterium
ATGAGTGAATATCTCTGTATCCTTGGTAGACCATTGGATAATCATCAGAAGAGAGACCTATAGTAAGTGCTTCAATTGGAACAGGGGAAAGAGATATATGTATCTGGGCAGGAATGCATGGTAATGAGACAACGGGTATCCACATTATTCTTGACTTACTTCATGAGTTTCAATTGAAACAATGGTTGAGTAGTGAATTTAAACTTCATTGTATTCCGGTAATTAACCCTGATGCATATGTTCGTTACACGCGTAGAAATGGGATGGGCATAGATCTAAATAGGGACTTTCGGGCATTTCAAACTATAGAAAGTGCCAAGTTGATTGGATGGATTCGTTCAATTAACCCGGAGTTATGTTTTAACCTACATGATCAAAGAACTATTTTTCATGTTCATGGGATAAGTGCATTTACTTCACTACTGGTGCCGTCATCCGAAAAGAGTCAAAAGATTACTCCATTGAGGAGAGCACTGATGAATCGACTAGGTAATGCACTAAAGCAAAGTGGGAACGATTTGGTAGGGGTTGGTAGATATACGGATAAATACTACCCAACGGCTGTTGGAGATTATTTAATGAGTTCAGACATTCCAAACATTTTGATTGAAAGCGGTGTATCCTCTGGAGATATGTCACGAATCAAGGCACGTGAATTTGGAGTTGAAATTATTCAAAAAATCCTTCTAGCTTCAGATGAACATTGTGAAGTATATAATCAACTGCCGCTGAATGAGAAAGGACAGCTAGAGTGGGTTATTACTGATGTCCTGTATGCGAACATGCGAATTGATGTTGGCTTGAAGCGAGTAGAAGTCATGAATGGTCATGTTAAAGCCTCTATCTATATGGTGGACGATTTAGGCGATTTAGCCGCTCGCCCTCGTCTTTATGACATTGATGGAAAAGACATTGTGCTAAGTGAAGTGTTAATAGTGGATCGCCCAATTACTGCTGATTTTGGCTCAGTAACCTTTGAAGACGGCAAGGTTATAGCGGGACAACTAAAAGAGTAGGCCCCTAAGAATAGGGGCCTACTCAAACTAATCATTTTTCGTAACGCCTAGCATCAACATATCCTTCGCAATTACTTCCGTAAAATATTTCTTAACACCGTTATTGTCTTCGTAAGACCTTGTAACCAGGCGACCGGAAACCCCAACTTTGTCGCCTTTCTTTAAATATTGATCCATGGTCTGTGCTAGATTACCCCAAGCAATAATATTGTGCCAATCGGTCATTGTTTTCTTGTTGCCCTCTGAATCGCGATACACGGTATTGGTAGCTAATGTGAATGTTGTTTTTACGCTTTGATTGACTTGCTTAGAATTCGGATCCATTCCAAGACGTCCGATTAATTGAACTTGATTTTCCATTGTAAAAGATTTAAACGTTAGGTCAATTAAATTGGAAATCTCTCATTGATTTCCCCAGAATTGTTTAAAACTAGTTGTTTTTAAACGGGTCTTTTAATGGTGTTTATAGTTGTAAATGCCAAATTCACATCATTACTGTGAACAACAAAGGTGGCTTCGTTAGTGGTGGAAATAATTTCTTTTATAGGAACACCAGCAGATGCTATGTGCTTAAAGAAGAAATAATAAAGACCTACTACTTCTGAACTGCTTGAAGGGAGTTTCAATGTGATGGCGCTTAAATTATATTCAGCATTCAACAGGGTTTCCCCGTTCATTACTTCTTTTAGTAGGGATTCATATTTCTCGCTTAATACAATTGTAGTCTCTTCCGTTCCACCGGTGAAACTATAGAAGGCTTTATGGTCGCTTTCTATTGTTTCAAGAAACCTTGCTTGTTTAGCTGGCAATTGAGCCGATTTAATATAGGTGTATGCCGCAAGATTCGATCGAATAACAATGTCTCCTAACATTGCTATGAATTGCTGTAACTTTTGTTGCATTTTAAGTTGAAGTCTAGGCTCTCTGCGACGAATCGCCATGACTAAGGCACTTTCTTTTACTTCTTTTCCCATGCTAGTTGAGATTTCTGGTTGGAGAAGTCGGGCAAGTGAGCTAATGTTAATCAAATCCTCTTGTAGAGCTTCTTCAAAGAACGGTCGCTTTCTCAATGATTCTTCTATAGCATCCCTTAAATTCATGAGCATAGTATTTTGAGCAAATTTATCATTTGGTTTATTTTTAAACAAAAGCGTTTTGAATTAAACACATGGCTCCCACACCAATTATGTATTTTTGACGCATGAGTACTATAGTCGTAATAGGAGGAGGAGCTGCAGGTTTTTTTGCAGCTATTGCTTCCGCTGAAGCTAATCCCGAGCATAAAGTGATTCTTTTGGAAAAAGGGAAAGAAGTCTTAGGTAAAGTACTCATTAGTGGTGGTGGACGTTGTAACGTGACGCACGCTTGTTTTGATCCCAAAGAGTTAGCTACCTATTATCCGCGTGGGTCTAAAGAATTATTGGGGCCGTTTCATAAGTTTCAATCCGGAGATACCATGGAATGGTTTGCAGACCGGGGAGTTGAACTTAAGATTGAAGGAGATAATCGAGTATTTCCAATTACAGATTCCTCATCAACTATTGCAGACTGCTTAATCGAAATGGCCGAAAGTGCTAATGTTGATATCAAGAAATCTTCAGGTGTAAAATCATTCTCACAAACAGAAGAGGGTGGATGGAAGGTTTCTACGACTTCTGGTGATACACTAATTGCTGATAAATTAATGGTAGCAACAGGGTCGTCCAAAGGAGTTTGGGAACAATTAAAAAAAGCGGGACACAAAATTATTCCACCGGTTCCTTCTTTGTTTACGTTTAATATCAAAGACGAACGCATCAAGGGGTTAAGTGGTATTAGTTTACCTAATGCCACAATTCAGATTGCTAGCTCGGATTTAGAAGCTTCAGGCCCACTGCTTATTACCCATTGGGGCATGAGCGGTCCAGCAGTATTACGATTAAGTGCTTGGGGTGCTTATGAATTGAACGATAGGTTTTACCGCTTTCCAATTCTTGTAAATTGGATTAGTCGGGATGAGGATGTGGTAGTTTCGGATTTTATGCAAGAGAAGAAATTCAGCGGAAAAAAGAGAATAGGCAACCATGCTCAATACGAAGTTCCTTTGCGTTTATGGAAATCGATGGTAGCTGCTGCCGGTATTCCCAATACATCTACATGGGGAGATTTAAACCTGAAACAAATAAAAGCGCTTGCTAGTGAATTATGTAGTGCTGTTTTTCAGGTTTCTGGTAAGAGCACGTTTAAGGAAGAGTTTGTTACTGCAGGCGGTGTTGATTTGAAAGAAGTCAACTTTAAAACATTCTCTTCTAAAGTTTCACCTAACCTATATTTTGCTGGTGAAGTCTTGAATATTGACGGTATTACAGGTGGGTTTAACTTCCAGGCTGCTTGGACGGGTGGTTTCCTCGCGGGCAACGCTATGGCGGGCTATCCTTTAGATTAGTTGGCGCCTCTTAAGATCTTGTAGAATTTTATTTCCTCTGCTGATCATTCCCGCACTGCCAGTTTCTAGAGCCCAGCGGATACTCGTTTCGAGTTCGTGAGCCAATTCAGGATATCTCATTGCCAATTTGTGTAGAATACTCATGCTATACACTCGTGGCGCCACGGAATCGTGAGGCGTCATTAATACATTGAAGCAATAGTCTGTTAATAGACCTTCTCTTTCTTGGTGACGCGGCAACCTATATTTTGAATAATAACGAAGTATAAACCGAATCTCAGCTTGGGTTTCTGTGCGTTCTAGCTGATCAATCATCATTTTTTCTTTCACGTAAAATACTTCAGGTCGTCTATCACTGACGTGGTGAAGAATCCAGCTCGCTCGTTTGCGCTCTTTGTCATTTCCATTGAAGGCGCACTCCATGACCTCTTCCAGCTTCTCAGAATACATAGTTGCCCATTGTATCCATTTGCTATATACCGAGTCTTTATCAATGCTGAAGTTATTTAAAGTGGTTTTTAAGTCCATTTAAAGAAAAAAGAATCTATATAATGATGAAAATATTAGAAATCTAATTAAATTAGCATTGTTAAAGTACTGATTAAAGATAAGTCTTATGAATTACGTAAAGAACAATCTTAAATTTCTTCGCAAGAAAGAAGCACTTACTCAAGAGCAGCTAGCAACTAAAATAGGCGTTAAACGTGCTATGATTGGTGCTTATGAAGAAGGGCGAGCAGAACCTAGATTACACACTTTACAACATTTAGCTGCATATTTTCAAGTGCGTTTAGATGATTTTGTAAATAAAGATCTTAGCGGCTCAGGGTCTATACCGAAGGCAGATGTAAGTGGAGCGCAACTACGTATTCTTCCCGTGATCGTAGACGGTACAGATGATAAAGAACTTGGTACACTTGTCCCCGTAAAAGCTTCTGCTGGTTATCTTTCAGGATACGGAGACGCTGATTATATAGGTGCTCTGCCGCGCTTCTCTATGCCGTTTCCAGAGCTTCCTCAAGACCGTACGTATCGCGTATTTCAGATTAGAGGAGAGAGTATGCTGCCCATCAAGCCAGGGTCATATGTAATTACCGAATATATCCAGGATTGGAAATCTATTCGAAATGACGAATGTTATGTACTTATTACCAAAGACGAAGGCGTTGTTTATAAGCGTGTGATAAACAATCTCCATATCGGAGAGCTTTTACTTAAGTCTGACAACCCTCAATTTGCTCCATACACTGTACCGGTAGATCGTCTTGTAGAAGCTTGGCGTGCTGTAGGGTATACAAGTTTTCAATTACCAGACGCTGGCAACAACCAAGATATGTCCCAACTCATGCATATGATGGCTGATTTGAAAAAAGAAATGAATCAACTGAAAGACAACTAGCTTAAATTTTTTATTGGATTTTCCTTTTGCATTGGAGGGCTTTTGGCTGTTCGACTCGCTTAAATATTGTCCAAATCTCACAATATGAATCGCTCTATTTTACACATGGACTTGGACACTTTTTTTGTTTCCGTTGAAAGATTAATGGATTCAAGATTAGATAATCGTCCTATCATTATTGGTGGAACGGGGGATAGAGGGGTGGTAGCAGCGTGTAGCTATGAAACGCGGAAATTTGGAGTGCATTCAGCCATGCCTGTTCGCATGGCTCGTGAACTTTGTCCTGAAGCTATTATTATTAGAGGGAATTCAGCGAACTACTCTAAATATTCTAACCTTGTAACTGATGTAATCAAAGAGCAAGTACCGGTTTATGAGAAAACTTCTGTAGATGAGTTCTATGCAGACCTGACCGGTATGGACCGTTTTTTTGGCACATTCAAATTTTCTAGTGAACTCCGTGATAGAGTCATACAAGAAACAGGCCTTCCAATCAGCTTTGGTCTTTCTATTAATAAGACCGTTAGTAAAGTAGCTACGGGCGAAGCAAAACCAAATAATAAGATTTATGTAGAAAAAGGGCTGGAGCGTCCTTTCTTAGCGCCTTTGTCTGTACGTAAGATTCCAATGGTAGGAGAGAAGACCTATCAAACTCTACGTAACCTAGGGGTGCGCCGTATTCAGACGCTTCAAGAAATGCCCCTGGAGATGATGCAAAGCGTCATGGGCAAGCAAGGTTCTGTAATTTGGCACAAAGCCCAAGGGGTTGATCAAAGTGCTGTTATTCCTTACCAAGAACGCAAGAGCATATCTACAGAGCGCACTTTCGCTAAAGACACTATTGATGTTGTAAAACTTGAAGGTATTATTGTGGCAATGGCTGAAAATTTGGCTTATCAATTGCGTCGTGGTGATAAGCTTACCTCTTGTATTACGGTAAAAATTCGGTATTCAGACTTTAACACACACACCTTACAAGCACGAATACCTTACACAGCGGCAGACCATATACTTATACCAAAGGTTAAAGAGTTGTTCAAGCGGCTTTTTGAACGCCGTTTACTAGTTAGATTAGTAGGCGTACGTTTTTCTCACCTTGTTGGAGGAGGCTATCAAATGAATCTTTTTGAAGAAAGTGAAGAATTAAGTCGACTTTATGGGGCTATGGATCACATTCGTCAACGTTTTGGTGACCGTTCTGTATTACGCGCTGTAAGTCTTGGTGCTAAAACTATAGGCAGGACAAACCCTTTTAATGGAGAACCTCCGCCACTATTAGCCAACAGACACCGGTAAAAAATAACTTAATATTCCTCTCGCATATGTGTGGTAGATACGTAAATATCAGTAAGGTTAAGGCCGTTGAGAAGCGATTTAGCGCTATTGTAGAACGCCCAGAATTATTTATGCCTAATACAAACATTGGCATAGGAGCAAAAGCGCTTGTAATTACTCAGGAACGATCTGATTTAATAAAGCATTATCAGTTTGGATTTACACCTTACTGGGCCAAGAAACCGTTCCATTTATTCAATGCCAGAGCAGAAGGAGATCATAACAAAGAGAACGAAACTTCATATTCTGGGGCTAAAGGTATTACTAGTAAGCCTGCTTTTCGTCAAAGTATACGTTCAAAGCGTTGTCTTGTATTAGCTGATGCTTTTATTGAAGGCCCAAAAGTGGAGCGACTCTCCAAACCCTATGTAATCTATAAAAAGGATGGAAGTCCGTTTGCTTTTGCAGGTATTTATGATACATGGATAAATCCCGATACAGGGGAAACCATTGACTCTTTTGCAATCATTACCACCGTAAGTAACAAGATTACTGCTGCCATTTCTCATCATCGCTCACCCGTTATACTTCATGAAGAAGACGAGGGTATTTGGCTTGATTCAAATACACCACTAGCAGAAGTAACAGATATTCTACAGCCTTATCCAGCAGAGGAACTTAATGCCTATCCTATTTCCTCTGCAATCAAGAACCCGCGCAGTAACGGTGCAGAGCTACTAAAGCCTGTAGGTCAACGGATTATCCCTGAATACGACTATGAAATTTATTCTCATCTAAGCTTACAGGGAATGGGAATGACTCAAGCGCGTCAACGCAAATTAGACTTAGGTTTTTAACGACTACTCAGGAAGTATAAATGCTAATAAATACGCACAGTTATTACAGTTTGCGTTATGGAGTAGTGTCGCCAAAAGATTGGTTGAGCTTCTTTAAAGCTCAGCCTTGGACACATATGGCATTGACGGATATCAACAATACGTCTGCATCTATGACAGCCTTGTACTTGCTTAAAAACGAGCCTAATAAGAATGCTGTTATTGGCGTTGATTTTAGAAACGGTATCCAACAAAAATATGTAGTGCTAGCAAAAAACTGGGAGGGGTTCAAGCAAATCAATGACCATCTTTCTTGGCACTTAGCACATAAGGTTAAATTTTCTAATAGAGCACCTGTTAAACGTTTAATAGACACTTGGATTATTTACAAGTATCATGAAGAATTAGATATTAATTCTTTGAAAAACAATGAGTTAATTGGTATTGGTCCTGAACTCATTGATTCGATTCACATACACAAAATCCGTATGTACGAACATAAGTTAGTGGCAATGCCTACGGCTTCTTTTAGAGGGAAACGAGATTTTAACGCACATAGGCTGCTACGAGCTATTGACGAAAATACATTGCTCAGCAAGCTCTCTAAGGATAAAGAAGCTCCCCAAACAGAGTTGTATCTAAATGATGAACAGTTAGTCAAGAGTTACAGCAAATATCCCCATCTGCTCCGCAATGCAATGCAGATTATGGAGTCCTGTAATGTTCAGCTTCCTGAAGATCCAGCATTGAATTTACAGACCTATACTGGCTTACGCGAAAAAGACATCAAACTACTGAGGAAACTCTGTGATGACGGCCTTTCTTATCGGTATCCACAAGCGGACTTCAAAGTCCGAGATCGAATTGAAAAAGAATTACAACTCATTGAGAAAAAAAACTTTGTATCCTATTTTCTGATTAATTGGGATATCGTTAATTATGCTCAAAAGCGCGGGTATTTCTATGTAGGGCGGGGGAGTGGAGCTAATTCAATAGTAGCCTATCTTCTCAAGATTACGGATGTTGATCCGATTGAGTTGGACCTGTACTTTGAGCGCTTCATTAATCTTTACCGTACTTCACCACCAGATTTTGATTTAGATTTCTCTTGGCGCGATCGTGATGACGTTACTCAATACATCTTTAAGCGTTTTCCGAATACCGCATTATTAGCTACTTATAATACTTTTCAGTACAAGGCTGTCGTTCGTGAATTAGGAAAAGTTTTTGGCCTTCCGAAACACGAAATAGACAAGCTCAGTCAAGGCGAATTCAATGGCGGGAATTTGGATCATTTGGCACATTTAGTGTTACGCTACAGTACGTACATACAGGGATTCCCTAGTCATTTAAGTATTCATGCAGGAGGTATATTAATAGCCGACCAAAGTATCCATTACCGTACAGCTACATTTATACCTCCCAAAGGGTTTCCAACTACTCAATTCGACATGGTAGTTGCAGAAGATATAGGTCTTCATAAATTCGATATTCTAAGTCAACGGGGATTGAGTAAAATTCAAGACGCCTTAGCATTAGTTCGCTTAAATAATGGAACTAGGAATCCTTTTGATATTCGTGATTTACAACGTTTTAAAGAGGATGAAAAAGTCAAAGAGCTACTGCGCAATGGAAAGACTATAGGGTGTTTCTATGTAGAATCGCCCGCAATGCGAATGTTACTAACCAAACTACGAGTAGACACTTATCTAGGTCTTGTCGCGGCAAGTTCAATAATTCGCCCAGGGGTTAGTAATAGCGGTATGATGCGTGAATATATACTTCGATTTACAGACCCTTCTAAGCGTAATGATGCCCATCCGGTCATGTTAGAAATCATGCCAGATACTTTTGGTGTAATGGTTTACCAGGAAGATGTCATCAAAGTAGCACACTATTTTGCTGGACTAACGCTGGGCGAAGCAGATGTTTTACGCCGTGGCATGTCTGGAAAATTCAGGTCTAGGGACGAGTTTAAAAGGGTTGAAAATCAATATTTTGAGAATTGTAAGGAGCGAGGGTATACCGTTGAATTAGCCCGAGAAATTTGGCGTCAAATTGAGAGTTTTGCGGGCTATGCATTCGCCAAGGGACACAGTGCTTCTTACGCTGTAGAGAGTTATCAAAGTTTGTACTTGAAAGCACATTATCCTCTAGAATATATGGTTGCGACAATCAACAACTTTGGTGGCTTTTATAAAACAGAATTTTATGTGCATGAAGCCCGCAAAAACGGAGGCCTTATAGAAGAACCATGCGTGCAGCATGGGGATTATCCTACGGTCATTGTGAATAAGAAAATTTATCTAGGGTTTGTCTTGTTGTACGGTTTAGATAAAAACGTAGGAATGCAAATCGCTAAGGAACGCCAGGACGGAGGTTTGTTCAAAGATTTAGCAGATTTCATTACTCGCGTTCCTGCGGGTATTGAACAAGTCAGTTTACTTATTCGTATAGGCGCTTTTCGATTTACTGGAATCGCTAAACAAACCCTGCTTTGGGAAGCGCATCACATGCTAAAAGGACGTATTGCCAAAAATTTTGTCACTATGGTTCCGAGTCTTTTTAAGGGTACTGCGCAGCAAACCCATAATTACAAGGTGCCATTGTTAATGCAGAGTAAGCAAGAGGAGGCATTTGATCAAATTGAATTATTAGGGTTTCCATTATGTAATCCGTTTGAATTAGCTGATGAGCCTTTAATAAATGGAACTACTGCAAAGGAATTACCGTCTAAACTCGGGCATTTCATTGTTGCTTATGGCTATCTAGTAACTGTTAAGAATACAAAGACAGCAAAAGGTGAACGTATGAATTTTGCCACGTTCTTGGACCAAAATGGTGATTATCTGGACAGCGTTCACTTTCCAATTGTTGCACAGCAATTTCCATTTCAAGGCAAGGGACTTTATAAATTACAAGGACGGGTCGCTGAGGAATTCGGTTTCTACAGCGTAGAAGCTTCTGCACTTTATAAAGTGGCTATGATTCCAGATCCGCGTTATGAAGATACTATGGCGCATCCCAAGGATAATTATAGTAAAACAAGTAGAACGCGGAAAAAGGGGAATCCATCAGGTAAATAGTCTTTTAAATAAATATAATTTAACATAATGTATATTATAATTCATTTGATATTAATAAAAAACCCCGGTAAGTAGTACCAGGGCTTTTTAAATGATTTGAGGATTTACTTTAATAATTCACTCATTTCCATTGATTTCTCGTAGTCGCCAACTTTACGGTAAACCTCTGCTAAAGCCCGAACGATATCTAGATCATCCTTATTCATTTCACGAGCGCTTTCAAAGTAACCTAAGCTTTCCTCAAAGACGCCTTTTTGCTTCTTCTTGAGCGCCTCATATTTCCTGCTTTCGCTTAAACTCAAAGAATTCATCTGTTCAGTAATCTTATTGGCCCTGTCAATATAAACCAACCCACACATGTACATAGCATCACTGTTCTCTGGATCTAGCTCAACGGCCGCTTTATACTCTACTAAAGCTGCATCTAAATCTTTCAATTCAGTTTGAAGAATATTTCCTTTAACAAAATGATAAATACCTTTATCTGGGTTCTTTGCTATAGCTTCATCAAGGTTGGCCAAGGCTCCTTTGTAATCCTTCTTATCCAAATAAGCTTGTAATTGAATATCCAATAAATCCTTATTCTCTGGATATAAGTTTCTGGCTTCAGCAAGCGTAGATTCATACATTTCTGCATCTTCCATCTTTTTGTACGCATTGATCAAGCTTATATAGACGCTAGGACGAACATCTTCTCCTATTACAGGATCCGAAGCTAAACCTAACTCAATCTCTTTCTGCATTGCACTCTTATTTGGATACGCTTTTGGTTGTCCCGAAGCTAGGAACGTAGCGGTAAACGTGATACCGGTGTATCCTAAGTCCAAACAGGTGCGAAATGAATTAATACTAGCCTCCTGATCACCTGCCATGCCAGCTATGATACCAGCGTTGAATAATAGACCCGTATCTAATTGAGCTGCATCCCCTAGTAACTCATTCTTCTTAAAGTCAAAAGCTGCCATATAACCATTGTATGATGCTGCATAATCC
>JAYOSU010000057.1:0-10854 GCA_038139395.1 Cryomorphaceae bacterium
TGAAACTTAAATTGATTAGGCTCTAGCTTTCTTGCATTTGCTAATTCTACATATTCTTTAGCCTCAATGAATCCTGCTAAACTCAAATCTTGATTCGCAGTAGCAATATCTCTTGACCCAGGAATATTAGACTCCAAGGTTAATGGGTCCAGTTGATTGTTTGCATTGTTGGGGTATCCTTCAATATTTACGTTCGCCCCAGGGAAAATGCTGATTCCAGATAAATTACTGGAAGGATTGCGGTAAGCATATTGTTCGTCTGCACCAAGATCCATAAAAGCAACAATGTTCCTTAGATTTTGGGTAGAGCTCCTTTCGTTGGTCACCCAAACCTCCACTTTGGTAATCTGAACGGGAGAAGTAATAAGCGGAGAGTTTTCTAAATATTCTTCGTAATGATCCCTAAAAAACTGCGACAAAAAGTAATGACGATTCGCCTCGTATTGATCTCCTTGAACATAAAATTCAGTTGTAGTCCCCCCTCCTTGGACATTGATGCTCTGACTCTGGGAACGCTGTTCAGAAAAAACGGTAGTAACCGTTGTGTTCCCAAATTGAAACTGACCTTTCAAACCAAATAGACTCTGAGCACCGGTAATCAAAGAACTGTTTAAGGGCATATTGATATTACCCATTTCCAAACGCTTAACAATATCATCCTCTTCGCCTTCGAAATCCAATTTCATTTGGTTATCAAATGCGAAAGATGCTTCAGTGTCGTAGTTAATGCCTAATTCTAATCGATCACCTATTTTACCTTTTACATTCATTTGAATCCGCTGACCAAAATCAAATGCAAATGTCTTTTGGTTACGAACGGGAATACCAGGATTTTCAACATATTGATAGCGACCTCCAAACCGGATTTCAGCCATGCCTTGAGGACGAATTTCCACTAAATCACTCCCAAAAACCTTCCCTAATGCCTCGTTTCCCGTTTGTATTTGAGGAATTAATCCTTGATCATCCCTAGGACTATCTCCTGTAGAATTGAATAACATGGCCTTGTCTGCCATGTATTCACTTTCGGAAAGGTCATACATATATTGCCTGTATTCATCAACCGTCCAAACTTCTGGGATTGGCAACCGGAGGTCTCCAATTTTCTTATAAACAAGGTAATTTCCTGAAACAGGATCGTAGATAATTTCCCTACTGAAGTTAGTTGGTTCGGGAAGCGTAATACTGCCGCCGCCGGTACCGGTTGTATCCTCACTGTTTTGTGCGTATACCCCTGATGGAATGCACAACAGCAAGAACAATAGCTTAACTATATGTTTACGGTAGTCTATCTGCATTTAAAGCAGCTGAAGCGCAATTCTTACTAACTCTTCTGTAGTTGCCTCCGGCTTGTTTTTTAAAACCTTATTCAAAACTCCTTCTGCCTGCTTAGCAGTTATGCCTAAAGTGGTCAAAGCAGCATGAGCCTCTACTCTAGCACTGCTTTTTGTTGTGGCCGTACCCTCGCTCGTTACCAAAGCAATTTTAGCCACCTTATCTTTTAAATCAATAACAATTCTTTGCGCTGTTTTAGCACCAATTCCCTTAACTCCTTGAAGTGTTCCTGCATTTTCAGAGAGTATCGCCTGCTCAGTTTCATTAGGAGACAGCGAGCTAAGAATCATCCGAGCGGTATTGGCACCGACCCCGCTAACCGAAATCAATAATTCAAATAACGCTTTTTCTCTTTTGGTTGAAAAACCAAATAATATTTCGGCATCCTCTCTTATGAGGTGATAGATATACAATCTACCTTTATTCAGAGCTTCAATATCCGCGTAGGTTGTAAGTGAAATCTGCACATCATAACCAATCCCAGCACAATCAACAATCACGTTTGTTGCTGTTTTCTCAATGAAATCTCCATTTACGTAGTAAATCATAATCGTTTGTTGAATCTAAGGGTAACGCTATTTCATACCTTTTATTACGTGTGTAAAATGAAAAAGCCGCGCGAAGCGCGGCAATTATTAACTCATGTAACCAATTAATGATTTATAGTTAGCCGTTTAAAGGATGATCCATCGACGCTGTAGAGGTAAAGACCATTGGCCATATCCGCTACAGAGATAGCATTTTTCCCCCGAATTAAACGTGTGGATTTTACCTTTTCACCCAATGTATTATATAATGTGAATTCCACTTCCTTTTGCACTTCAATGGTAAGTATATTTCTAGCTGGGTTAGGATAAACATGATGTTCACTTACATTAAGTTCAACTGATCCCATCACTGGACCAGCTGAAATGGTAACCCAAACACTCAGTGAGTCGTTGATGTCTTTGCCATTGTAAAAAACATATCTAGTGCTGTCCATACAAGTATTTCCAGAACTTGGAGAATACACATGACCAGAAAAATCCGATTTAATATCTCCTGGTTGGAATACTACGCTTCCAATAGAATTGTCAATATCGCTTCCATAACAAAAATCCCAACAAAAATAGCCGCTGTCGTAAGCACAATTCATTTCATGATAGGCACGTTTAACATAAACTTCCACCTCGGATGAACTGACATTCTCCACCTTAATTGAAAAACCATAATCAGCAGTATTGGTAGAATTCACTTCGAGCACTGTATCCATTTCAGCGACAGTAAGAGATTGCGCATTTAATTGCAAAATCGAAAAAAGGACAAGCAAGGATGTTAAGAGGTTTTTCATCGTATCTTATTTACTTGCCCAAAGATAGCTAATGTTAGGACATTATTTAGTGGTTAGAACGTGTCTTTTCCTTAAATTCACGCTCTCTAATAAAAGATACATGAAAAAAATTTTACTATCACTAGCTGCGTTTTGTGCGGCAACTGGATTGATGGCGCAAGGACAAAGCGTTATTTATTCTGAAAACTTTGACAATGGCGTCCCTTCTACTTGGACACAAACCACCAACGCCACTGACGGCGGTTTTTTAGGCGGGAATTCAACTTCTTTGAGCTCGCAATACTTTGCTTTCACCAACCCAGGTTCAAACTTTGTCGCTACTAATGATGATGGCTGTAACTGTGATAAATCCAACGAATATCTGATCACTGATGTGATTGATTTAAGTGGATATTCTGTAATGCACGCAACTTTTAAGTCATTTTATTACGGTGCTACTTATCAAGGTGCTACTGAGGTAGCAGAGTTTCTATTTAGTACCAACGGAGGAGCAACTTGGACTTCCCTTGGAACGCTTGACCCTGCGGGAGATTGGGAGACGCAATGGATAGATGTAACGGCTGCATGTGGTAATGCAAATGTTCAATTTGCTTTCAATTATCAAGATGGTGGTGGATGGTTATATGGTTTAGGTATTGACGATTTTGCCGTATTTGCTCCCTACAATTTTGACGTAGCAATGGAATCATTGAATATGCCAACCACATTAGGTTTAAATAATGCGCCGTTCACTTTTGAGGGCACTCTAAGAAATTATGGAGGTGCAACCATTACCTCAGCGACGATTAACTATTCAGTTAACGGTGGAACTCCGGTTACGGAATCATTGTCAGGCCTAAGCATTGCCCCATATGATACGTACACTTGGACGCACACTACTGCTTGGAATCCGAGCACCACTGGGACGTATTCTATAGATTTTTATGCTTTACCGATAAACGGGACGTTTGATCAGAATACTTCCAACGACAACTTAAATGTATCCATTGAAGTTTTGACAGCAACCGCAGACCGTGTGGTTCTAGCTGAAGAATTTACTTCCTCAACTTGTGGTCCTTGTGCTTCATTTAATCCTGGTTACAAACAACTATTAGATGCCAATGCTGCAAATACAGAAACAGGGCGTGTAACCTCAGTTAAATATCAAATGAATTGGCCAAGTCCAGGTAATGATCCAGCGTACAACCAAGAAGCTGCAGACAGAAGAGTTGCCTACGGTATCTCTGGCGTCCCAGATGTTGTGTATTCCGGTTCAAATATCCCTACCTCCCAAGCGAATATTGATATTGTTAAAGACATACCTTCATTGGCAAATTTATCCGCCGAATGGAGTGCAACTGGAAAGTATATTCAGTGTGACGCAACGGTTAACGCCTTGGCAGATTTGGGACCAAACGTCGTACTTCATATGGCGATGATCGAAAAACAGATCAACCACAGCATTCAAACTAACGGAGAAACGGTTTTCTATCACGTATTCCGCAAATTCATGGACGGGTCGAGTGGCCATAGCATGTCCAATATGACAGCAGGCAATACCTACACACATTATGCGAACTCTACGATTTCCGTTAATGCTGCTCCTGCTCAAGGTTCGTTTGACTTTTGGATAGGAACGTCGAATATGGATGTTATTGTATGGTTGCAGAATACGACTACAGGTGAAGTTTTGCAAAGCGCTTATGGTAAGTATACCACCTCAGGCATAAATGAAATGGACGATGTAGCCCGATTTATTGCGGTTTATCCTAATCCTTCTAATGAAATGGCTGGTATAGAATTTGATTTAATCAACCCATCAGACGTCACGCTGAACCTCGTAAATTCTCTAGGTCAAACTGTTTTTACGTCGGCTAAAACCTTGAATGCAGGTATTCAAAAAATGGAGGTTCCTACAGCCACTTTGAGTGCCGGTCTATATTTTGTGAATGTTAACGTGGATGGAATAAGCAAGACCTTACGATTGAACGTTGCTCACTAAATATTAATTGTCTTATTTTTACGGGGAGCCTGTGGGTTCCCCGTTTTTTTATTCAGACTTAAGAACATGAAACATCTTCTAACCGCATTGGCAGTATTTGCCATTTCTCTGCTCAATGGACAAGAGCTGCCAAGCACAACGCTTAAAACTTTAGATGGACAAAGCGTAAACATTAAAGATGCGATTAGTACTGAAGGCCCAACTGTAATTAGTTTTTGGGCAACTTGGTGCAAACCTTGTATCAAGGAACTTACGGCTTTTATGGATTATGCAATTGATCTTGAAGAAGAAGTAGGGGCTAAAGTACTCGCCGTAAGTATTGACGACTCGCGGAATTCTGCTCGAGTTGCACCCATGGCGCAAGGACAAGGATGGGAATACACGATTTTATTGGACGAAAACCAAGATTTAAAAAGGAATTTAGGAATTGTAAATGTTCCTTACACACTCGTTCTCAACAGCGAAGGTGAAGTCGTTTGGAAACATAGCGGCTATTCCCCTGGAGATGAAGAAGAACTCGCTGAAGTTGTTACTGAAGTTGCTGCAGGTCATTCTCCAAGTCACTAATCAAATGAAGATAGGATTTGCGCTTGGTTTCATTGCTCTTCTTGCCATACCTAGTTTGGCTCAAGAGCAAACCACTTTTGGAGGCCAGTTGCACGGGAACTTTCAATTAGATGGACAGTTGTATCTGCGCGATGAAAGTATTGATCCTACCGGAGAGTTTTATCCTGATGAAAAATTCTTGGGTCAAGGCTACGCGAACTTTATATACTCTGATGGGAACTTCGCCGCCGGTTTACGTTATGAGAATTATCAAAATGTCATGCTCGGCTTTCCCGAGGGGTATCGTGGAGAGGGTATTACGTATCGATTTCTTCAATTTGAACAAGATGGACTGGACATTACGGTAGGAAACTTTTACGAACAATTTGGGACGGGAATGGTATTTCGCTCCTATGAAGAACGTGGATTAGGCTATGATAATGCAATGGATGGCGTTCGAATCAAAGTAAATCCCTCAAGTGGACTAGAATTAAAAGCCGTTTTGGGTCGTCAGCGCTTCTATTTTGAAAAAAGTCCTGGACTGCTCAGAGGAATTGATGCCGAATATAATTTGGCCTCTGAATTATTCCCCAAATTGGATTCAGCAGGATTGAGATGGACAGTAGGTACAAGTTTCATGAGTAAATACCAACGTTCTAATGACCCTTTCCTTGTGTTGCCAGAAAATGTTGCTGCAGGTGGTATAAGAACTCGAATAGCCAAAGGACCTTGGTCTTTTCAAGGAGAGTTTGCCTATAAGGCTAATGACCCTTCATCAGACAACGGCTACATCTATAAGGACGGAAATGGTTTTTTAGCCAATGTTACTTACAGTAAGAACGGTTTGGGGGTTATTGCCGGGATAAAACGAATTGATAACATGAGTTTTAGGTCTGACCGCAATGGCTCCACTATTGATATGTTGGTCAACTACCTCAGTCCAACGGCACAAGTTCATACCTATGCACTACCTGCTCTATATCAATATGCTACTCAAATTAATGGAGAAGAAGGAATCCAATTGGAAGCCAACTACAAGTTTAAACGTAAAACTATTCTTGGCGGCAAATACGGGACACTGGTCAGTCTTAATTACAGCGTTATCCAAAGTATCAATAAAGATTTTATAGACCCTTCAAATCCTTCTTTAGATACCCTAAGAACGCTGCAAGGTTATTATAGTGAACCTTCAGTGCGTGGGGAAATTCCGTATTTCCATGACTTTAATATTACCGTCAATAAGAAGATAAATAAACGGCTCAAGATTAATGCTATGTACTTGAATCTATTTTATAACAGGAGTGTTTTAGAAGACGGTTTAGGAGATGAAAGCATTCAACAAAATCCGGATGGCCAGAAACTTATGAGTGGTGATATTATCATTATTGAAAGCCTATATAAACTAAAGAAAAAGCATTATCTCCGAACGGAATTCCAACATTTAAGCACCCAAGATGATAGAGGCTCCATGGCCATGGCCTTGGCTGAGTACAGTATTGCCCCTCATTGGTTCTTCAGCGTCCAGGATATTTATAATTATGGAAATCCGGATGCAGATCAAAAACTGCATTATCCGCTAGCTTCAGTCGTCTATACTGCGGGTACAAGCAGGTTTCAACTTTCCTACGGACGTCAACAGCGGGGAATTTTTTGCGTAGGAGGTGTATGTCGCGTTGTACCACCATCAAACGGTATTAGTTTCTCTCTCACCACTAGCTTCTAAAAATGAAAAAGTCGATTCAAATTTTGTTGTTCGCTCTGTTCATTGCAGCTTTAACCACGCAATGTGATGTTATTGATCAGCCCTTCAAAAATGGCGGACCTCAAGACACCACTTCCACAATGCAACAGCGCAACGTACTAATAGAAGACTTTACAGGTCATCGCTGTAAAAATTGTCCAAAAGCCTCCAAAAAAATTGAGGAACTCGTTGATGCTTTTGGTTCAGATAGAATAATAGGTTTGGCCATTCATGCGGGACCAGGAAACTTTACCGGAACCAATGCGGATTATCCTACAGATTTCACAACACCTGAAGGAAAGCAAATTCAAAACTTTTTTGGAACGAACTTCCTCCCTGTGGGTATGGTTAATCGTGAAAACTGGACTTCCTCTGGAAATTCACATTGGTCAAGTTTTGACGAATGGCCCACCTTATGTGCTGAGGCTATGGACAGCACGCTTAGAGTTGAATTAGAAGTTGAGGCTTCCGTTGATTTAAGCGATACAACTGTAACAGTAAATGTAAAAGCAATTCCTCAACAAGCAATTCTGCACGATTTAGATGTTGTAGTCATGATTAAAGAAAGTGGAATCGTTAGTCCGCAATTGCTCTCAGATGATACTAGAGATCCAAACTACGTCCATAATAATGTGCTTCGTGAATTTGTAACTCCTACCTGGGGCGAGCAATTGGGAAACAGCCCAATGCTACCTGGAGATGAATTGACATCCAGTCACAATATTGCTTGGAATACGAACTGGGTAAAATCAAATAGCGCTGTAGTTGTGTACGTCTATAACCCAATAAATTATAGGATTCTACAAGTCGTGGAGGCAAGTATTGATTAAGGCTTCTTTTTGATAAAGCCCAGGTTCCTCTTAAAGCCGTCAAATCCAACTCTCCGCATGGCAGAACCTTTGGTGATTTCTTCCCATAGTTCATGTGTGATTTCTTCCCAGGCTTCCCAGTCGTTATTTTGAATAGAATCACGGATGTTGAAATCATCCTCACTATGCGGTGTGGAAAAACGATTCCAAGGGCAAACATCCTGACAAATATCACAACCGTATACCCAATCCTCCATTTTTTCTTGATATTCACTAGGAAGAGCACCTTTATATTCTATAGTTAAATAACTAATGCATTTATTGCTATCAACAACAGTTGGTGCTACGATTGCCGATGTGGGGCAGGCATCTATACAAGCTGTGCATGAACCACAATGATCAGTGGTTGGTCCATCGGGTTCCAGCTCAATATCCACAATTAGCGCACCAATGAAAAAATAGCTTCCTGAACCTTTACTGAGCAATAGACTATGCTTACCTACCCAACCCAATCCACTTTTTCTAGCCCAAGCCCTATCCATTACTGGTGCACTATCAACAAATCCACGGCCACTTACCTCGCCTATTTCATCTTGAATGCACAATAACATTCGTTTCAGCTTTCCACGGATTACTTTGTGGTAATCTCGCCCATAAGCATATTTTGAAATCTTTGGCGCATCAGCTCTCTGTCCTTCATTCGGAAAATAATTTAACACCACACTAATGACAGATTTAGCGCCGGGCACGAGTTTCCTTGGATCTAAGCGCTCGTCAAAATGACGTTCCATCCATGACATGGTTCCATGAAAGCCTGCATTGAGCCAATTTTCTAATCCGGTAGCTTCTTCCTCTAAAAATCCAGCGGCAGAAATTCCGCAAGCGTCAAAACCCTGTTCTCTTGCAAGACGCTTGACAAGTTTAGAAGCCTCCGCCCTATTCATTAAAATAAAGTACCTGAAGTGCCTTTGTTCGGGCGGTTTAAACCTAAATGTGTATATGCTTTTTCAGTAACCATACGTCCACGAGGGGTACGCAAAAGAAAGCCTTCTTTTATTAAATATGGCTCATAAACTTCTTCAATGGTTTCAGCCTGTTCGCCTATTGCCGTGCTTAACGTATTTAGACCAACTGGACCGCCTGCAAAATTATCCACCAAAATGGTTAAAATTTTATTGTCCATTTCATCCAGTCCTTTGCTATCAACATTCAATGCATTTAATCCAAATTCTGCGATGTCAACATCTATGGTACCGTTGCCTTTCACCATTGCAAAATCCCGAACTCTTCGCAATAAGGCGTTTGCTATTCTTGGTGTGCCCCTTGAACGACTAGCAACTCTGATGCAAGCTTCATATTCGGCTGGAACCTGTAAAATTTCTGCGCTTCTCTCCACAATGGTTGTGAGCAACTCAACATCGTAATATTCAAGTCTAGCATTTATTCCAAATCTCGCTCTTAAAGGCGCTGTCAATAATCCCGAACGGGTTGTAGCGCCAATAAGTGTAAATGGGTTTAAACTTATTTGTACGCTTCTTGCACTGGGCCCAGAATCAATCATAATATCAATCTTGAAATCCTCCATTGCACTGTACAAATACTCTTCTATAACGGGCGAGAGTCTATGTATTTCATCTATGAAGAGTACATCATTAGCCTCTAGATTAGTCAGCAAGCCCGCCAAATCCGATGGTTTATCCAAGACCGGACCGGAGGTGACTTTTATTCCTACCGCCAACTCATTCGCAAGTATATGACTTAATGTAGTCTTTCCTAAACCCGGAGGACCGTGAAGCAAAACATGATCCATGGCTTCATCTCGCATCTTTGCAGCTTCTACAAAGATTTTAAGATTCTCTAAAACCGCCGCTTGGCCCGTAAAGTCATCAAAACTTAAAGGCCTTAACTTCTTTTCAATCTCGCGCTCCGTATTGCTGAAGTGTTCGTTTGTAGGATCTAAGTGTTCGTTCATAATGCTACAAAATACCACAAAAAATCCCCTTACCTCACGATAAGGGGATTTGAATTTTCCAATTAAATCGGTTTAGTGTCCACTCTCCTCTCCTTCTGCTAAAGGAACGTTCTGCGGAACAAAATCTTCTTCAGCACCTGGCTTAGAATAATCGTAAGCCCAACGGTGAACCACTGGGATATCCCCTGGCCAGTTACCGTGCATGTGTTCTACTGGAGTAGTCCATTCTAATGAATTCCCTCTCCAAGGATTCTGCTTTGCTTTAGGACCTCTCCAAATACTGTAGAAGAAGTTAAATATGAATATTAGTTGCGCAGCACCACCAATAATAGCAAAGTAGGTAATAAGCACATTGATATCTGCTAGATTATCAAACATTGGGAAGGCAGTATTACTATAATAACGTCGAGGAAGCCCTGCCATACCTAAAAAGTGCATTGGAAAGAAAACACCGTACGCCGTGATGAACGTCAACCAAAAGTGAGCATAACCCATGGACTTATTCATCATTCTACCATACATTTTAGGGAACCAATGATAGACACCGGCAAACATTCCGTAAATCGCACTGAGACCCATCACAATATGGAAGTGAGCAACAACAAAGTAGGTGTCGTGGACATTGATGTCTAGAGCAGAATCTCCGAGAATGACTCCTGTTAAACCGCCGGTTACGAAAGTACTAACTAGGGCAATTGAGAATAACATTGCTGGAGTGAATTGAATGTTACCCTTCCAAAGGGTGGTAATATAGTTGAATGCTTTTACCGCTGATGGTATCGCAATCAATAATGTTGTAAAAGTAAATACAGACCCCAAGAATGGATTCATCCCTGTAACGAACATGTGGTGTCCCCAAACAATGAAGCTCAGAAATGCAATGGCCAAAATTGACCCGACCATTGCCCTGTAACCAAAAATAGGCTTGCGCGAATTCGTTGCAATTACTTCTGATGAAATACCAAGCGCTGGTAAAAGGATAATATATACCTCAGGGTGACCTAAAAACCAAAATAAGTGCTGGTACAACACTGGCGAGCCGCCACTGTAGCTAAGAACTTCTCCGCCAATAAATATATCACTTAGGTAGAAGGATGTTCCTAACAAACGATCAAACATCAATAAAAGGGCTGCACTCAA
>JAYOSU010000058.1:0-10800 GCA_038139395.1 Cryomorphaceae bacterium
ACATTTGGTCCAGTCACAAACATATATGAAGAATCCTCCACCATCATGATGAAGTCTGTCAATGCTGGCGAGTAAACCGCACCTCCTGCGCAAGGGCCCATCATTGCCGAGAGCTGCGGTATAACACCTGAGGCTTGGACATTGCGGTAAAAAATATCTGAATACCCCCCTAAAGAAACTACACCCTCTTGGATACGTGCTCCGCCGCTATCATTCAACCCTATAACTGGAGCGCCAGTCTTCATGGCTAGATCCAAAAGTTTAACAATCTTTTCTGCATGGGCTTCCGCCAATGAGCCGCCTAGAACTGTAAAATCTTGAGCAAATACATAAACCAATCTCCCGTTGACTGTTCCGTATCCTGTGACAACGCCGTCACCCAAAATTTTCTGCTTATCTAATCCAAATAAATCACTGCGATGCTGAACAAGAGCACCCATCTCTTGAAAACTCCCTTCGTCTAAAAGAAAGTGTATGCGCTCTCTTGCCGTAAGCTTACCTTTGGCATGTTGGGCCTCTATTCTTTTCTTACCGCCACCCTCCTGACTTTTTTTCTTAAGGTCATTGAGTTGCTGTCGCTTGTCTAACATGGTGGTTCTATTTAAATCTGTGTTGTTAACGCATTTATTTTTTAAACGCGTCCCGTAAATTTACTTTAGAATGTCTATGAAACCGCTTGGTTTCTTTCGCTTTTCTGCGAATTTGTTCTTGTTCCTCCTCAGGAAGATTAATCACATCAATACATTGTGGTGTGCAGCATCCATTATTTGCTTCTTCACATTTCTCACATTGAATGAATAGAAGATTACACGCCTTATTTGCACAATTAGTGTGACGAGCCGACTTCTCTCCACACTGATGGCATTCTGAAATTACCTCTTGAGAGATCTCCTCACTCAATCGCTCGTCAAAAACAAAGTTGATTCCATGGAATTTATTTTCTAGCGCTTCCTCCTTTATTTGACGCGCATAATCAATAATCCCACCATGCAATTGATTCACGTCACTAAAGCCATGATGCTTTAGATAGGCTGATGTCTTTTCACATCGTATTCCTCCGGTACAATAAAGTAAAATCTTGCGGTTCTCCTTGCCTTTGAGTTTTTCAAGGACCATTGGAAGTTCTTCTTTAAATGTCTCCGCTTCTGGTAGAATTGCGCCTTCAAAATGACCAATCTCACTCTCATAGTGATTGCGCATATCTACAACAACAGGATTTTCCTTTTCAATCGCGTAATTCCAGTCTTTTGCACTCAGATGTGCACCAACATTGGTTACATCATAATCTTCAGGCCGAAGCCCGTCTGCTACAATCTGCTCACGAACCTTGACTTTCAGCTTGAGAAAAGATTTACCCTCCGTCTTATCCGAGACGGCAATCTTAAACGGTACATCTTTGAAATATTTAAGAGAGTGTAAATGCGCTTCAAATTCATCCCAATACTGTTCGGGGACATTCATTTGCGCATTAATCCCTTCTTGACTTATATAAATCCTTCCCAAACAGTTTAAGGCAGTCCATTTGGCAAATAAATCATCACGCAATGCATGAGGGTCATTTATGATTACATACTTGTAAAATGATAGCGTGATTCGCTTGAATGTCTCTTGCTCAAGTTTTGCAATTAAACGCTCTTTATCAAGCTTATTGACTAAATTTCTTTTTCCTGCGTTAGGGTCCATAAAAGCAATTTATTGCAACAAAGATAAGTTATCTTTGGCCTATCTAAATCTGATTTATCACACTCAGAATATGAAAAGAACCACATTAGTCCTAGGCGCCTGCGGGCAGATAGGCACTGAGCTAACTCTGACTCTGCGCGCAAAATATGGCAATGACGCTATCATAGCCACAGATATTAAAGAACCTAGTTTAATTGAACTAAAAGAAGGTCCCTTTGAAATCCTAGATGCAAGTGATGCCATAGGCTTAAGAGCAATCTGCGAAAAATACAATGTGCATACTGTCTACCACCTAGTTGCAATGCTGAGCGCTACCGGAGAAATGTTTCCTATGAAAGCATGGGATTTGAATATGAAGAGTTTGCTTCATGTGCTTGAATTAGCTAAAGAAAAGGTAATTGAAAAAATCTTTTGGCCATCTTCCATTGCTGTTTTCGGACCAACAACGCCAAAAAAAAATACCCCTCAGCAAACTGTCATGGAGCCTTCTACGGTTTACGGTATTTCCAAGCTAGCTGGAGAGCGATGGTGTGAATATTATTTCAACAAATACCATGTAGATGTACGTTCCATTCGCTATCCAGGTCTTATATCATGGAAATCTCAGCCTGGAGGTGGCACTACAGACTATGCAGTGGAAATCTATTATAAAGCGCTTGAAGAATGTAGATACACCTCGTTCTTAAGCAAGCATCGAGCCTTACCCATGATGTACATAGAAGATGCTATACGTGCGACCATAGAGCTTACTGAGGCTTCTCCGGAAAACGTGAAAGTACGTTCGTCTTACAACCTTGCGGGAATCAGTTTTGATCCCTCTACCATTGGCGCCAGCATTAAAAAAAATGTACCTGAATTTGAATTGAATTTCAAACCAGATTATCGTGATGAAATCGCAGCGTCTTGGCCAGAAAGCATTGATGATTCTGCCGCTCAGTTAGATTGGGGTTGGGCACCAAAATATGATTTGGAAGCCATGACTGAAGCTATGCTCACTAATTTGCGGGCAAAACTTCAGCTTTCATAGCATCCTAATCCTGCTGTTTATACCAAGAACTATACTTGAGATAGTTATTTGCTATTCGTTCTATTTCCCCTGTCCTTAGTCGTGGCGGTACTGGTCCAATTTCCTTTGCAGGTACTCCTGCCCAAAGTGTCCCAGGAGTTAGTTTTTTACCTTGAGTTACCACTGATCCTGCAGCTACTATACAGCCTTCTCCTACAATGCAGTCGTCCATAACTATTGCCCCCATTCCAATAAGGACATTGTCTTGTATGGTACACCCGTGGATAATGGCATTATGTCCTACGCTTACATTGTTTCCTATTGTGGTTGGAAATTTCTTGTAGGTACAATGTACTGTTGCATTATCCTGAATATTCACCTTTTCGCCTAATGTTATTGCATTAACATCTGCGCGAATGACACTGCCAAACCAAAAACTACATCCTTCACCACAAGTGAAGTTTCCAATTATGGTAGCGTTTTCCGCTACAAAAGAATCTTTTCCAATTTCAGGAGTATATCCAAGAACTGAGCGAACAATAGACATAGGGTCTTGTTTTTGTGGTGTAAATTTGTACCCTGAAAATACCCTAAATATGGAAATTAAAAGAGTGCCCGTGAGTATTTACGCAGAAATGACTCCAAACCCAAAGGTTATGAAGTTTGTAAGCAATAAACTCCTTCTTCAGTCTGATTCAGCTGAATTCAGAAACATTGATGAAGCCAAGCCTTCGCCTTTAGCTACTAAACTCTTTCATTTCCCCTTTGTAAAAGAAGTGTTTATCTCTGGTAATTACATCGCCATAGCGAAATTCGACATAGTTGAATGGGACGACGTTGCACAAGAAGTTCGTGTGTTCATCACAGATTTTTTACAAGACGGCGGTGTTGCTGTCCATGAAGAGCAGTTAACACCCATACAAGAAGAAAAAGCTGAACAAGGTTCCGGCCCCGTTCTCAATCCTGAAGATCTCGGAGAGGTTGAAGCGCGTATTGTAGACATCCTAGAAGAATACATAAAGCCTGCTGTGGCACAAGACGGCGGTAACATTGCCTTCATGGCGTACAAGGATAAGATAGTTGAAGTGCAACTGCAAGGTGCTTGTTCGGGTTGTCCATCCTCTACAATGACCTTGAAAAATGGCATTCTTAGTATTCTGCAAAAAATGCTACCTACACTCGTAGAAGATGTAGTTGCGGTAAACGGATAAACTTATTCAAAAATAATTCTACCTGCGGTAATTCTGCGTCCCTTAGCAATCACTTCGTAGAAGTACATGCCTGCTGCTAGCTTGGCTTTTGAAAACTGTATGTTTCCTTCTTGAAATCTATAATTTAGTTCAACTCGCTGCCCTTGTTGATTGTAAACATGGAAACTACTGTTTTCAATCTCAATATCTTCAGAATGAATTACAATCGTTCCTTCATACTGAACAGGATTGGGCATAACAACTGAGGTTGCTCTAGGTATGTTCATTTCCTCTGGTATTCCTAGCAGAATTAAAGGATCATTCTTAAGAATACTGTCAATATTAATGTTCTCATCTCCAGCCTGATACGCAATGAACTGAAAACCATCATATAGCATCTCATCATCAGTATTAAAGCCTGCTGTAATTAACTGAGGAGGGCTGTGCGGATTATGGTGATTAAGACTTGTATTGTCATAGGTATGATCGGAATGAAGAATATAGGAAGGGGATAGCTTCACCAAGTTTTTATAATAATAATACTCTTGATGTTCAAAGTCCCATCTATCTATTTTCATAAGAGGGATTGTATCATTGGTCAGGGGATCATAGGCGTAGTTAATAATTTCTGTACAGATTTGGTGTGAATGAGGAAATGCAGAAAAAATTGAAATAGCCTGCGAAGGGGCTGGTTCCTCCACAGAAAAACTCTTTATCTGACCGGCCGGAATAAAAAAATCATTAGCCCAATATTGCAGGGGCACAAAATCAAAAACCTGTCGAATGCCTGTCTCATTAACTGGATAGAAATAAAGCCTAACTTGAATATCAATTAATTGGCCTGCAGTGCCCTTTGGAGTATGAATATTCATTCCTATTTCACCATTAGCAGGAAGTTCTATACCCATTTTTAATTCGGGAGCATTGGGGTAAACTATGGGCATTGAGCCGGGTGCCCAAGTTCCAATAGCAATATTACCAGGAACGGCATATGCATTACCGCTAGTGTCAATATTGATTCCACCAGAGGAACCTGCAACTATCAACGAATGATGGATCAATTGCGGGTCACTAGGAACCAATTCAACAGCACGAAGAAACCTATTTTGACCAAGGTTTAAAGGGACTGCAATCGTGTTGTATGAATCCGTGGCACCTGCGTTACTCTTGAACTTTAACATTTGTACTATGGTATCAGGCGTTCCGCCCAATTGACGCAACGGATATAAAGGTGTAGGAGGTTGAAGTGCAGGATCACCTTGAAGAGCTCCGTCAAAAATCCATGTTAATAATGAATCTTTATCCTCCTTGGTAATCTGTCTCTCATTAACAAAGTGGATGTATGAAGTATCCACTGCCCAGGGGGGCATTTCACTGTGTTGTAGAACATGCACCATGCTAGTAGTCCAAGGAGAAGTGGAAGCAAAGGAGAGCATAGAAAAAGGAGCACCACCTCCTGGACGGTGGCAGCTGGTACAATTCTTATAAAGAATTGGGGCAATATCGTTGAACGTGCTTTGAGCACTCAAAAATGAGTTAAAAAATAAAATAGTGAAAACAAATATCTTTCTCATAGTTATTTAGCACGTTTCAATCAGAGCAAAAATATTTAGACCGAAGTAAACCAAGTTGGTTTAATCATTCACGAGAACTAAGCCATGGATCGCCCCATATTTTTCAAATGAGCGAAGTGTCCTTTCAGCGCTGAGATTGTTGACCGATACTCATTGTAGGGCAACTTAAATTCTTCAGCAGTTTTGCGAACAATCTCTGCTATCTTAGGGTAATGAACGTGATTAATTGATGGAAATAAATGGTGCTCAACTTGAAAGTTAAGACCTCCGGTATACCAGGTAACCAACTTACTCCTTGTGCTGAAATTTGCCGTAGTCTTTAGTTGATGCTCCAACAAACTATCTTGTTTTGCCTCTTCTTCTGTTGGGAATTCAGCCTTATCAACAACATGTGCCAACTGGAAAGTGAAAGATAGGATGGTACCGGCTACGCTGTGCATAACCATATTGCCCCATAATATCATATACCAAGGTAAACCTAAAGCAAGAGGTAGGATGTAAAAGACAGAAAAGTGAAATCCTTTACCTACAATTAGTTTTGTCCATAAAAGTCCCAAGGACTGATTTCTCACCTTAAATAATTCGGATTTATTGTATTGCACAATCTGCGTGAAATCTTTTTCCAATAACCACTTCCATGTCATAAAGGCATAGGCAAAAGGAGCATAAATGTGCTGGTATTTGTGTCTAGGTTTCAAGTCTTGTGTTGGATGAAATCTAAACATACTTCCTGTATCAATATCGTCGTCGTGCCCATCTAAATTTGTATGCGTATGGTGCTTGATATTGTGCTGCACTTTCCAAGTGTAAGAATTACCCGCTAGCATGTAAATGATAGCTCCAATTTTACGATTCACCCATTCACTTTTTGATACCGTATTGTGAATGGCATCATGCATTACATTCATTCCAACACCAGCCATTCCTAAACCAGTGATTCCCCAGAGCAACGTAGTCATTAAAAAGGAAGTGTTACCCAGTAAGAATATGATAAACGGAACAAGATATAAAGCCATATTCAATCCCGCCTTTAAATAATAACGGTGATCTGCTAAACCTGATTTGCCGTGTTCCTTTAAATATAACCTAACTCGGGTGCGTACTTCTTTCTGAAAATCGCTTGTACTTCTAAATCGTAACATGAAGTTTTCGTAAAATAATTAGTGAAATTAGTAAACACAACGCTAAGTAGCGCCTTATAGTTTAGTTTTGTCACGAATTCAAGAATATCTAAGATGCTTAAAAATCAAAAGCCAACGGATTTAAAAGCCTGGCACAAGCTTCAAAAGAACTCTATCTATGATAAACGCACGCTAAAGACTCGATTTTACGAGGATAGTGAGCGCTTTAACAAATACCACATCAATTGGGACGGAATACTCTTTGACTTTTCTAAGAACCATATTGGAAGCGAAACTTTTGCTCTCTTTCAAGAACTGTTAGAAGAAGCCGATGTCCGCTCTGCCATAGAACAACAGCAAAGTGGCGAAAAAATTAATGTTACAGAAGACCGTGCTGTCCTACATACTGCGCTGCGAAACGTAAGTGAGAACCCTATATATGTGGATGGTGAAGATGTTATGCCTGGAGTAAAAGATTCTTGGGCACAACTAGCCACTTTCTCAAGTGAAATTCGGTCAGGAAATTGGAAAGGATATACTGGCAAGCGAATTCAGAGTGTTGTCAATATAGGTATTGGTGGATCTGATCTTGGCCCACGTATGGTAATCAATGCTTTACGCCCATTTGTTACAGATGAAATTGATTTTCACTTTGTAGCCAATGTTGACGGCGCTGACCTTCATGAAGTATTGAAAAAAGTAGATGCTGAAACAACGCTGTTTATTATTGCTTCTAAGACCTTTACCACGCAAGAAACCATGCAAAATGCGAACAGTGCAAAACAGTGGTTTCTCAAAAATGGCGGAGATATAGAGAATGTTGCAAAACATTTTGTTGCTGTGAGTACAAATGCAGAGGGCGTTGCACAATTTGGAATTGATACTAAAAACATGTTTGGTTTTTGGGATTGGGTTGGAGGTCGTTATAGCGTATGGTCTGCAATAGGTTTACCGGTGGTAATTGCTATTGGTTTTCAAGGATTTCAAGGATTTTTGAGCGGTGCTCATGCAATGGACAAGCATGTCGCTGAAGCTGATTGGTCTGAAAACATACCTGCAATCATGGCTATTCTAGGCATTTGGTATAGAAATTTCCATAATGCGCCATCACACGCAATACTTCCTTACGATCAATACTTGGACCGCTTTGCTGCTTACTTTCAACAGGGAGATATGGAAAGTAATGGGAAGTACGTTGACCGCGGCGGTAATAGAGTCAATTATCCTACAGGCCCTATAATTTGGGGCGAACCAGGAACCAATGGGCAACACGCTTTCTACCAACTTATTCACCAGGGAACGGACCTAATTCCTGCGGATTTCATTGCTGCAAAAAAATGTCAGCACGATTTACCCGAACACCATCCTATTCTATTGGCGAACTTTATTGCGCAAACAGAGGCATTGATGACAGGTAAGTCAAGAATGGATGTAGAAATTGAAATGCGCCAAGCAGGTATCAGTAGTGAGGATATAGATAAAATTGCCCCTTACCGCGTATTTGAAGGAAATAGACCAACGAATAGTATAGTCTTGGACGAGTTAAACCCCTATCATTTGGGACAACTTATTGCAGCCTATGAACACAAAATCTTCATTCAAGGCTATATCTGGAACATTTATTCTTACGATCAATGGGGCGTTGAACTAGGTAAGGTCCTAGCAAAAGCTGTTCTAAATGAATTGAAAGGCGGTCCGGCACATGATCATGATAGTTCTACTAGTGCCTTGATTGATTATTTGAAGAATTGATTTAGCCCGCTAAATCCGATCTAAAACAGTCCAACAGCTCGTTGAGTTGTTGGGCTTTTTTTTCATCCATACCCGCAGCTAGAGATTCTACTTCTTCTCGTTGGATTAACAGATTAACGAGCTTTTCGCCCTTCGCCGTCAAGAAAATGAAAACTATTCTTCTATCCTGTTTGTCACGCACTTTCTCTAAAAAATCCATACAAACTAGACGGTCAACCATACGGGAGGCATCGCTCATCTTGTCTAATAAACGCTCGCGTATCTCTGATGTGGTAGACCCCGTTTCTCCAGCACCACGCACAATTCGCAGTACGTTATACTGCTGCATGGTTAGGCCGTTCTCCTTGAGTCGAGCACTGATACGTTCTTTTAATCTATTGGAGGTATATATAAGATTAACAATCAATTTTGACTGTTCTGTTTTGAAAGACCTTTGTTTGATTTCTTCTTCTAAGCTCATAAGACACTAAGGAATAACAAAGTTAATTGTTCAAACAAATAAGGGAAAAATAAAAACCTGTGCAATTCACACAGGTAATTAAGTATATCTGCAAACGGCTTAAACCGTCATAATATCGTTTTCCTTTTTCGCAAACATCGCATCGCATTTTGCAATGTAATCGTCCGTCATTTTTTGAATATTATTTTCATTATCCTTACGAAGATCTTCGCTTAATCCGTCGCTCCCCATTCTTTTGAGTTCATCCATCGCACTCTTGCGCGCCGCACGAACTCCAACCTTGGCATTCTCACTTTCTGCTTTAGCCATTTTAGCTAGTTCACGACGACGTTCTTCTGTTAGTGGAGGAACTGAAATTATTACGCTTTCACCATTATTCATTGGATTAAAACCTAGTCCAGCATTAATGATGGCACGCTCAATATCCGGTATGATACTCTTTTCCCAAGGTTGAATACTAATAGTTCTTGCGTCTGGCGTATTGACGTTACTTACTTGAGCAAGGGGTGTTGGTGCACCGTAGTACTCGACCATAACGCTATCAAGCATTGAGGCGCTTGCACGACCTGCACGAATTTTCAATAGTGACTTTTCCATATGAACGATTGCTTTGTCCATATCGTCCTTTGTTGATTCAAATACCAATTCTAATTCCTCTTCCATGAGTTCTTTCCGCTTAGTTCTTAACCAATGTTCCTATGCCGTCTGCACCTTCTACAACCTTCATCAGGTTACCCTTAGTATTCATATCGAAAACAATAATAGGAAGATCATTTTCCCGACTCAATGTGAACGCTGTCATATCCATCACATTCAATCCACGATCGTAAACTTCTTTGAAACTGAGCTCCTTAAATTTAGTTGCCGATTGATCTTTTTCCGGATCAGAAGTATAAATTCCATCTACCCTAGTTCCTTTCAAGATGACATCTGCTTGAATTTCGACAGCGCGCAATGTTGCACCGGTATCAGTAGTAAAGTATGGATTTCCTGTTCCCGCGGAAAAGATAACCACACGACCTTTCTCTAAATGACGTATTGCTCGGCGGCGAATAAATGGCTCAGCCACTTTATCCATCTCAATAGCACTTTGTAAACGTGTTTTTACACCAGCACTTTCCAAGGCTCCCTGCAGAGCCAAGCCGTTAATTACTGTAGCCAGCATCCCCATATGATCGGCTTGTACACGGTCCATCCCTTGAGATGCACCACTTATTCCTCTAAAAATATTACCGCCACCAATGACTATACCTACTTGAACACCTTTTTCTGAAACCGCCTTGATTTCCTCAGCATATTCGGCTATGCGATTGGGGTCTATTCCAAAGTCATTGTCGCCCATTAGCGCTTCGCCACTCAATTTCAATAGGACTCTATTGTATTTCATCATTCAAAGGTTTGAACAAATATAAGTCAACTCAAAACGATTGTATAAAATGGCAACGTTACTTTTACACCGAAATAGGAATGAATTTTTCCATAAAAAAAGCCCTCATCTTCCGATGAGGGCTTTCATTTTTATTTCTGCAATTTCTCTATAAAGAAACTCTTTTGAAGTCTACCACTTCTAGACCAGATTGTACACTAGTCAAGTATTTTGCAACACTCATCTTACCATCTTTAATAAAGGCTTGGTCTACCAATGTATTCTCTTTGAAGAATTTGTTTAATCGACCTGCAGCAATCTTGTCTAACATTTCTTCAGGCTTACCTTCTTGGCGAGCAAGCTCTTTACCTACCTCTAGTTCACGATCAATAACATCTTGTGTTACCGCATCGCGATTTAATGCAACAGGATTCATAGCTGCAGCTTGCATAGCAACATCACGACCAGCTTCGGCAGCTTCGGCTGATAATCCCACTAGAGTACCAATTTTATTACCCATATGAATATATGAGGCTACATAAGCAGCTTGAACTGTAGCTAATTCTGCCACTTCAATTTTTTCGCCAATTACACCTGTTTGCTCTTGCAATTTGTCTGCAACCGTTAATCCATCCTCGAATGCCATTG
>JAYOSU010000059.1:0-10116 GCA_038139395.1 Cryomorphaceae bacterium
TTAGATTTCGTGTTTTAAACACTTGTTAATCAGTTTATTATTAGAATAGCTAATAGTTATTCACACTCGTTTTATTTGGTCGATGCATTTGTTAGCTTTGAGTATTCGGCTTAGCTAATTGACCTTATATGTTTTTAATTTTTGACACTGAGACTACAGGTCTTCCTAAAGATTGGAATGCGCCAATAACAGATTTAGATAATTGGCCTCGTGTTGTTCAGTTAGCATGGCAAATTCATGATAGTGAGGGCAAATTAATTGAGGTACAAGATCATATTATCTACCCAGATGGTTTTGATATTCCGTTCAACTCAACCAAGATTCATGGTATATCCACGGAGCGCGCGCGGAATGAAGGTAAACCGCTCAGTGAAGTTCTATCTCTTTTTGAATCGTCATTAGAGTTATGTGAATTTGTCGTTGGTCACAATGTGAACTTTGATTTAAATGTTACTGGTTGTGAGTTTTATCGTATATCCGATCATAATCCTTTGGAGCTTAAGACATCATTGGATTCTTGCACGGAAACCACCGCTGGCCTTTGTCAATTACCCGGCGGAAGAGGCGGACGTTTCAAACTTCCAAAATTGGAAGAGTTGTATGAATTTCTTTTCAAAGAGGGTTTCGCAGAGGCGCACAACGCAGCTTTTGATGTAGAAGCTACTGCGAGAGTCTTCTTGGAATTACTCCGATTAAATGTCATTACGGCTGAAAGCATTGGAAAGGATGCAGCTTTTTTGAGTCGATTTAAATCTGCAAACCCTTCAATCATTCAACCAATAGGATTAGCAGTAGAGGAAGCCAAAAGTAAACGCGCTGAAGGCCTTCACAATAAAAAGGGAAAAACGGCTATCTCAACTCCAGATAAGCCGGCGTTGCACGCGGCGGATGTAGATTTTGCGCATTTGCATAACCATACCCAGTTTTCTGTACTTCAAGCGACCACGGGTGTTAGCGATTTAGTTAACGCTGCGGTTGAAAATGGACATGCAGGAGTTGCTATCACGGATCTTGGCAACCTCATGGGGGCTTTCCATTTTAATAAGGCCGTTATGAATGTCTCTGGAAATAGGGAGGCGTATGAGCATAATATAAAAGTAAAGTCAGGAGAAATTAACGAGCCCCTAAAAGAGTATCCATTTGTTGGAGTAATAGGTTGTGAATTTTACGTTTGCGAGGATCGATTAGACCGCACTAAAAAGGACGACGGTTATCAAATTGTTATCCTTGCAAAGAATAAAAACGGTTACCATAATCTTGCTAAGTTGAGCAGTGAGGGAATGCTCAATGGTTTCTACTACGTTCCAAGAATCGATAAAAAGGTATTACTTGAGCACAAAGATGACCTAATCGTTTTAAGCGGTGGGCTTCGTGGAGAAATTCAGCACTTGTATTTGAATGTAGGTGAAGCTCAGTCGCGCCAAGCTCTAGAATGGTGGCTAAAGCACTTTGGTTCAGATTTCTATCTAGAGCTTAATCGTCATGGACTAGAGGAGGAGGACCATGTTAATGTGCAATTACTAGAATATGCCAAAGAGTATGAGATTAAATACATAGCAGCCAATAGTTCCTTTTACCTCACACAAGAAAATGCCGAAGCGCACGATATTTTACTCTGCGTAAAAGAGGGTGCTCAAAAGAGTACACCAATTGGCCGAGGAAGAGGCTTTAGATATGGTTTTCCTAATCAGGAATTCTATTTTAAGAGCAAAGAAGAAATGGTAGAATTGTTCGCGGAATTGCCGGAGGCAATAAGTACTACCAAAGAAATCTTAGATAAGGTAGAACTGTATCCATTGGAGAGAAATGTACTGCTTCCTGAATTTGATATTCCGGAACAATTTCAAGATGAAAAAGATGATTCAGATGGTGGACAGCGCGGGGAAAATGCATACTTGCGTCATTTAACCTATGAAGGGGCTAAGAGAAGGTATGACATGGTTACCACTGAGATTGAGGAGCGACTAGACTTTGAACTAGATACCATTGCCAGGACAGGTTATCCTGGCTACTTCTTGATTGTTCAAGATTTTTGTGAGGCTGCCCGTCAAATGGGGGTTAGTGTTGGGCCAGGGAGAGGTTCTGCAGCAGGTTCCGCAGTAGCGTATTGTACTGGTATAACGAACATTGATCCCATCAAATACGAATTACTTTTTGAGCGTTTTTTGAATCCTGAACGTGTTTCACTGCCCGATATTGATATTGATTTTGATGATGAAGGCCGCGATAAGGTAATCAAGTATGTAATTGATAAATATGGTGCTCCTCAAGTCGCACAAATCATTACTTACGGTACAATGGCTGCTAAGAGTTCAATTCGCGATGCAGGAAGGGTTTTGGAATTGCCGCTGCCTGATACGGATCGCATAGCAAAGTTGATTCCTGATATGACCAAGCTCAAGAAGATTTGGGCCTTGGATGATAAAGAAATCAAAAGTAAGTTCAGTTCTGACGAAGCCAACTTAGTCAAGCATCTAAAGGAACTCGCGGAAGGAGAAGGAAAAGAGGCTATGACTATCCAACAAGCTCGCGTATTGGAAGGATCAGTAAGAAATACTGGTATTCATGCTTGTGGAGTTATCATCACACCAAGTGACATCCGGGAATTGGTCCCTGTTGCTCGTGCAAAAGACAGCGAGATGTGGTGTACACAATTTGACAACTCTGTGGTGGAAGAAGCCGGTTTGCTCAAGATGGATTTCTTAGGCCTTAGAACGCTGACGATTATAAAAGAAGCCTGCAGATTAGTAAAGCAACGTCACGGTGTGGAACTAGACCCTGATAACTTTCCTTTAGATGATAAGAAGACGTACGAGCTATTTCAACGTGGTGAAACGGTTGGAATATTTCAATATGAAAGTGCAGGTATGCAGAAATACCTGAAGGAGTTAGAACCCACTGAATTTGCAGACTTGATAGCTATGAACGCGCTGTATAGACCTGGCCCGTTGGAATATATCCCGGAATTTATTAGTAGAAAGCACGGACGAAAAGAGATTACCTATGATCTGGAAGCTATGGAGAGTAGGCTTAAAGAAACTTACGGAATTACGGTCTATCAAGAGCAGGTAATGCTTCTGTCACAAGAGTTGGCTGGGTTTACTAAGGGACAAGCAGATATTCTTCGAAAGGGTATGGGTAAGAAGAAAAAGGACATCATTGACATGTTAAAACCCATGTTCTTAGATGGTGGTGAACAAAGGGGTCATGATCGAGAGACACTTGAAAAGGTTTGGAAAGATTGGGAGGCATTTGCTTCATATGCATTTAATAAATCTCATTCAACTTGTTATGCATGGGTAGCGTATCAGACAGCTTACATTAAAGCAAATTATCCTGCAGAATTCATGGCTTCTAACATGTCGAATAAAATGTCGGATTTGAAGGAAGTAACTAACCTCATGGAGGAATGCCGTCGCATTGGGGTTCCTGTATTAGGTCCTTCCGTCAATGAAAGCCTACTTCGCTTCAGTGTCAATAAAGCGGGCGCCATTCGTTTTGGGATGGGCGGAATGAAAGGAGTTGGAGAGAACGCTGTTCGCGAGATTATTACTAAAAGAGAAGAAGGAGGAAACTTTAAAAATCTATTTGATTTATTAGAAAGGATTGACCTTCGTCAAGCGAATAGAAAAACCATAGAATGTTTGATACTTGGTGGTGCCATGGATGAATTTCCAAATACGCACAGAGCCATGTATTTTACTGAAGAAGAGGGTGGACGAACATTTGTGGAGAAAGCAATAAAGTACGTTCAAAAAAAGAAACATGATGCAGAAAGTGCACAGGCTTCTCTTTTTGGTGAAGGGTCAAATGAAGAGTTACCACCTCCCAAAATGCCTGAAATTTCAGAATGGCCAAAGATTGTTGCATTAAAAAAAGAAAAGGAAATAAATGGTATGTACCTCAGTTCTCATCCTTTAGAGGATTTTAGAACTGAAATTCAATATTTCTGTACAGCAGAGATAGGCAGATTGAATCTTCCCAATAGTATTTTAGGAAGAGACGTATTTGTTGCTGGAATCGTAACGGATGTAGAACATAAAATTTCTAAGTTAGGAAAAGGGTATGGGTACTTTCGCGTTGAAGATTTTAAGGGCGATTACCAATTTCGAGTCTTTGGCAATGACTATTTAAAATTCAAACACTTCTTTGAAAACGAACAATTACTTTTCATTAAGGCACGAGCTAAAAAATACAATCAGAGACAAGGTGAAGAAATATTAGAACGCTTGAAAATTGATATCATAGAGATCAAGTTGTTGCAAGATTTACTGGAAGAACAAAGCAAGTTGCTCGAAATCAAATTAGATTTGGCTTCTCTAGATTCTAAATTGGTGGATACAATTCATCATTTATTGGAACAGTATCCAGGTAAAAAGCGTGTGAAATTGCATATTGTAGATCTTGATGAAGACTTAGATGTAAAGCTACCGGTGAATGGCAGGAAAGTGAGTATCAATAGGGATTTACTGCTTGCTTTAGAACAACATCCTTTGCTTTATCCTAAAATTAGTAGTTGATGAAATCCTTAAAAGTCTTGTTATTGTTGCTTCTTTCTCATTGGTCTTTTGGCCAAGTTAATTGCATTACAACTCCTGATCAATTGGGTCCCTATTTTGTTGCCGGAGCGCCCAAAATTATCAACGATACTTTGGTACCTGGGATTATAAACCCTTCGCGTGCTCTTGAGTTGACTTTCTATGTGAGCTATGACTGTGATACCGTGAATCTTGATACATTACCGAGTACGTATACCATCCAGTTATGGCATACGAATGATGCAGGTGCGTACAGCAATGTGGGTGGAAACCCAAACTCTTTTGATTACAGGGGAGAATTAGAATTAACAGGGTATACCACAACTTTACATACCACCTTACCGGGTATCTATCCAAACAGGCCTGCTCATATACACATTAAAGGATACCTAAATAATGCTTGGTTTACAGATACACTTGTTACTCAGCTTTATTTTCAAGGTGATTCACTAATTCCTTTTGATGTGGCTTCAAATATGCCCGAAAGGTGGATTTATTTGGATACGCTGCAAAATGGAGGATACAAAGGAGCATTTGCTTTTGGCTTGAGCTATCTCGTTGATATTAAAGAAGAAAAAGGAGCAATTGAAAATGTGTATCCTAATCCAACTAGTGGAGACCTAAAGATTACTATGAAGTCAGCAGATGATTTGAAAATTTACAATTCATTGGGCCAACTGGTAATTGAGCAGCGCGTTTACCAGGGTGATAATCATTTATATCTTCAGCACTTACCAAGAGGTATTTATTTTCTTTGGAGCAATTCGCAAGTTTTCAAAATAACTTTGAATTAACATTTAGGTGTATTTCATGTGGAAAACATAGATGACCTTATAGGCGAAGGCTATAGGTTCTCAAAGTAAATTGGTCTTACTTTTGATACACACAAAGAAATTTAATTAGATATGGCTCTCGAAATAACAGAAGCAAATTTTGAAGAAGTAGTAATGAAGTCTGATAAGCCAGTTTTGGTCGATTTTTGGGCGGAGTGGTGCGGCCCTTGCCGAATGGTTGGACCCGTAGTAGATGAATTGGCCGGTGAATACGAAGGCAAAGCAGTAGTAGGTAAACTTAATGTAGATACTGAAGGCGCTGTAGCTCAACAGTTCGGTGTTCGTAACATCCCAACATTATTGGTCTTCAAGAATGGTGAAATAGTAGACAAGCAAGTAGGTGCTACGAGTAAGCAAGTTCTTGCTGCCAAGTTAGATGGTGCTATGTAAAATTTGACATGAAAAATTTTAAACCCCCAAAGGCTTTGCTTTTGGGGGTTTTTATTTCTACAGATATTGAAAAAAGTTCGCAATTTATAGAACAGGGTATAACTGAAAATTCTCAACATTTATAGAATGTTCTTTTCGATTAGGTCAATTTAATAGTAGTGGCAATAATGCCCTAATAAATCCTAATCGTTATGAGAAAACCCCAATTTATAAGGATTCTATTGATCCTTATCTTGATTCCACTTCTTCCAAAAGCGCAAAGCGTCGATTCGGTGAAGTATATGTATGAAGCTTTACCCGACACCTTATTTCCAGAAGGCTTTCTTCATGATCAAAGTTTCTTGAGCATTCTTAATAAAGGTTCTGATTATGAGCTACAAAGTTTTAACGGTACACTACCGGGTAAAATAGTCAAGGGTCGATATTCGGAGGTGATTTACAATGACCTTCTATTGAGTCAAAGGTTAAAAAACGGTCTCTTGTTTGGTAGTCAAAAACCGCACTTAAAACCATGGGATGAATTTGAACGGCAGAGCATGGCCAATGATACTTTAGGCGTTGATGTAAGCCTGTATTTGAATTGGTTTAAAGTCCATGAATTAGATACTAATTCCCTTGTAAATGGCTGGCTTTTTCATAATGGAAATCAAGTGGTTACCATGCCTCCAAACCTTTGGTTAGATGAAAACCATCAAATTTTATGGAATACACCAAGCCCAATAGATAGCGCTTTGAGGGCTGTAAAGGATTTTACAGTTTTTTTTGGCGGAACAAATAATTCAGGAGAATATGTATCGAGCAATAAGGTTAAATTAACATTTGCCCTTCAAGATTACTTGGTTCAAACCAATGAAATTCTTCCTAGTAAAATTTATGTTGACTTAGATGATGGTCAAGGCTTCAGGGATGTGACCCTAAATCAGAAAATAACCACAACATACTCCACAACTTCTCAAGCCAGAGAGTTGGTTCTTAAGGAACTTCGAATTCGAATAAATACTCAAACAGGCCCGCTTCAAACCAGATTTAAATTCCCAGTCATATTCAATGCTGAAACTCCAGATGATGTCTTTTATACTGAAAATATGCCTTCACCTCCATGCTTTCAGACGTATTCTCCTAAACATGAGGCCAAAATCAGCATAAGATATGCGGACAAAGGAATAGGTCTGCAAAAGCCATTGATTTTGGTTGAAGGATTTGAGTCCGCCAAAAGAAAATACGGAAACATTACTTATGAGGGATTAGCATCTGGGATCATCTTAAACGAGAATAACGAGCGTATTCATCAAGGCATGGAAAAGCTTGCATGGTTATACGATTCATTGCATTTGGCGGGCTATGATATTGTTCATGTAGATTTTGAGCAAAGCAAGCAAAGCATTCATGACAATGTACAAAGTCTAATGAGGGCTTTGAATTGGGTATATAAAGAGCAAGCTCGCGAACCGGGCATAATTGTGGGAGCTTCTATGGGAGGATTAATTGCGAGAGCTGCATTATTAGAGTTAGAACGTAATAATTGTTGCTTAAACATTAGTGGCTATGGAACATTTGATACGCCACATGATGGAGCTTTTATTCCCCTTGGCATTCAAATGGGGGCGAAGCGATTGCAAGAATTGACTACAATTTTTGGTTTTTCACTCATTTCTTCTTGGAAGGATGCAATTAATTCTCCGGCTGCAAGAGAGATACTGATTGATCATCTTGATCCTTCTGCTAAAATTAATAGGCAGGAGTCTCTTCAATTTTTTGATGGAGCACAACCGCAAACTATGCGACGATTTGCCATTTCAAACGGTTCGGATATGGCCCTTTCTGCGCCTTTAGCTGATGTAGATGATCGGATTGCTAAATGGGGAAAAACACAGCAACTTACCTTCAAACACAGGGTAAATGCAGATTTAGACACGATAAAGTATAATACCCGTGGTGGAGATAAAAAGAGTATTCTAAAATACGGTGCAGCGATTGAAGGAATTCCAAGTACCAGTAATTATTTATATAAAGGGAGCGGCATTTTAAGTCAGTTGTTTACTAGCTTAAAAATTCATTTAATAAGTGGAACCGGTGCAAGAATGGCCAAGTGGGCAAAATACAGCTCGATAGCTCCTGGCATTTCACAAGCAAAAGCAGATAAGGCCACCATGTATATTCAAGGTCGAACCAATCGACTCCTCTCTGGGGTTCATCAGCAAATAATGAATAAAACGACCGTCCTCTTTAAAAATAGCTCTCAATCAAATTTAGTAGAGGTTTCGGGTTCATCATCTAATTCAGCGACCGCTTTTACAGATTTATGGGGCGCAACAATTTTTAGTCCGAATCATACATTTATTCCTGCATATAGTGCACTCAACGTAGGATCAAGCAACGCTTATAATTCCTTTAGGGGAATGATGGATTTGATACCATTTCATACCTATATAAGCCCAGGATTGATGGATGACATTTCTGCGCCAAACCAAGAACACATTTATACAGATGAAGACATTATTCAATTCGCACTCCGCTCACTTGATGGCATTCATCAGGAAATTGGTGCTAATGGAAAGTTGAATGGCGTATTTAATATAGCCAAGGAGAACAATATATTTAGTGAATATCCTTCGCATATAGAACAGCTGAAAATTGAATCATCAGCCAAACTGTCTGTAGGTTGTCAAGGGTTTATTGGGAAATCCGCTAACCTAATTGCAGATACTAGGCAAAACATTGAGGTTTTTGTGGGAAACGGTTGTTTGTCTGGTATACTTGATGTCAGTGGAAGTTTAGAAATTGGAGATGATCCTTTGAATCAATCTATACTCCGGGTTAATAGTGGAAGCTCATTGATATTAAGAAAGAATAGTTTACTTGAGATTGGTCCAAATAGCCAATTAATCATTGAAAAAGGAGCAGAGTTTATAATTGAACAAGGTGCTCAAATTGAATGGGAGGATGGACAGATAATAATAAGGGGTACTCTAGAACTCATTCAACAAGCTCATTTCAATCCAAAGGGTTTTGGATTGTTGATTTTTGAAGAAGTAGGTCGTATAATTTCTGGGTCTAATGCACAATTTACTCTTAACTCTTCTTCACTTCAAGTTAAGAACAATGTTATTATTCCCTCGACAATTCAGGAGGTAAGCATAGATGATTGTAATATCACCTTATATGATAAAGGAGGCCTCCAGTCTCATTCAAAGTTGGTTCTACAAAATTCAAAAGTTCAGTATGATGGCCCAAAACAATGGGAAGGTTTGAAGGTCGTTTCAAATACTGCATCTATATTACATACAGAATTCGTGGGAGGTGATCCCGCACTGTATTTAGGGTTAAATGCTACGGTGAATATTGAACATTGTCATTTTAGGAATGCGCGAAAAGGGTTGAAATGTATGGGTACGCCGGTCAAGTTTCTTTCAAACACGTTCACTGCATGTGACAAAGGCGCTTACTTTAAAAGTCAGAATTTTACTATTGAACGAAACTTGTTTCATGGCTGCGATCAAGGTCTAACCTGTTTGGGTCGAACGAAGAGCACAGCGTTTCGCATGTTAAGAAATGTATTTACCTCGAATACCGTGTATGGCTCAAGAATTAAAGATGCAAATGTTCGAATGGAATGTAACGATTGGAGTTATAATAATATCGGTCATAAGCAGCAGAACGGTTCATTGAGTCTGGGTTCTTATGCAGGTAATGCTTTTATAACCAATAATATAGGAGTAAAATTTGAAGAATTAGCGTCGCTATCTCTGAATTTAGGTCACAATCAGTTTTCAAATAATTCCAAGTTTGATCTTCAAGGCATGTTTTCGTCCACGGCAATAGTTCCCCATAATGGAGGACATCATTTTGTATCAGCCGATTATAATAGCTTTTCTAATTCATATTCTACAGATATGTATTTAGGTCGTTCCAAGGTGTATCCTATAAAATCCCAAAACACTCCACCTACAGCATACATATGCCCGTCTAAGGGTCCAGGTAAAATACCACATGACCTCATTGGACCAAATCGTGAAACCAGCCTAATAATATATCCTAATCCAAGTAAGAATCCTTCAATGACAGTCCTTTATCCTCCCACAGAGAAGGATGGAACACTCGAAATTTTTAATAGCTCTGGCCATTTGATGTTGACTCGGCAACTTCCATCAGGATCAAATAAAGCTGTTATTGATGTTGATTTTGTATCAGGCACCTACATCGTTAAACTTATTACAGCGGATTGGATAGAATCCTCCTTATGGGTGTTGTTGTAATATAGATAGCGATCATACGTTTTATAATCCCCTTGGCCCATTTGGCCAAGGGGATTTAAGGGTTAAAGTTTTTTGCCTCATTCATATGCTGTAATTTGC
>JAYOSU010000060.1:0-10100 GCA_038139395.1 Cryomorphaceae bacterium
TGGAGGCTATACAAGGTGCAGATGCCTTGGCGCTCATTACCGAATGGACGGAGTTCCGGGTACCCAATTGGGAAAAGGTGGGACAAGCCATGAAAACCAAGGTAGTATTTGACGGCCGCAACCTCTACCGCAGAGAAATTGTCGGAGAGGCAGGATTTGATTACTACGGAATAGGAATGAGCGAAAAAATCGCTGAAAAAATATAAATGATGCCCAGAGTACTCATAACAGGAGCAGCGGGATTTCTAGGTTCACACCTCTGCGACAGATTCATTGCAGAAGGCATGGAAGTGCTTGGCATGGATAATTTGATTACGGGAAATATGGAGAATTTGGAGCACCTCATGGGCCATCCAAAATTTACATTTTACAAGAATGACGTTAGTAATTTTGTCCATGTTCCAGGAACGTTAGATTACATACTCCACTTCGCTTCCCCGGCCTCTCCTATTGATTACTTAAAAATACCCATTCAAACCTTGAAGGTGAGTTCTTTGGGAACGCACAATCTCCTCGGTCTAGCTATGGAGAAAAAGGCGCGCATATTGGTTGCATCCACCTCAGAGGTATACGGCGATCCTTTGGTACACCCTCAAACCGAAGAATATTATGGGAATGTGAACCCTGTTGGCCCGAGAGGCGTCTATGATGAAGCCAAACGCTTTATGGAAGCGATGACCATGGCCTACCATACCTATCACGGCCTAGAAACCCGAATTGTGCGCATTTTCAATACCTACGGGCCGCGTATGCGTTTGAACGACGGAAGGGTACTGCCCGCGTTCATTGGTCAAGCTTTGCGCGGTGAAGACTTGACCATTTTTGGCGACGGATCGCAAACACGATCGTTTTGTTATGTGGACGATTTAATTGAAGGGATTTACCGTCTTTTAATGAGCGACCATGCCGAGCCCGTGAATATTGGGAATCCGCACGAGATTACCATCTCAGATTTTGCTGAGGAGATTATCAAACTCACGGGCACCACGCAGAAAGTCATCTACAAGCCGTTACCGGTTAATGACCCTATGCAGCGCAAGCCGGATATCAGCAAGGCAAAGTCTATATTGGATTGGGAACCCAAAATAATGCGGGCTGAAGGGTTAGAAAAAACCTATTCGTGGTTTAAAAGCTTACCGGACGAGAGGCTCTACAGAAAAGAACACAGGGACTTTGAGAATTACAGCAGAAAGTAGACCTTTAAACAAAAGTATTTAACTGCTTATTTTATGCCGCAAATTCTTGTCACCGGTGGATTAGGCTATATTGGTTCTCATACTGTGGTTGAACTCATTGAAGCCGGCTACGAACCAATTATCGTAGATAATTTGAGTGAAAGTCCTCTTGAGGTAAAAACTCGTATTGAGAAGATTGTTGGCCGCAAGGTCACCTTCCGTCAAGTAGAACTTTGCAACCGCGAAGAGGTAGATGCTGTATTCCAAGAGTTTCCAAACATCTTCGGTGTTATTCACTTCGCTGCCTTTCTGTTAGTGAACGAAAGCGTTGAACTGCCCTTGAAATACTACCATAACAATTTGCGGAGTACCATAAACCTCCTACAAAGTATGGAGGAGCATGGAATAAAGAACATTGTATTCTCTAGTTCCTGCACGGTCTACGGTAAGCCAGAAAACCCACATGTGGATGAAAACGCGGCGATTCAACCTGCGGAAAGTCCCTACGGTAATACTAAAAAAATAGGCGAAGAAATCTTGCGCGACTCTGCCGCCACTGGGGCCGTACATGTGTTGAGTCTGAGGTATTTTAATCCTATTGGCGCCCACCCATCCAGCCTCATTGGAGAATTCCAAGACGGCGAGCCTCATCATTTAGTTCCCTACATCACCGAAACGGCCATTGGAAAAAGAAAAGAATTGAAGGTCTTTGGATCCGATTACGATACACGCGACGGCTCATGCATTCGCGACTACATCCATGTGATAGATATTGCCAAAGCACATATCTTGGCCATTCAGCATTTGATTGACGGCAAGACCAAAGGTTACGACGTCATCAATTTAGGATCTGGCAACGGCTCGACCGTATTAGAAATGATTAATGCCTTTGAACGCGCCACTGGAATTGCGATTCCTTATAGTCTTGCACCGCGACGTGAAGGGGACGTACCGGCAGTTTACGCGAACATTGGCAAGGCACAGCGCGTATTGAATTGGACCCCTGAAAAAACATTGGAAGACATGCTACATGATGCTTGGAATTTTGAGCAAAGCTTGTAGCATAGATAGAATTATTGTAGGGCTATTCGCCCTGTTTTGTAGTTATCCTATCTATGGACAAGGTTATACTTATGCGCCTGTAGATTCTCTTGCGGCAATGAAACTTAGCCAGCTAGACAGTTTATATCCTTCCGCATTTTCTTCTGATTCATCATCCAACCTCAGCGGTATTTCAAGATCGGAATTTGATAGCTTATTTATTGAAACGTTCCGTCCAATTATTGATGAACTTTTCGATGTGGGTGAGAAAATGGATGCGCCCGTTCGGTCCTATTCCTATTTGCTTTATTTCAACACCGGAGGTACCGTAGATCATGCTCGATTAAATATAAACCTGGATGAAAAGAATCATCCTATTTCTATTGCGTATCCAGATTCAACATTAGATTATTTACTCTCCAATTTGGATTTGGACATTACTACAAATCGTCCATTTAGTCAATGTAGCTCTGCTTATTTTACCCATGACCCAATTGTAATAACTATAACGGGTCCCAAAAGATATTTATTAGCCTACCAACCGGGCAAGGCGCAAACAGTCAATGGCATTGCCGTTGGCGTTATTGGTCACGACGTTATTTGCAATGCGCCGTACAATCAGGCGACTAACGGAATTAACCTTCAAATTGGCGGTGGATTGTTTCATTGGTCTAAAGTTCCCTTTGGATATCTACCTCCGACCCTACTAAACGTGGGCCCAAAGTCTATCACCAATGGACTGCAATGCTCGCTTTTTGGAACGCAAACAGATCAAGTCAATGGTCTAGCGGTCTCAGGGTTTGTTAGCGTAGGTGAGCGCTTGAATGGAATGGCTTTCAATCTGGGCAGTAGTCATTACCAGAAAGTAAATGGTTTAAGTATCTCTTTTAGAAATAGTGCCGCTCAAACTAAAGGAGTTCAACTCGGAATTATTAATGGTTCCAATCAAATGAGAGGTGTTCAAGTGGGAATTAGAAACAATGTCCAGACTACCGACCAATCCGTCCTCCAGATAGGCCTCTGGAATACGATTAATGGTAAATCCTTTCCAATCGTAAACTTCCGGAGATAACAATCTCTTTACTCATTCTTTGTTGTGCCAGGTGATAAAAACTAGGACGCCCTTTAGTGTGTTAAGGGTACAAGTGAGACGTATTCAGCTATTCGGTCATATCATAAGTTACTGAAGGCACAATTAGGAATTATTCTTCATAAATTGGCGTTTCGTAGATCATTAGAAGCATCTGAATGAAAAACATCATTATTACAGGCGGCGCCGGGTTTATAGGTTCCCACGTTGTGCGATTGTTCGTAAACAAGTACAGTGAATACCACATCATCAATGTGGATGTCTTGACTTACGCAGGTAACCTAGAAAATCTAAGTGACATTGAGAACGCACCTAACTACACGTTTGAACGAGTAGATATTGTTGATGCTGAAGCAGTTGACGACTTGTTTGATACCTACCAACCGCATGGAGTTATTCACTTAGCCGCTGAAAGTCACGTAGACCGATCTATTAAGGACCCGTTGGCCTTTGTTAGAACCAACATTTTAGGCACAGTAAATCTATTGAACAGCTTTAAACGTATACACACGGATTTTGAAGGCAAACGCTTCTACCACATCTCAACCGACGAGGTCTACGGTACTTTAGGAAGGGAAGGGTTGTTTGAAGAAACCACGCCATATGATCCAAATAGTCCCTACAGTGCTTCAAAAGCCTCTTCTGATCATTTTGTTCGCGCCTATGGTGAAACCTATGGCATTCCCTATGTAGTCACGAATTGTTCCAATAATTACGGTCAAAACCAATTTCCAGAAAAGCTCATTCCACTTTTCATAAACAACATTGTGGAAGAAAAACCATTACCTGTTTACGGGGATGGTCAATATACGCGCGACTGGCTCTATGTAGTAGATCATGCTCGCGCTATAGATTTAGTTTATCATGATGGTAAACATGGCGAAACCTATAATATTGGTGGGTTTAACGAATGGACAAACCTTGACCTTATCAAGGTGCTCTGCTTGCAGATGGATAAGAAATTGAACCGTGAAAAAGGCAGTAGTGAAAAGCTCATCACTTATGTAAAAGACCGACCGGGTCACGACCGTAGGTATGCCATTGATGCCACAAAAATTAATAAGGAATTGGGCTGGTCACCAAGCGTTACTTTTGAAGAAGGGTTGGCCATCACCATAGATTGGTATTTGAGCAACTCAGACTGGCTCAAAAATGTTACTTCAGGGACCTATCAAGACTACTACGAAAACATGTACGCCAAGCGTTAATTGTGTAATTTGCGCGTCATGAAAGGCGTTGTTCTAAAAAGTACAGGTAGCTGGTACCAAGTTCGTTCACTTGAAAGCGGTGAACTGTATGATTGCCGTATCAAGGGAAAATTTCGAGTTGCAGGTATTAAAAGCACCAATCCCATTGCAGTAGGTGATATTGTCCATTTTGATTTAGAGGACGATCAAGAAGGACAAGGCGTGATTAACGGAATTCAAGACCGCAGAAACTACATCGTTCGGAAAAGCGTCAATCTTAGCAAGCAAGTACATATCATTGCGTCAAACATGGATCAAGCGCTGCTAGTAACAACTCTTGCTCAGCCCATGACCTCAACGGGTTTTATGGACAGATTTTTATCTACCGCGGAAGCTTATTCAATTCCAACAATTATAGTCTTTAATAAAATAGACCTTTACGGTGAGCAAGAACTAATGGAATTGGAGTACCGAGAAGCTGTTTACAGGGCAATAGGTTATAGAGTCATCAAAACTTCCGCAATAAAAGATATTGGTCTTGAAAGACTCAAAGAGGAACTTAAAGATAAAACCACCCTTCTTAGTGGACATAGCGGTGTAGGGAAAAGTACACTCATAAATGCCGTAGAACCCAACTTAGATTTGCGAACGGGAAAGGTTAGTATTTCGCACAGTAAAGGGCAACATACCACCACATTTGCGGAAATGCATCCCTTAGAAATGGGAGGTGATGTGATAGATACACCGGGTATAAAGGGATTCGGTATGGTTGATATGAAAAAGGAAGAAATCAGTCATTTCTTTCCGGAAATTTTTGCCTTGAGTGAGCAATGTAGGTTCCATAATTGCATGCATCTCAATGAGCCTCAATGCGCAGTGAAAAGAGCTTTAGAAGAGAATAAAATTGCACCTACTCGATACGAAAGTTATCTTAACCAACTAAACGATTACGATGAACAGACACATTACCGCACTTCTAGCCATTAGTGCCACTATCTTAACTTCTTGTTCTCTTGGGGAGTCTGCACTTAATGGAACTTCTGAGCTTGATTCCTCATTTACATGGAGGAGTTCAAATGAATTTGGATTCATTTATAAACAGAATTTTAAATACGCTGAATTCTTAATTGAAAAACAAAGAGGTAATGTTGCTGCAGGAGCTTTAGTCTTCATTGATGTGCCTTTCATACTCTTATCTCAGGAGAGCATAAATGACCATTATAAAGATATAGCTGGCGGTAAAAAACTGAAACTTGAAAAGGTATCCGCACTAGAGTCAATGAAATTTAGCTCAGATGCATTATCGTTTCTTCAAGCTTGCCAAAATGCCGATTTTCAAATTGTCCTTATGGCGAGCGAACAGGAATCGGCAGCTGTAATAAAGGCTCTAGAAAAACATGAAATTAAGGCCGCCCCTTCAATGGTCGGTGATCACCTGATCTATGGAAAAACAGCGGAAAACAACACCCTTGTGGAATCCTACGAAACGAATCGCGTTGCTTTAGTACTCACCACCTCACTAGGAGAATCAAATTTGATTCGATCAATGGAAGATGATTTCCAAGAAAACTCGAGCAAGTTGTTCGATTACTTTGGAGATAAGATTATTGTATTTCCCAATCCTGCCTTCAACTAAATGCGTGTTCTACTACAACGCGTTAGCGAAGCAAGTGTTGAAGTAGATGGGCTTGAAATTAGCGCTATTGGAAAGGGTTTGCTTATTTTTTTAGGCATTGAACCTGACGATAGAGAGAATGATGCGGACTGGTTGTGCGGTAAAATTTCTAGAATGAGGCTATTTCCTGACAATGAGGGAGTAATGAACCGAAGCGTTAAAGATATTGGTGGTCAATGTTTGGTCATTTCTCAATTCACCTTGCACGCTTCCACGAAAAAAGGAAATAGACCAAGCTACATGAAAGCAGCAAAACCCGTGCATGCAGAACCTTTATACGAGTACTTTATGGAAAAGCTTTGGATGGAAAGCGACTTGCCCGTTAAAGGCGGTCGATTTGGCGCGGACATGAAAGTACAATTAATTAATGATGGCCCAGTTACCATATGGGTTGATACTAAAAACAAGGAATAATGGCTTTAGATTCCATCAACGTATCGAAAGATTTACCCTTGGGTAGATTACAACAAGAAGTCCATGAGTGGATTACAAAACATGGCGTGCGTTACTTTAATGAGCTAACCAATATGGCTCAGCTTACTGAGGAGGTAGGTGAAGTAGCCCGAATCATCGCCCGCCGCTATGGTGAGCAAAGTGAAAAGGAAAGCGACAAGGTCAAGGACCTAGGCGAAGAACTAAGCGATGTACTCTTTGTACTACTATGTCTGGCCAATCAAACCGGTACTGACTTGCAAGCGGCCTTCGATAAAAAAATGAACGTCAAGCGCGAACGCGACCACGACAGACATCACAACAACGAGAAGTTGAAATAATATCAAGACTAGAGCGTTTAGCGGAAGCGCCACTCAAAACCTGTACTGATCCAACGTCCAGGTTGCACTACATTCCCTCTATCATAGTAGTTCGCATCCATAGCATTCGTAATATTGATAAAGGCTTGGAAGGGAAATTGACGCTTGAATATACCCGCCGCAGGAGCATAGTAGAGTTTTAAATCTAGCAACGCAAAAGGCTTGTAGTCCAATTCTGTTCCCAAACTATTGTATGTGCCCATTCGGTCTTGTAGTGTAATCGCATAGTTTGCAAAGAAGCCCATCCCTAATTTTTGTGTGGCTCGAGCGGTTATTTTAGCTCGGAGGTAATCTAAGGCGTATAGACTTGAAAAGTCCACTTCAGGACTACTTCCCGTCATTAAGGCTGCTTCTACTGATGCACGTCTCAATAGCTGCTTTCGTTTCTTTGCTGCATATCTTAATCCAGCCTCAATTCCCGTCAAAGCCAATGCGGTAATGTTAGATGCAAAAGCCGTATCAGGAATATCAACGTAAGTAACCCAGTCTATCAAATCTTTAGAGCGCCTATGAAATAGTGCTCCAGTTATATAAAGGTCATCTTCTTTTGCCTTGTAACCCACTTCATAATTCCATGCCGTCTCTGGCTTTAAACCAATCGAACCTTGGGCATCACCACGGTTGTAATACAAGTCTGTATAGGTTGGGTAACGGATAGAGCGATTCACCGTTGCATAGAGTGAAGATTCTTTCGTCAGTCGATACAATGCGTCCATAGAAGGAGCAAAGAAATAAGAGGTGTTTTGTGAAGGGCCATAATGATCATTTAACATTCCACCGGCGCGCAGCTGGTATCTTCCTCTCGTGAATTTATGTTCCCCGAACCACGAGAAATCAGCAGTTGAAGCACCTTTATCCATGGTGTATCCATCCCAACCTGGTACCAAATAAATATCGGTGAAATCTCCTCCTAACACATTTGAGTGAATTTCATCATAGCGCTGATTATAGCCAAGACTGGTTTCGTGTTCTCTATTCCAACGGTGGCTCAATCGGGAATTTAAGTTAAACACAAAAGTCTGGTGGAAATTAGGTCCAACGTACCAAGATGCCGCACTATCACCATCCGCCGCACGATAGTACCTTCCAGAAGGCAGTTTATCATATGAAACTTCATTGGCATCAAAACCGCCTAATCCAGACGTCTCACGGTAGAGTTCAAACCGATCTGTTCCGGTAACGACATTCATATCGGATGTAAAATCTGTTTTCTGTCCAATGGTTTCGTCCAAACCCAAGGAAACTACTCGTGTAGAAGTTGCCTCAAATTGATTTGGAAATGCCGACGTATAATAATTCTGCGCACCAAAAGCCTTCTGATTTTCTGCGTACATCAAGGAAAGTTTTCCTTCCTCTTTCCCAAGCTTGTAATCACGCTCAAGGTTTAGTATAAATTTTTGGCTCGAAAAATCTGTATTGGCAATATATCCGGCAGACTGCTGACCTTGCTGACCAAACTGAACACCCCACTTCCCTACTTTCTTACCAATGTAAAAACTACTATTTATCAAATTATTTTGACCGGTAATGAGAGCGTATCCGGCATTGATTTTTTTCTGAGGGGATTTAAGTACAATATTTAAAACTCCTGTCATGGCTCCAATGCCATGGGCATTAGTCGCGCCACCATGAACAACCTCTATACGCTCAATCATGGCCAGCGGAACGGGAAGATTCATGTTGTGGTGTCCTGTTTGAGGGTTATTCATTCGAACGCCATTGACCAACACCAACGTTTGATCGAATGTGCCTCCGCGAATTCCCAAATCGCCTTGAACATCCAAAGGCCCGCGCTGGCGCATATCCACCCCTGCCACATATTCCAGGAGCTCATTAATATTGGCAACGGGCAGTTCTTGAATCTCCTTTGCAGTTAATATGGTGATTTGCTTAGTTGCGGAGGAAAAGGTTTCTTTTCCAAGCGAGGCGCTTACTGGAACTTCATTGAGTTCAATGGGCTTATTTTTCTTTGAAACTACACCGCGAAATCCAGATCGCTGTCCAAATTCTTGAGCTGCTGCATGAAATGTCAGCAATGTAATTGAGAATATTAATATCTTTTTCATAAACGTATGATTGCCAAACTCAAGGTTACCTGTAAAAAGTAATCAAAAAAAAACCTGCAGCGCGCTGCAGGTTTTTCAAATATCTATAGTCTATTAACTTGCAAGTACTGATATCTTATTGTTCTTGCATTCTAAGACACCGCCCTTTACTTCCACCGTGCAAAGCTTATCGTCAGAAGTATCAAGTATAACTTGAGAACTCAAGGTGTCCAGTGTTTTAGTATCATCGGCAACACGAATTTTAACAGTGCCCGGGCCCAAAGCAGAAATTATTGGGGCGTGATCTTTCAAAATCTGAAATAAACCATCCCTTCCCGGCAATTGCACGGAGCTCACTTCGCCTTTGAATAATACCGCCTCTGGTGTAATTACTTCTAAGTACATACAGAATACAATTAGGCTTCAGCCAACATTTTCTCGCCTGCTTCTACAACCTCTTCTATGTTTCCTTTAAGGTTGAAGGCAGCTTCAGGATATTGATCTAGCTCTCCATCAAGAATCATATTGAATCCTTTGATAGTATCCTTTATATCAACAAGAACTCCTTGCAGACCGGTAAATTGTTCTGCAACGTGGAACGGCTGAGATAGGAATCGGGCTACACGACGAGCACGTGATACTACCAGTTTATCCTCTTCAGAAAGCTCTTCCATACCTAGAATCGCAATGATATCCTGCAATTCTTTGTAGCGTTGCAAGGTCTCTTTTACGCGCTGTGCTGTATCATAGTGCTCTTGACCTACGATGTCCGCCGTCAAAATACGAGAAGTAGAATCCAATGGATCAACCGCAGGGTAGATACCCTGCTCCGCAATTTTACGTGACAATACCGTTGTGGCATCCAAGTGTGCAAACGTTGTTGCAGGAGCAGGATCGGTGAGGTCATCCGCAGGTACGTATACCGCTTGAACTGAAGTAATTGAACCATTTTTAGTTGAAGTAATACGCTCTTGCATCGCACCCATCTCAGAGGCTAACGTTGGCTGGTAACCTACAGCTGAAGGCATACGACCTAGAAGTGCCGATACCTCAGAACCTGCTTGCGTGAAACGGA
>JAYOSU010000061.1:0-10079 GCA_038139395.1 Cryomorphaceae bacterium
CACAGAACTCAAAAAGAAGAACCAATAAGACAAGGCATTCATGAAACCTGATGCCATATCACGTGCTCCAATTTGCAATGGAATTAGAAGGTTTGAAAATGTACCTGATAAACCAGCTGTCAATACAAAGAATACCATTATGGTTCCGTGAATGGTTACCAGTGCTAGATACATATTTGGATCCATAACACCGTCCGGTGCCCACTTTCCAAGGAAAAATTCTAGGATTGGAAAACTCTGTTCCGGATAAGCAATTTCCAAACGGAAAAGCATAGACATCATCACACCGATGATTCCCATAAACATACCCGTAATTAAAAACTGTTTGCCGATCATCTTGTGGTCCATCGTAAAGATGTACTTCGTGAAGAAGTTCTCCTCATGATGATGCTCCATCAAATGATCTTGGAAGTGATTGTTTTTTTCTGTCGTTGTAGTTGACATAGCTTAATCTTTATTACCTCTATTTACAAAGTTTCGGCGACGGTTTTTTGTTCTTTCAACCAAGCGTCAAATTCGTCTTGGGTTTCCACTATGATGTCCATTTGCATGTTGTAGTGTGCTGCACCGCAAATTTTATTACACAATAGCACGTAATTAAATTCCCAAATGTCTTCACCTTTGGCTTTTCTAATCTCATTTACCTCCTCTACATGTGCCTTGACATCCTTATTCTGACGAATTTCCGCAGTTGTAATAGTTGGTGTAAACTGAAAATTAGTTACCGAACCAGGAACACAATTCATTTGCGCACGGAAGTGAGGGAAATATGCTGAGTGTATAACGTCTTGAGCACGGAATTCAAATTGTATTGGTTTGCCAACAGGCAAGTGTAGCTCTTTAGCTACTATATCATCTGCAGAAGCTGGATCTTGAGTATCAACACCCAAAATGTTTGCTCCGGCAATTTCATGCACTGTAGCGTAGCCTAATTCGTTGTCACCACCACTGTAGCGAACGGTCCAATTGAATTGTTGAGCATAGACTTCCACTAAAATGGGCTCTTCTTCGTTTTCTGGCATCATTAAGGTGCTCCAAACATTTAGACCCCAAATAATAAGTACTGCCAAGGCAAGTGCAGGTATAACCGTCCAGAACAGCTCTAAGCGATTGTTATGCTCGTAATACGTTGCCTTAGTGCCTTTCTTGCCTCTGTATTTGTATGCAAAATAGAATAGAATTGGCTGGACAATGAAGAATACGATATTGATAATCAGCATACTTAAATTCCATAAACTATCTATTTCTGCACCATGAGCAGATGAAGGTTCAGGTAAAGAAAGTCTTCCCCAAGCCACGTACATAACCAGAACGCTAATAACAAAACCAAATCCGACTAATAACATCAATCGTCCTTGAGTATTATTATCCTTTGGGCCTACTTCGTTATCCTTACCCTTCTGAATCTCGGAAGAGATTTCAGAAATTCTCATAACCTGAACTAGTGTAAGAATTACTAGAACAATTAAAACTATGATGGAAATTGCACTCATTATCTAGTGTCTTTTCTAATTATTGATGGAAGTTTTTAGACTCCGTAAGCATTGGGTGATTCTTATGCATTAATGGCGCCTTAGCCACAGAAGACAGAACTACATATATATACAGACCCGCAAAAAATAAAATTGGACCTAACTCCAATAATCCAAAACCGTAATGGTCTCCAACCGTTCCAGGCATAATCATCACATAGTGATCCATGTAATGCCCTACTAAAACGAATATGGCGGCCATTACCACTGTGCCTGGTACTCGCTTTGCAGGTCTACTGAGAACTGCCAATACCGGAAGTATAAAATTCAGAGAAAGCATTGTGAAGAAAGGCACTTTGTATTGTTCAAACCTTTGCATGTAGTAGGTCACCTCTTCAGGAATATTTGCGTACCAAATAAGAACGAATTGAGAGAACCACAGATAAGTCCAGAATACAGAGAACGCAAACATAAACTTCCCTAAATCATGCAAGTGATTTTCATTAATCCACTCCATGTGACCTTGACCTTTCAAGTACAGAGTTAATAATATGAGTGCTGCAAAAGAACTCACGAACATACCTGCGAACGTGTACCAACCAAATAAGGTAGAGAACCAGTGCGTATCAATCGACATGATTAAATCCCATGCACTTGTTGAAGAAGTTACCGCATAAAAAACTGTAAAAGCCGCAGCTATTCCTCTATTCTTTTTCCACATTGCTGCTCCATCACCTGAGTCGGACAATAATGAATATTTACGGAGCATCTTAGCCGCCCATATCCATCCTCCTATGTAAATAAGAATCCGAATCGTAAAGAAAGTTGGGTTTAAGAAACCACGTTTTCCAGCGATGATAGCATCGTAATTCTCGTGACCTTTGATATGAATACCTTCAACCATCCAGTGGAACATGTGGTGAACATGACCAAAACCTAGGAAGGCTATGATTGCAATAACAATTAACGGAACCACTATAGCAAAAGATTGAGCCTCCATCAGTCTTAATAGACCTGCAGACCATCCTGCCTGAGCAACGTATTGAATACCCAAAAAGAATAATTGACCCAAGCCTAAACCAAGGAAAAATATTGCCGCTACGTAGATTGCAGACCAGGGTCTATTTGCAATTTGATGTGCCGCATGTTCTGCATGCGCATCATGACCGTGTTCTGCATGTGCATCGTGACCGTGCTCAGAGTCTGCATTATCTGACTCATGTGTCGATTCTATCATGGCAGCATGAGCTTCACCTGGATAATCATGCGCCTCATCGGCGTGATCATCATGGGCGTGATCATCATGATCTGCAGATTGGTGAGAAGACTCAATCATTGCGGCATGAGCCTCTCCTGGATACGCGTCGTGCGATTCTTCAGCATGAGCTTCATGTCCGTGTCCCGCATCGTGTGATGACGAACCATTTAGGGCAAATCCTACAACCCAAAGGATAACACCAACTACCGTTAGTGCGATTGCCAATTGCTTTGTCTTTGTTTTAAACTCAAACATTCTACTTTGCGGTTTTATTCTTGATCAGCTCTTAATTTCACAACGTATCGAACAATTTTCCATCGTTCATCATAAGTAAGCTGTGAGGCATGTGAACCCATTATTCCTTTACCGTGCATAATGACATGGTACATGGAACCAGGTGTAATATCTGGTAATCTTGAAGCAGCGTAAGAAGGTACTCCTGGGATTTTATCTTGCATTACCAAGGGGCCGTTTCCGTCTCCCTTCTCACCATGGCAGTGATCACAAAATATATTGTACAACTCCTTACCCTCAGCGAGCATTGCCTCCGAATCAAATTCAGCAGGCATTGCTAACATGGTACGTGCCGCTTCATAACCTTCATTACTATTGGCATATTCGTAAGGATGGTATCCTCTAGGCACAGTTCCTTCAACGGGAAGTTGTGCACTCAAACCATTTGCAAAAAGTGCAGACGGCTCGTACGTTTCAAATGAGGGACTTTGATACATGTCATCCATGTAAGTATATCCTGGAGTGGATTTATCGAAGTTACAGCTCGCAACTACTGCGGAAACCATAAGCACTATGATGGTAGTCGTTCTTTTCATCTTATGCTTCGACTTTTGAAATTTCAAGAGCACCCAATTCTTGGAGCTTCTTAGTTAAATCTGTCTCTTTTCCTTCTAACTCAACCTCCATTAAAAAGTGGTCGTCGGTTGTACGCGGGTCAGGATTTTGGGCTTTAGCACCTGGATATAACTTATTAACCGCGAAGTATGACCAACACATTAAGTGAGCTGCAAAGAATACCGTTAATTCAAACATTACCGGAACAAACGCAGGCATGTTTAAAAACCAATATGCGTTGGGCTTCCCTCCAATGTTCTGTGGCCAATCTGCAGTCATTGTATAATATGTCAACCAGGAAGCAAAAAACAATCCAGCCAAACCATAGAAGAATGCTGCAGTACTAAGGCGCGTTCTTTCTAAACCCATAGCTTCATCTAAACCATGAATGGGAAATGGAGAGTATACTTCACTAACGTGATATCCGCTTGAACGGAGGTTTTTAACCGCATCTAAAACAACATCATCGTCGTTGAATAGCGCGCGTACGATTGGATTATGTTTAGTGTGCCCCATGATCGTCGTGGTGTTTTTTGAAGTTTTCGCCAGAAGACTTCAGAATAGTTTTCAATTCTGCTTGTGCAATTACTGGGAAGGTTCTTGCGTACAATAGGAAGAGTACGAAGAAGAAGCCAATAGTTCCAATGTAAATACCTATATCAACAAAAGTTGGAGAGAACATAGACCATGAAGATGGCAAGTAATCTCTGTGTATGGAGGTTACGATAATTACAAATCGTTCGAACCACATACCAATATTAACAACAATGGAAATGACAAACGTAAAAATCAAGTTAGTACGCAATTTTTTCGACCACATGAATTGTGGAGAGAATACATTACAAGTCATCATTGCCCAATATGCCCACCAGTATGGTCCTGTCGCCCTATTTAAGAAGGCATATTGCTCGTATTCTACTCCAGAATACCATGCAATAAACAGCTCAGTGATGTAAGCAACACCAACAATAGAGCCCGTAACCATAATTACAATATTCATCATCTCAATATGTTCGATGTTAATGTAATCTTCCATTTTGAAGATTTTACGAACAATTAAGAGAAGGGTTTGTACCATGGCAAAACCTGAGAAAATTGCACCTGCAACAAAGTAAGGCGGGAATATCGTAGTATGCCATCCAGGGATTACGGATGTGGCAAAGTCAAAGGATACAATAGTATGCACAGATAATACAAGTGGTGTAGCCAAACCTGCTAGGACTAATGAAACTTCTTCAAAACGCTGCCAGTGCTTCGCCTTACCGCCCCAGCCAAATGATAATATTTTATAGATATGCTTCTGTACCGGGTTAATTGCTCGGTCACGTATCATGGCGAAATCCGGAATCAAACCAACGTACCAGAAAACGGTACTTACAGTTAGATACGTAGAAATCGCGAACACATCCCAAAGAAGAGGGGAGTTAAAGTTTACCCAAAGGGAACCAAATTGATTTGGAATAGGCATTACCCAATAAGCCATCCAGATACGCCCCATGTGTATAAGCGGGAATAAGCCGGCTTGGATAACAGAGAAAATGGTCATTGCCTCCGCAGAGCGATTTATGGCCATTCTCCACTTTTGACGGAAGAGAAGAAGTACCGCTGAAATTAGGGTACCCGCGTGACCAATACCTACCCACCAAACAAAGTTGGTAATGTCCCAAGCCCAATCAACCGTTTTATTCAGTCCCCAGACACCGATACCGGTACCAATAGTATATAGAATACATCCTATTCCCCAAAGGAACATGACCAATGCTATAGAGAAGGCTATCCACCACGCACGTGGTGCTTTTGACTCTACTGGTTTCGCTATATCATTGGTAATGTCTTTGTAAGACTTATCTCCAAGAATGAGCGGATTTCTAACAGGCGATTCGTAATGCATGTCGCTTTCTTATTTATTAGGCTCTGTTTCTAACTTTCGTCTGGTAGAATACACTAGGTTGTGTACCTACTTCCTCCAACAAGTGGTATGCTCTTCCTTCTTGCTTGAGGTGGCTTACTTCACTTTTAGGGTTGTTGACATCTCCAAATACGATTGCATTTGAGCCACAAGCCTGAGCACAAGCTGTGGTGAATTCTCCATCTGTCAACATTCTACCGTCTTTCTTCGCTTCTAGTTTACCCAACTGAATTCGTTGGATACACAAAGAACATTTCTCTATCACACCTCGTGCTCTAACAGTCACGTCCGGGTTTAGTACCATTCTACCGTAATCGTCTTGTGATGGATTTACATCTGCAAACTTTTCGTTGCCTTTGTAATTGAACCAGTTGAATCGACGCACTTTGTATGGACAGTTGTTCGCACAATATCTAGTACCTATACATCTGTTGTACGCCATGTGATTCAGACCTTCTCTAGAGTGTACTGTAGCTCCAACAGGACAAACAGTTTCACAAGGAGCGTGGTTACAGTGTTGACACATTACAGGTTGGAAGACTACGTCAGGACTTTCAGAAGGAATCTCCATCTTCGCATATTTCTCAATAGCGCCAATGCCATTTTCATCTGCAAGTTCTGGTGTCATTTCTGATGAATAATAGCGATCTATTCTCAACCAATGCATATCTCTATGACGTCGAACTTCATCTTTACCAACAACAGGCACATTGTTTTCCAATGAACAAGCCACAACACAAGCACCACAACCCGTACATGAATTCAAATCAATGGACATGTTCCACATGTGCGAAGTTTCGTGATCGTGATCATCCCAAAGATTAGCGTCAAATGCGCTTAGAGGGCCTTTGTAGGATTCAAAAGTTGGTTTCTCATTCCACTCTTCATGGCTAACGTTCATGAACGTTGGAAGAGAAATCTCATTAACAATCTTACGTCCCATCATGGTATGAGCCAATTGAACGGAAGCAAATCCGTGCTCTACTTCTGAAGCAGCGGCTGTCACTTGACCACTGATTGCCTGAGTAGAAGGAAGTAATTCAAAAGCATTTACACCTACGTTATTTCCTACCTTACCTACTGCAGTGCGACCAAACCCAACAGCTAAACCGAGGGTTCCCTTTGTCTGACCAGGCTGAATCCATACGGGTACATTTTCCAAAGGATTGCCATCTACGGTAATGTTCAATGTATTACCGGTCATAGCTCCGTTAGATTCAGGAGCAACTTCAATACCTAATTCTACAGCATCAGCAGCAGACATTACAATGTAGTTGTCCCAAGAAAGACGAGAAATTGGATCCGGTAATTCGTAAGTCCAAGGGTTATTTGCATTTTCACCTGCTCCCATACCTGTCTTTGTATAGGTATAGAATTCTAATCCGGACTGTGGCTTCATTACATTGATTCCGCTAACGTCTATCATACCGGCATCCATGGAACCATTCATACTTACCTCAGCAACTGCTGTTGAAGAATATCCGTCGTGAAGCAAACCATTCCATGATATTGAACCTGCCTGTAATGCTGCACTTTCTTGAATCAGCGTCTTCGCAGTTTCTGAACCTCCTGCTAGAGCATTTACTATTTCCACAGCACTTTTGCTGTCAAATAGGGGACTTATTGTTGGTTGTCCGACCGCATAATGACCGTCTACTGCACTGAAGTCAGACCAAGACTCTAAATAGTGACTTAACGGTAAGGCTACCTTAGCTGAAGAAGCCGTTTCATCCTCACGATCCGCAATTGCAACAATATTAAGGCCGCTGAAGTCTGCACTTGGCATTTGATAAGTAGGGTTCACTCCTAAAGTGACCACAGTATCTACATTACCTATTTTCACATCAGCCAAAAAAGCTGAAACAGACTCATCATTACCGTTTGAAGTATAAACAAACTTAGATGTGTTAAATGCTTTGGAGTTTAGCGCTAAATTGATTGCCAAAGTCAAGCGTTCTGCGTTTTTCGTGTTCAGGCCGTTTAAAACAACTGCACTCGAACCTGCTGCCAATAATTCACTCGCCGCCTTATCCACATTTGTTAGGATATCGTCGCGAAGAGCAGGCGTATTTACAGCAATCAAACCAGCAGAAGAGGCTATTCTATTGTATACATGTGCAAGTATTGACTCGTATTCGCTAACGCGAGCCTTAATTCTAACATCCGCGTTAGAACCCGAAAGTGTTAATCCAGCTTCAGCCTGTATATGCTTCAACATACCTTCACTTGGCTTTCTGCGATCCGCATAAGCTGCCATTAAGTTTTGTCCACCCCAATCACCTAAAAAATCTGCACCTATTGCGAAAACAGTTGACGCATTTTCGAGATCTATAGTTGGTAAACCGCGCTTTCCTGTGAAGCCTTCGTAAACATCTAATCGATTACTAACACTTACAGGGTCCACACAAATATGACGTAATCCCAGTTTTGCTATAGCCGTTTTCAATGCTGGACTTATCACAGAAGATGTGAGCAATACTGACTTTTCAGTAAGTAGCGTTTTAGCAGAGGCCATAGCATCGCTCCACGAAGCATCTTCACCGCTCACTTTGGGACCCCTCAATCGTGCACCATCGTAAAGACTTAAAACCGATGCCTGTGTACGTGCATTGGTTACGTTGTTAAAAGGAGCTTCTATATTTGGTTCAACCTTGATTGGACGACCCTCTCTTGTTTTAACCAAAATGGAGGCATAGTCCATTCCGTCATACATAGACGTCGCATAATAAGAAGGTAAACCTGGCGTAAGACTATCTGGCTTAACAACATAAGGTATGCTTTCTACTATAGGTGCTTCACACGCGGCAAGAGTTGCTGCTGCTGTTGAGAAGCCCATGAACTTTAAAAAATCTCTTCGCGATGTTTCACTTTCAGCTACCTCATCATTACCAAGAAATTCTGCGCTTGAAATGTCATTTGCAAATTCATTTTGCGCAAGCTTTTCTGTGAGTTCTGGATTGGACTGTTCTTCAATCCCTCTCCAATATTTCTTGTTCTCAGTCATTCTTACTTCTCAAATTAGTAGTGACACTTTCCACACTCCAAACCACCAATCTTTTCAGCTGTGATTTTTTCTCCGTGGTACTTTTCAGTTAGTTCTTCGTGGAAGTCCTGATAGTAACCGTTTTTCTCAAACTGAACCTCTGTTTCGCGGTGACAGTTAATACACCAACCCATGGTCAATTCAGAGTACTGATACATTTCCTCCATTGTTTCTACTGGGCCGTGACATTCTTGACACTCCAATTGACCGGCATTTACATGCTGACTGTGGTTAAAATATGCCAAGTCTGGAAGGTTGTGAATACGAACCCATTTAATAGGTTGCTGCTCATAATCTTCAATGTATTGTCTTTCTTCTGCATCCCAACCTATAGCGGCATAGATTTTGGAAATTTCAGGAGAACGCTCGCCGTCGTATTTTAAATTACCTGCGTCGTCTTTAATTTCTGTTCCGTCTACATACATGTGACAATTCATACACACATTGGCAGAAGGGATACCTGAATGCTTAGAATGACGTGCAGAACTGTGGCAGTAATTACAATCAATTTGATTTTCTCCTGCGTGAAGTGCATGAGAGAAAGCTATTGGCTGTTCAGGCTGGTAATTCTGTTCTACGCCGATACCCATCAAAAACCAATACAATTGATTCAAAAAGGCTACTGTTACAATGATAGTAGCCACTGTTACAAATCCCTTGTTATTAATTAATCGGCCCCAAAACCATCCTGCTTCATCCAGAATACTTACCGGGTCTTGACCATTCACAAGACGAAGTGTATTCTTCATTCTTGCGAGCAACCAGATCATTACGAAGAGCAATAACCCGAGACCGATGACAATCTCTTTTGAATAATCTTTGGCAGGAGCTGCAATAGTAACACCATCGCCACCACCTGCTGTAACCACCGGTTTTGGATCTCCATCAATAGTATACTGAAGGATATCAAAAATATCCTGATCACTCAGCGCGGGAAATGCACTCATTACCGAACCATTGTACTCTTCAAAAATTGCGATGGCATCTTCATCACCGGAGGCACGTAATTCGGCATTATTCCGAATCCACTTAAGCAACCAATCTTCAGAATACTTGTCAGTAACTCCCGCTAATGCTGGACCGATTAATTTTTTGTCGAGCTTATGACAACTCGCGCAATTCTGTTTGAAGAGTTTTCTTCCGTTTTTCGCATCACCCTCAAAGGCCTGTGCGACAGAAGAGAAGAGCATGAGTGCTACCACTGCAATCAGTGACGCAAATCTCTTGAGTTTTGAAGTAGTGTACATATACGGCTTTATATAGCTAATCACTGTCGCGCAAAAATAAGGTACAGACCTATAAAAACACTTCTATCTTAGTCTAATTTTCAATTTAAATTGATTCTAAATAAACGTTTTTCATTAACTAGAACAACCGCTTGTCAACAATGAGAATTGAACTCACTTTTTTTTACGACTTTTGATATTATGAAAATACTAGTGTTCGCTTTAATAATTGGGAGCTGTGGGTCTTTATCTGCTCGGAATTTTGAACCGAATTCAATGATGAATCATGAAGACACGCTCAACATCCCCATGGATTTAGACA
>JAYOSU010000062.1:0-5149 GCA_038139395.1 Cryomorphaceae bacterium
TACTGGCTATTTCTCCATCTGTGAAGTCCACTTTTGCTGTTCCATAAGTATCTACGAAAACTCCCATTGGTTCTACAACACCTATGGCATAAGAAACCTGCACAAGAACTTGGTCGCATACACCAGCAGCTACTAAATTTTTAGCAACATGTCTAGTAGCATAGGCCGCAGATCGATCCACTTTTGACGGATCTTTTCCTGAAAATGCGCCACCACCGTGAGCACCTTTACCGCCATAAGTATCCACAATAATCTTTCGCCCAGTAAGTCCTGTGTCTCCATGAGGACCTCCAATTACAAACTTTCCGGTCGGATTGATATGGTATTTGATATCATCACCAAATAGTGCTTGAGTTTCAGTAGGGAGCGCTGCTTTTACCCTAGGGATGACAATGTTCACAATATCTTTCTTGATTCTGGCAAGCATAACTTCATCGTCGCTATCAAAATCATCGTGCTGAGTACTAACTACAATGGCCTCAATGCGTTCGGGTTTATTGTCGTCACTGTATTGGATAGTAACCTGAGACTTCGCATCGGGTCGCAAGTATGGAATCTCTGTTGCCTCACGTCTGATGTCTGCTAAAACTTGTAGAATTCTATGGCTCAAATCCAATGCGAGCGGCATATAGTTTTCAGTTTCATTTGATGCGTATCCAAACATCATTCCTTGGTCACCAGCTCCTTGGTCTTCAGGATTTCCTCTATCTACACCACGATTAATGTCATCACTTTGCTCGTGAATTGCACTTAGAATACCACAAGAATTGGCATCAAACATGTATTCACTTTTTGTATAACCAATTTTCTCTATTACACCCCGCGTGATTCGCTGAACATCTAGGTAAGCGTTAGACTTGACTTCACCCGCCAAGACGACCTGCCCTGTGGTTACAAGTGTTTCACATGCTACTTTGGAGTTTGGATCAAATGCTAAAAAATGATCAATGATTGAATCAGATATTTGATCTGCTACTTTATCTGGGTGCCCTTCAGACACACTTTCAGAAGTGAAGAAATACGACATCTCTTACAGTTTTTATTGGGGTTTGTACTCAATTATATTGAAGGGTAGCTTGCTTGCTAAAAGAGATGCTGTGCTGTATTTAGCATTTTTTTCTAGTGGTTGCAAGCAGTCAAATCCTTCCACGCATTCAAAAGTAGAAAAGAAAATTACTTTTAAGTGTCAATTGACAGAATTTTCAAATTATTGGCATTAATTTTACAGCGCTATCAAGAAAGACTGAGGGAATGGGCCCTATGACGTCTTGGCAACCCGGAAACGCCGGGTGCCACAACCCACCTCAAAGAGGAATGATACTCGTCACAGTTGCATCTCCACCTTTCTTTATAGCCACCTAACACTAATTGGAGATGAGCATTAAAGAAGCTTTACAAGAGAAAATATTGGTTTTGGATGGAGCCATGGGCACCATGATCCAGGCCTATAAGTTTGAAGAGGAAGATTATCGGGGAGAGCGTTTTAAAACCTACCCGCATCCTCTAAAGGGAAACAACGACCTTTTGGTCTTAACCCAGGCTAAAGCCATTGAAGATATACATCTAGCCTATTTGGAGGCAGGAGCAGATATCCTAGAAACCAACACCTTCAATTCAAATTCCATTTCTATGGAAGATTATCACATGGGTGATTTGGTGGAGGAACTAAATACAGAGGCTGTTTTGTGCGCAAAACGCGCAATAGATCGCTACAAGAACAACGGAGGCGCAGAACCCAAATTTATTGCAGGCTCAGTAGGACCCACGAATAAAACAGCCTCTTTAAGTCCTGATGTCAATAATCCAGGATTTCGCGCAGTGTCCTTTGATGATCTAAAAGACACCTATTACGAGCAATGTGTAGCCTTAATTAAGGCCGGGGTAGATATACTTTTAATAGAAACTGTATTTGATACGCTCAATGCTAAAGCTGCCTTATTTGCTGCCCAAGATGCTATTGAGGAACTTCAGGCTGAAGTTGAAATTATGCTAAGCGGAACAATAACAGATGCTTCAGGACGAACGCTTAGTGGTCAAACTACAGAAGCGTTTTTGATTTCAGTTAGTCATTCACCTTTGTTAAGTATTGGGTTGAATTGTGCACTGGGCGCCAAACAATTGATGCCATACTTGCAAACTTTAGATGCAAAGTCACCCTTTGCGGTTAGTGCTCATCCTAACGCAGGTTTGCCCAATGCCTTTGGCGAATATGATGAAACGCCAGAGCAAATGGCAGCGCAAATAAAGGATTATTTAGACCTAAGTCTAGTGAATATCATTGGAGGTTGTTGTGGTACATCACCTGCTCATATCCAGGCAATCGCAGATTTATCCAAGAACTATAAGCCAAGAACGTATGAACATTAGTAGTCCATCACGTCCCATGAGGCTCAGCGGATTGGAGCCTCTTGTTATTACGGAAAACACAAATTTTGTCAATGTTGGCGAACGTACGAATGTAACAGGGTCCCGTAAATTTTTGCGGCTCATCAAGGAACGTCAATTTGATGAGGCTTTGAATATAGCACGTGATCAGGTGGAGGGCGGTGCTCAAATTCTTGATGTAAACATGGATGAGGGCATGATTGATGGGGTAGAGGCCATGACCACCTTTCTAAACCTTATTGCTGCAGAGCCAGATATAGCTAGGATTCCTATTATGATTGACTCTTCCAAATGGGAAATCATTGAGGCAGGCCTTAAATGCGTTCAAGGAAAAAGTGTTGTGAACTCCATTTCTCTAAAAGGTGGAGAAGCAGAGTTCATACATCAGGCCAAAATTATCAAGCGCTTTGGTGCCGCTGTAATAGTCATGGCTTTTGATGAAGAAGGCCAAGCTGATAATTACGAGCGTCGTATTCAAATCTGTAAACGTTCCTACGATGTGTTAACGAAAACAGTAGGCTTTCCCGCAGAGGACATCATTTTCGACCCCAATATTTTCCCTGTTGCAACCGGTATGGAGGAGCATCGGTTGAATGCCTTAGACTTTTTCCGAGCTACAAAATGGATAAAAGATAACCTTCCATATGCCAAGGTAAGTGGCGGTGTTTCCAACGTAAGTTTCAGTTTTAGAGGCAACAATACCGTTAGAGAGGCCATGCATGCTTCATTCTTGTATCACGCCATCCAGAACGGAATGGATATGGGCATAGTTAATCCAACTATGCTTGAAGTTTATGAGGAAGTTGATAAAGAGCTCATGATGCGGATAGAGGATGTTTTGCTTGACCGTAAAGCAGATGCAACAGAGGCCCTTTTAGAATTTGCCCAAACGGTCGAGGGGACCGCAAAGGATGAAGCAAAGATTTTGGAATGGCGCAACCAAGAAGTGTCTAAACGTCTTGAACATGCATTAATTAAAGGCATTACGGAGTTTATTGATCAAGATGTAGAAGAAGCAAGAACCCAATTTTCAAAGCCTCTAGAAGTCATTGAGGGTCCATTGATGGACGGAATGAATATCGTTGGTGATCTTTTTGGTGAAGGTAAAATGTTTTTACCACAAGTGGTAAAGAGTGCACGAGTGATGAAGAAAGCAGTAGCTTATTTATTACCCTATCTAGAGGATGAAAAGGCCGAAGGAGGAAGTTCTAGTGCTGGTAAAGTACTTCTAGCCACCGTTAAAGGTGATGTGCATGACATAGGCAAGAATATTGTCGGGGTGGTGCTCGCTTGTAACAATTTTGAAATTATAGACTTAGGAGTAATGGTACCTCCTGAAAAAATTCTCCAAGCGGCTAAAGAGCATCAAGTAGACATGATCGGTCTAAGCGGTTTGATTACTCCTTCTTTAGATGAGATGATTCACATTGCCAAGGAAATGGAGCGTATGGAAATGAGTATACCGCTACTTATTGGTGGTGCCACCACCTCGCGTGCGCATACTGCTGTAAAGATTGATCCAGAATACAGTGGAGGTGTTATGCATGTCAATGACGCTAGTCGTGCCGTAGGTGTTAGCTCTAAATTACTTTCCGAAGAGGGACCAACCTATATACTTCAAGAAAAAGCATCCCTGGAAAAAGTCCGAGACGGTTATGCCAAGCATAGGGAACGAAAAGCATTGGTTACCCTTGAATTCGCTCAAAAGAATAAGCCCAAACTCGATTTTAATAAGTCTACGGTGCCCACTCCTAAATTCATTGGGAGTAGACAGATTCATGACATTTCTGTTTCAGAGGTCATTCCTTATATTGATTGGACGCCTTTTTTTCAAACGTGGCAGCTCTTTGGGAAATACCCTAAAATATTGGATGATAAGATTGTCGGTGACGAAGCAAAGAAATTGTTTAAGGATGCTCAATCTATGTTGCGTGAAATTAAAAAGGGCGGCTGGCTTACTTTAAAAGCTGCCTATGGGATTTTCCCCGCCAACAGCGCTGGAGAAGAAATAAAATTAGGAACAGAGGGTGAATTAGGTAGTTTCTATTCCTTGCGTCAGACAGGTGAAAAATCCAAGTTTCAATCGCTCGCAGACTTCATTGCGCCTGAAAAAAGTATTCAAGATTATGTAGGTTGTTTTGCTGTGACCGCGGGTTTGGATATTGAAGGACCATTGAAGAAGTTTGAGGATGCTATGGACGATTATAATGCGCTCATGCTCAAGGCACTTGCAGACCGATTGGCGGAGGCCTTAGCCGAATATCTACACTTGAGAATGCGCAGAGAATTTTGGGGTTATGCACCGGATGAACAATTGACAAATGAAGAGCTGATTTCGGAAAAATATAGAGGAATCCGTCCTGCACCTGGTTATCCAGCCTGTCCGGATCACTTGGATAAACAAACCATCTTCACCTTGTTAAAGGCAGAAGATATAGGTATGTCCTTGACAGAGAGTTTGGCAATGTATCCTGCTTCAAGCGTGAGTGGTTATTACTTTGCTCATCCTGAAAGCAAATATTTTGCGGTCGGTAAAATTGCAAAAGACCAGGTAGAGGCATATGCGGCCTTACGTGGAATATCCCTTAATCTGGCCGAAAAATGGTTGGCCCCGAACTTAAATTATTGATATGAAGATTACTGATATACTATCTAACGCAAAAGGGTGTGAATTTACCTTTGAAATTCTTCCTCCTTTAAAAGGGCAGAAGGCACAAGAGATTTTCGACCACATTGATCCACTCATGGAGTTCAAGCCTCCTTT
>JAYOSU010000062.1:5249-7740 GCA_038139395.1 Cryomorphaceae bacterium
CCCAAACCAGATGGAAATAAATACGCTATTGACTTGGTGAAGCAGATTAATGATTTGAATCAAGGAAACTATCTTGATGAAGAACTGGAAAATACCATGGCCACAGATTTTTGTATTGGCGTTGCAGGCTACCCTGAAAAGCATTTTCAGGCTCCTTCTTTGAACATTGATATAGAAAACTTAAAAGATAAGGTCAATGCTGGCGCAGATTACATTGTTACGCAACTCTTCTTTGATAATAGTAAGTTTTTTGATTTTGTGAAAAAATGTAGAGAAGCCGGTATAACCGTTCCTATTGTACCTGGTCTAAAACCCTTGGTTACGAAACGACAGCTGAGTATTCTTCCACAAATATTTCATGTAGATATTCCAGACTCCTTGGCTATAGAAGTGTTGAAGTGCAAGGACAACGCAGAGGTACGACGTGTAGGAATAGATTGGTGTATTCAGCAAAGTAAGGAACTTATGACCGCTGGCGTACCCGTATTACACTATTACAGTATGGGAAAAAGTAGAAACATCTATGAGATTGCTCGAGAGATTTTCTAAAGGTATTTGCTTGCCCAGCTCTCTTTAAGTGTTAATACTCCGTTGCCACTTTCTTTGAGGGTTGTGGCCGTTGAGTTTAAGATGGTTGACGAAGCATCAACTTCTCCTTTAGCGATGGCTTCTTTCAATTGACTAATCGAATAAGTATGAAATGACTGGTTCTGAACAACGTGAACCAATAAGCGATTGAAGAAGTCTAAATGGTGTTTCTTGCCAAATTCTTGCAGTAAGTGTACACTTTTATCAATACTACATCCGGTGGCTACTTGTTGACTTTCATCTACCGAAATGATAAGAAATTGTTTGGAAATGAGACGAAAGGCAGCTGCGAGCTCTGACCCGTGCGCTTTCCATTCACTCACAAATTCATTCATTACATTAGAGAGCTCATTAGCTTGTGATTCGCTCATTGGAGCCTCTAGGCCATAAAACCACATACGTGATTCGGGATTCATCTCATGCATTCCCATCCGTCACAGATCTTCCGCAAGGGCAATCATTTCAGCAAGATCAAGTACCTGTACTTCCTCTTCTTTCTCCCTGTTTTTTATACCGTCAGTCAGCATGGTATTACAAAATGGACAGCCTGCGACTACAATATCAGCCTTGGTTTCCATTGCTTCATCTGCACGAACGTGATTAATTTCCGCTTCTCCTTTTTCTGCTTCCTTAAACATTTGAGCCCCACCAGCACCGCAGCAAAGACCGTTTTGCTTGCATCTTTTCATTTCAGTTAACTCAATATCTAGTTTTTGAAGCAGGGCACGCGGTGCCTCGTACTCATCATTAGCTCTTCCTAGATAACAGGGGTCATGAAAAGTGATTTTCTTGCCTTTAAATTGTCCGCCTTCTACTTTGAGCCGACCTTGCTTCAATAGGTTATTCAAGAATTGACTATGATGTTCAACTTGGTAAGTTCCTCCCAATTCAGGATACTCGTTTTTTAAGGTGTTGAAGCAATGTGGACAGGTGGTCACAATATGATTTACGCCATATCCATTGAGCACCTCAATATTCATCAATGCTTGCATCTGAAAAAGGAATTCATTCCCTGCGCGTTTTGCCGGATCTCCAGTACAACCTTCTTCTGTACCAAGCACAGCAAAACTCACACCACTATGGTGTAAGATTTTAGCCATTGCTTTGGTTATTTTTTTAGCCCTATCGTCAAAACTTCCGGCGCAGCCCACCCAAAACAAGACTTCTGGTGCTTCTCCTGAAGCATTCATTTGAGCGAGGGTAGGTACAGAAAATGTGGTCATAATATTGTGATAGTATCTAAAGTTATTTATTCCTAGTCCTTAAAAACCTGTATGGTACTTTCTTTCTCAACTAGATCCGTGAATTTACCCGTGTATCTCGTGGCGCGAACAATGTGATTATCCACCCAATGATAGTTTCCTCCGCGCGGTTTACCCATGAGCATACCGTGCCACTTGAAACCGTTCTCTTTGAGCCATTTTTCAGTAACATCGCGATGGTCTTCCGTTCTTGAGGTAAAGAATGTGATCACGTGACCTTCTTCATACCATTTGTTTAGAGTTTTCAGGGCATCAGGGTATAAGGTTGCAGTAGCCATACGTTCCGGTTCTTCGTTTGGAATGTCGTCACAAATGGTGCCGTCAATATCAATAAGGTAGTTTTTAATTTCTTCGGGAAGAACGGGGCTAATAAGCTGACCATCTTCTGAAGCTTCATGTAAAAGTTTGTTAATGTGTTCATTCGCGCTTTTTTCCATGTGTTAGTTTTAAAGCGTTAGAAAATTTCTGTTTGTATTTGGGTTGTTTGAGTTTTATTCGTTTATCCAATTTGCCCTGTCCATTTGAGAGAATGGCCAAGGCGCTCCGTTGTTTTCAACATTGGTCATCATGGCGTTAAGTTCAGCTGGAGCGCTGCTTTCTTCCATCGTTGCAAAGTTACGCAGTTGCATAATAATATTCAA
>JAYOSU010000062.1:7840-9625 GCA_038139395.1 Cryomorphaceae bacterium
TGCAGGCGCCGCAAACGGATCTGCCGACGGGTCCATCATCATCTTCACTTCTTTTGTAACCGCAGCATTATTAGCGAACTTTCCTTTGGACTCAAGATTGGCATAGTACGTATTTGGGAAAGCCAAAATGATATGAAAATGCTTAGAAAATGGCAAGTAGTTTAGAAAGGCCAAAATTCCCGCAATGTGAATCCACCAGAAAAAACGTTCTATAATGTGCAGATTTTCTGCGGATAGTCCAGACCATAGTGGAGCAATCAAATGACTGATTAGAAAACTATGTTGGCTGTCAGCGAAATTTTCCTCAACTGCGTTCATGTTCAGCAATGCAAACATCAGTGCCACTTCAATGTATAAAATAACATTTGCATCCTTGAACGGCCAACCTTGCATTTCGGGTTTGTGGAACCTGTCCAACTTGCCTACATTTCTGCGCCACCAAAAGATAATTGCGGTAACAATTGTGGCTACTGCTAATAGTTCAAAAAACGAAATAACTACATCATAGGCACCTAAAAGAAAAGAAGCAAAAAAACGATGCGTACCGAAAATTCCGTCAATCACAATTTCTAAGACCTCAATATTTATGATCAAGAAACTGGCATAAATGATGAAGTGCAAAATTCCTGCTATTGGCCGTGCTTGCATCTTACTTTGCCCAAATGCCACACGAAACATATTCGCCCTTCGTTTAGGCGCATTATCTGTTCGATCAAGGTCTCGCCCTAAAAGTATATTCCGCCGGATTCTACCAACATTCTTGGAAAACCAAAAGACGGCACTTCCTAATAAGGTTACAAAAAGTATGTTTGGCAATAAGTGCATGTTCTAGTTACTTGATTTCTCATCCAATTTCTCTTCTATGGCCTGGATTTCTTGTTCTGTATAACGGGCTCTTGTTCCAAATACACTTACGTGAAGGTATTTATTTGGATTGTATTTGATGTCTAACAGTAATCGATTCAAATTATTGGTAGCCTCAATTAAGTTGGTATATACTTCATCATCCGTAATAAGTTTTGATGCTGAATTCTCACCACCCTGTAGCTCCACGAGCAAATCATCAAATCGTGCAGTGATGCTTTCCACATTATTCACTGTTTCCGTTAAACGTGCATTGGCAAGGGAATCACTAATGGCCTCTACATTGGAGATGGTTTTACTGATGTCCTCACCACTTGCTGCTAATTCATCGCTCAACGATCGGAAATTGCCACTAATCACATCAAAATTGACTTTGTTATCCGAAAGATAATTACTGATTTCTTCAGCACTTTGTTGAACGCTTTCAAATGTTTTCTCTATGCTTTCAAAGGTGGATTTGAAGTTCTCTGAAGTACGTTCATCAAGAAAGCCGGAAGCCAGACCAATGACAGTGTCCAAAGTTCCCAACAGTTCTTCTGTACGAGCTTTGATAGGAGCCAGCTGCATATTAACCTCTTCTGTGAGGTCGCGCTCTGTATCACCCTTAAGAGTGTCTCCGCTCAAGGCAAGTGGCTCTCCTTGTTTGGTTAATAGAGAAATACTTTTTTCGCCCATTATGCTTGAGGAATAAATCTTGGCCACCGTTCCCTTTGTAACCGGGAAGTTTCCGGTGATTTTAAGTTCAACTATTAAATCTTCGCTGCCGTCAGGTAAAAACTTAATGTCGTTCACTTGACCCACCTTGAATCCATTCACTGTAACAGGGTAAGTTGGTAAGAGCCCCTGAGTATTTTCATAAATCACATAGAACTTATCTTGTTTGGAGAATACATCTTCACCTTTCATGTAATTGATTCCCCA
>JAYOSU010000063.1:0-9538 GCA_038139395.1 Cryomorphaceae bacterium
TTGCGCTATTTGCCTAAGAGTGAAGAACCAGCTGAATAAGATTTAAAATGAAAAAATATATATACTCCCTTATTGCTGTAGTTGTTGCCTTCTCATTGACGGCACAAACTACCATTGACCGATCGACAGCGCCTGCCCCAGGTCCAGCTCGAGTCCCAACTATTGCTTCTTATGAGAGCTTTGAATTGAAGAATGGCTTAAAAGTGTTTGTGGTAGAAGACCACAAATTACCTCGAATTTCCATGTCCCTGATTTTAGATCGCGACCCAATCGTAGAAGGAGAGAAGGCTGGATATGTTGCTATTGCAGGAGATCTATTGGGTTCTGGTACAACTACTAGAACGAAGGCTCAACTTGATGAAGAGGTTGATTTTATGGGTGCTCGATTTTCAACATCAGCAAGTTCCATGAATATAGGCGGACTGAGTAAGTATACAGATGATTTGGTGGAAATCATGTCGGATGTGTTGTTGAATCCAAGTTTTGAGACTGAAGAATTTGAAAAACTCAAGTCCCAAATGACTTCTGGCTTGAAAGCGAATGCGGACGATCCTGATGCAATTGCCGGTAACCTTCGCGGTGCGACTCTTTATGGTCTAGAGCATCCATACGGTGAGGTTATGACGGAGTCAACGGTTGAAGCAGTGACTCTTGAAGATTGTAAGAACTATTTTTCTTCTTACTTCCGCCCAAATATTGCTTACATGGTTGTCATTGGTGATATCACCGTAAAGGATGCAAAGAAAAAGTTGAGCAAAGCACTTAAGGGTTGGAAGGCTTCGGATGTTCCGTCGCACGATTATGAGAAAACATCAGTTCCTTCTGCCGGTAGAATTGTTATGGTTGATAAACCATCTGCTGTGCAATCTGTGGTTTGGTTGGGTAATGTCATTGATCTTCCGCAAGGTCATCCAGACATTGAACCTTTGCGAATTGCAAATCAAATTTTAGGCGGTGGAATGTCGGGAAGATTATTTACAAATCTTCGTGAAGACAAGGCGTTTACTTATGGAGCGTATTCTAGCTTTGGTATTGACGAACTCAACAGTACATTCGGAGCATCTGCCAAAGTGCGTAATGAAGTTACAGATTCGGCTATAGTTGAATTTTTGATGGAAATAGGTAGAATGCGCACGGAATCCGTTACCGAAGAAGACTTAATTGCAGCAAAAGCATCCTTGAGTGGAGCATTTGGCCGTTCCCTAGAAAGCACTTCTAGTGCAGCAAATTTTGCACTCAATATTGCACGATACGGTCTTCCTTCAGACTACTACAATAACTATTTGGCACGTTTAGAGGCTGTTACGGCAGAGGATGTCATGCGCGTATCAAATCAATATATGAAGACGGATAACCTTACAATCAGTGTAGTTGGTAAGGCTCAGGATGTAGCTGCAGGTCTAGCTGCTTTTGGTGAAGTAGAATACTATGATGCAGAAGGAATGCCAACAGATGCTCCTACCTTCTTGTTTATGCCAGAGGGTATAACATTAGAAACGGTATTTGCAAAGTTTTATGAGGCCATGGGTGGTGTGGAAGTATTGTCTTCATTGAAAGCAATGGATATGAAAGCACATTTAGAAATCCCTGGAATGCCCGGACAGCTTAAAATGCGTACTGCTAAGATTACACCTAATAAATTTATGATGGAACAAAGCATGCAAGGGATGACGGTTATGAAAATGACCTATGTTGACGGTGTAGGCAAACAGAGCGGAATGCAAGGAGAAAAGGTACTAGAAGGTGAAGAACTAGAAGATCTTAAGAAGCAAGCTTCGTTTGTTGTTGATGAACTTGCTTGGATGCAAGATTTGGAATCTTTCACATTTGACGGCCAAACCCTAATGGACGGTAAGGCAGTTTATCAGGTTAGTGAAGGTGAGAAAACCAGATATTTTGAGGTTGAAACGGGATTGTTTTATAAGAGCACAGAAACTACTGAAACCCCTGAAGGAGATATGGCCGTTTCCATGACGGTTGAGGAATGGGGCGAATACAATGGTATAAAGATGCCAAAGGTCAGTAAACAAAGTGCTGGTCAGCAAACCTTTACCATAATAGTTGATTCAGTAGAATTTGATGACGATGTAAAGGCCAAGCTATTTAAATAATCAACCTAACTCAAAGCATAAGTCCCCCAATTGCCATGGCTGTTGGGGGATTTTTATTGATGAAAAGAACTATTTCTTATTGATGAGATAAATACCGGTAATAATCACCACTAAACCTACAAGGTGATTCCAAATAATTTGTTCGCCGTCCCAAATCCCCCAGATTACCGCAACAACGGGTATAGCGTATGTTACAGATGAGCTAAAAAGAGCGCTGGTCATTTGAATGAGTCGATTGAAGAAAATTACGGCAAGTGCACTTCCAAGAATTCCAAGAATGCAGATGTACCCGAAGTTCGTCCAAGCATTGGGATCTGAAGAGAATACATCAAAAAAACCGGAGCTTAAGCTGTATGCTATAGTGAAAGGCGCCGCACTCGCCAAGCTGAGTGTGGTTACTGTGAGAGCTTTTAAATGGGGTAATTGCATTTTTAGAGTATTCACAGAAGTACCATACATCATGGTTGCGAGCACACCGTACAGGCCATAGGCTAAATCGCCTTCTATTTCAAATGCACCATGAAGTATACTATTCATGGGTAAAATAAGTAAGGCAGCACCAAGAAGACCAACGGCTACTCCTTGCCATTGAGTCTTGCCTGCCTTTTGACCAAAAAACCACCCCCCAATCAATACGGTGAACAGTGGAACTAGAGAATTGATGATGCCTACAACCCCGCTATCTAGATGATTTACGGCAAGAGGAAACAATACATAGGGTATAGCGTTGCCTAAGAAACCCACAATAAGAAGGGGAATCAAATCTTTTTTTCGGAAATACTTGAACTGCTTAAACCCAACAATGATCATGAATATGGCAGCAATACTCACGCGCAAGGCGCCTACTTGGCTGTAGCTAAAGCTTTCTAAGGCTCTTTTCATTAAGATGAAAGATGAACCCCAAACGAGAGCTAATCCAATAAATATGAACCAAGGAATGAGCGACTTGTTTTGAATAGAAACATTCATTCGGCAAAAGTGTAACAAAAAGTACACCCCAAGTGGATAGCTCTTGTAATTTTGTGAAAAATAGATGTAATGAAAACACTAACCATACTTGCAGCAACACTTGCTTTTATATCTTGTTCAACTCCAGAGCCTGAAGTAGTGACTATTCCTAATTCAGAACAAAAGCTTGTAGCAGAAGCAAAGGCAAATTCAGAAGCTTCATTATTGATTTCAGGCATGACTTGTGAGACAGGTTGTAAGGGCGCTATTGAAGGAAATCTTAGAAGAAGTTCGGGTGTGTTGTCATTTGATATTGATTTTGCCGATAGCTCAGCCGCAGTGATTTTTGATTCAACTATTGTTTCTGTTGATGAAATTATAAATCGCATTACAGCAGTTGGTGGTGGAGAATTCTACAGCGCATCTCTCACTAACTAACGTTTATGACAAGCCCAATAATTAAAAAGTTAGCAACCATTTCTTTGGTCTGTATTTTTCTTGTGATACTAGCAGGTTCTATTGTGCGCGCAACCGGCTCAGGGATGGGCTGTCCTGATTGGCCCCAATGTTTTGGCTACAACATACCTCCATCTAATATAGAGACGTTGACTTGGAGGTCGGGTAAGGTGTTTAAGCAAGGGCAAATGATACTATTGGACAATCATTTTTGGGTTGCCAACGCAGATTTAACAACTGCTCAAGAGTTCTCTTCAGCGAATTGGTCAAAATTTGATCGTCACGAGTACACGATTTTTAATCCAATGCATACATGGATTGAATTTATTAATCGTCTAATTGGGGCACTTTCTGGTCTTCCCATTCTTTTGATGACTTTTATTGGCTTTATTCAAATTCGAAAGTCGATTTGGAATGCATTATTGTCTAGTAGCGTATTGTTCCTTCTAGGCTTTGAGGCGTGGTTAGGAAAACTTGTTGTTGATGGCAATTTAGTTCCCAATCAAATAACTATGCACATGATGGGTTCCGTTGCCATTGTTCTATTATTGCTTGTTCTCCGTGCCAGAAATGATAATGCCACCAAAGCACTTCCAAAGTCTATACTACGAACCTTGGTGGTACTGCTATTGGCCGTAGTTGTTCAGATTTTCTTGGGAACGCAAACTAGGGAACTCGTGGACGCCGCTGTAGATCGCGGTATTTTGAATCGTTTTGAAATCATTCCAAGCATTGAAGAACTCATGCCGCGCATACACCGCTCTTTTGCTTGGTTTATTCTAGCAATTACCAGTCTACTTTTCTATCAAAAGAGAGTTAAAGGATTGCATATCCCTGGTTTCAATGCTTTGATTTTTGGTATTGCTCTTGAATGGATGGTTGGTGTGGTTCTTTACTTCTTAGGACTGCCTCAATTGATGCAACCGGTTCATTTAGTATTGAGTATTGGGATTTTGTCTTCCATTAGTTATCCCTTGTTTCTTGCTCTGAGAAGGACTTGAAAAGGGTAATCCGAGGCGCTTACAACTGCTCATCCGTCCATGAAAGATTGGAAATGAACTCGAGCATTTCTTGGCGCATGAAGGAAGTTACCGGAGCTAGGCTGTCTGGGTTTGGCGTACTGTAATGGTACAAAACGCCTCTTATAAAGTGTTGTGTACTGTCTGTTGCATAAAACTGTGTGGTGGTGGCGGAAGCTCCAGACATTTCATAATACATCCCATATACCCTAGAACTATCGTATGCAAAAACCTGTTCACGCATTCCCGTCGCTTTAACGGTATGTTTATAAGCGAGTTTTTGAGCGTCCAAGAATAATTCTTGAAGATTGTTTTCTACAGGCTTGTAGGTAAGCTGTATGGTACTTAACAATGTGGGGTACACAATATCAATCCAACAATTTGCGGAATCCTTATAGAGGATTTTAGCGGATGAATTCAAGGAAGAAGAAAAAGGACATCCTTCCACTTGAAAGGGGCTATAGGTCTTTTCAGGCATCCCGATTCTCATAAATCCATCGGGTCGTGCAATAGGATCAGAAACACACCCTGAGAGCATAACAGAGAGAATAATGATGGTTTTTAGACTCTTCATGGTTAAGGCGTTTTTTCAGGATTAATAGTGATTTTGACTCTAATGATTTTTCTCTGGTCGGTACTTTCAACCAAGAAGGTGAATTCATCATAACTAATTACTTCTCCTTTGTCTAAAAATTTACCGGCCAATTCTAAAACTAGTCCCGCTAACGTATCACTTTCTCCGTCCACCGCATCAAACCTATCCTTTGGTAAATCCAGAACACGGCATAAGTCAATCAAGGGAATAGATGCTTCAAAAACAAAATTGTTTTCGTCCAACTTGCTGTAGCTCAAATCGTCATCGTCAAACTCATCTGAAATCTCTCCAACAATTTCTTCTAAGACATCTTCAAGCGTGATAACACCCGAGGTCCCTCCGAATTCATCCACCACAATGGCTAAGTGTACTCGTCTGCGCTGAAATTCACCAAGTAAGTCATCTATTTTTTTGCTTTCAGGAACAAAAAAGGGTTGGCGCATTAGATCTTGCCAACCAAATTTTTCACTTGCGTCCATGTAGGGAAGAAGGTCCTTTACGTACAACAGTCCTTTGATTTGATCTAAGTTCTCCTCAAAAACGGGAATTCTTGAATATCCGCTTTCAGTCATTTTATTTAATGCTTCGTGGTACCCTGTTTTTTCATCAATGGCTACTACAGAAGTTCTAGGTGTCATTACTTCTTTAACTGAAGTAGATCCAAAGCGAACGATTCCTTTTAAAATACGCTGCTCCTCCTCTTTGGTGTTGTCGTCACTAGTAAGCTCCAATGCCTGCTCAAGGTCGTCCACGCTTATGCTTGGTCCTTTGCCTTCAATGGATAGTCTATTTACAGTTTTGCTCAATCGTCTACTCAGTGGAAGAAGTATTTTGTGAATACCGCCCAAGAAACCGGCTACAAGCTTAGCAAATGAGAGACGGGAGCTTCTTGCATAAACTTTAGGAAGAATCTCACCAAAAAGTAATAAAACCGTTGTTATACTCAATATCTCAACAAGGAATACTGCTAAAGTTGACCAGTTCTCTGGTGAGAAATATTCATTTAATAAGTATGAGGACAGAATCACTATTCCCACATTCACGAAATTATTGGCAATTAATATGGTGCCAAGTAACTCCTCCGGCTGCTTCAGTAAGTTATTTATCCTTTCATTTTCTGCATTGTTTTCCTCTAAGTTTTCTAAATCGGAAGCATTGAATGAGAAGAAAGCTACCTCACTTCCAGAGATAAGAGCGGAGCAAATTAAGAGCAACAATAAAACGCAACTAAGGATTACTAACCCGGTTAAGCTATTGCTCGAGTTAAGAAATATAGTTTGAAATAAATGGGAAGGATCCGGGTCCAAATTTGAATAATTAGTTCAACAATTAGAAAGGAAGGTCATCCGTTTCTTGAGCATTATCCCCTGTTACCTCTGCGGATTTAGGCTGTGGCGGGGAAGAAATTGAGTTCGCGGGTTCAGTATTGGCATAATTTCCTTGTGCATCATTTGCTAAACCTTCACTTTCCGCTCTAGAAGTAAGCATAGTCATTTGATTCACTTGGATTTCAGTTGAATACCTATCATTACCACTTTGGTCCTGCCATTTCCTGGTTTTTATTCTTCCTTCTAAGTAGACTTTATGGCCTTTTTTGAGGTATTTATGGGCCACATCAACAAGGCCTTTAACATTGATTACAATATTGTGCCATTCCGTATTGGTCACGCGTTGTCCGTCGCGATTCGTGTACGATTCAGATGTTGCAATAGGAAATTTTACTAATGAACCCCCGTTGTCAAAATGCATGATTTCCGGGTCTTTACCCAAGTTTCCAATCAGCATTACTTTGTTCAATGTACCAGCCATATCTTCTTGTTCTTATTCTTTATCTATCATATAAATTTAGCGAATTTACGCGCTACTAAAACTCCATCTTTTCAACATATTTGGCAATGATTATTGGCATGCCTAATTTTCTGATCTCATGCTTGGAATAATAGGTTAATGGCTCGTTAATCTCATTTTCTGTAACCAACCAAAAGTGGCATCTTAGATCTTTATGACTGAGTTTATGCACAATTTGTTCTGCCGCCGGCAGACCATTAAAAGGAGGTTTTTCTAATCGAGGGAATTCATACAGTCCAGCCCAAATACCTTCAGTATTTCTTTTTCTCATTGCAAGCCCTTCTTTATCAACGACAACAGCAAAATGAATTTCTTCGGATTTGCGTTTGGTAGTCTTTTTTTTCACGGGCAACACATCCACTTTTCCTGTATTGTAAGCAATGCAAATGTCCCCCAATTCACACATCATACAGAGGGGCTTTTTAGGTGTACAATGCAAGGCGCCAAATTCCATGATTCCTTGGTTATAATCTGCAGAAGAGTTTGAAAGATGTACGATTTCATTGGCGAGTAGTTGAAATTCATTCAATCCCGCACTGGTGTTGACTGGTGTTGAAATCCCAAAGAATCGGCTTAGGACTCTAAATACATTTCCGTCTACAACGCCAATTTTTTCACCGTGACATATACTCGATATGGCCGCTGCAGTATATGGTCCAATTCCAGCAATTTTTATCAAATCAGCAGAAGATTTTGGCAGTTCTCCATTGTGATTTTTCATGACCTGTTGCGCTCCTTTTTGAAGGTTTCTAGCCCTAGTGTAATAGCCAAGCCCGGTCCACAAGGAAAGAAGATGGTCTTCATTGGCGTTTGCGAGGTCTTCTATAGTGGGAAAAGCTTGGAGTATTTTGTTGAAATATGGAATGCCTTGTGCTACTCTTGTTTGTTGTAAAATCACTTCACTCAACCAGACTTCATAAGGTACCGGATTATCTTTTCTCCAAGGCATGGTGCGCTTGTGAGACCGGTAGAAGTCTTCAATGCTGATTCTAAAGCTATTAAGTAAATCTTCAGGCATTCTATGTGCATGTGTTTTTTTTATCCATTAACTGCTGTAAATAAGGATAATAGGTTTATATTTGCGCCCCTCAATAACCGGTCACAGAGACCCTAAAATACAGAGCAAATGACTAAAGCGGATATCGTTACTAAAATTTCTGACAAAACAGGAATGGAGAGAGGTGAAGTTCAAGCAGTTGTAGAGAGCTTCATGAAAGAGATTAAGCACAGCCTTGAAGATGGTAACAACGTATATTTACGTGGGTTCGGTTCTTTCATTGTGAAGAAGCGCGCTCAGAAAACTGGAAGAAATATTTCAAAAAACACCACCATCGTTATACCGGCTCATTATATTCCAGCATTTAAGCCAGCGAAAGTGTTCGTAGAAGGCGTAAAAGAAAACGTTCCAGTAGAAGGGTAATTTGTCACGAAACACATACATAGCATTGGCGGTAGCAATAGTTGCCGCAGTAGCCATCTTCAGCCTACCAAGAACTCCGTTTCAAGAGGAGAAACTTCAGGTTAAAGAGGAGGTAAGTGCTTTGGATGTAAAAGTTGATGAAGCCGTTGCCATTATTCAAAGTGGAGAAGGTGCACCAATGGTTGCCATCGGAATGTTACTCGATGTACTCAGAGAAGATCCAAATCATGAAAAAGCTTTAATGTGGCTAGGCAATTTTTCCATGATGTCAGGTCAGTGGGATAAGGCAATTGACCGCTTCCATCAATTGAGTCAACTGTTTCCTGAAAATGAAATGTATGCTTTGAACAAAGCGCAAGCATTACTTCAAACGGGCGACACAACTAGAGCCGTTGAGGTCTCAGACGAATACTTAAACACATACCCTGAAGCGAAGCGAATGAAAGCGTTCGCAGAAGGATTATAAAATTAATAACACTAAAACTTTGCATTATGCCAAGCGGAAAAAAACGTAAAAGACATAAGATTGCTACGCACAAGCGTAAGAAGCGTCTAAGAAAAAATCGTCACAAGAAGAAATAAGCTTCTAGTGTATGAAAACAGAATTAGTAATTAGTGCTAGTTCTGACCGTGCTGATATAGCACTACTTGAAGACGGGAGATTACAAGAGCTCATAAAGGAAAAAGGGGACGATAACTTCTCCGTTGGCGATGTCTATTTAGGGACCGTCAAAAAATTGGCCACTGGCCTAAACGCTGCCTTCGTAGATGTTGGTTATGATAAAGATGCATTTTTGCACTACCATGATCTAGGGCCGCAGATAAATTCCTGGCAGAGCTACTTACGTAAAACTCTTAAAGGCAAGCAACAAGCAGATATTTCAAATTTCCAAACTTCCTCTAATATTGAGAAAGAAGGAAACATAGGAGATGTCTTGAAGCAAGGAGATCAAATCCTAGTTCAAATTACGAAGGAGCCCATATCGACAAAAGGGCCTCGTATAACAGCAGAGTTGAGTATTGCCGGTCGTTTTGTAGTCTTAGTTCCTTTTTCTAATCGAGTTAGCGTAAGTCAAAAAATACGCGATAGAGAAGAAAAGGATAGGCTGAAAAAATTGGTCAGAGGCATCAAACCAAAGGG
>JAYOSU010000064.1:0-2736 GCA_038139395.1 Cryomorphaceae bacterium
TTACAACCACATTCACACCTGAGCCGTCTGCTGCAGGTGCTTGATAACCGTTATCTTCTACATCAAAACCCGCAGAAGGCAGTTCGTGGCCTGTTGGCTCTGCCAACATCACTTTTTCACCGTTTGCATTGATCAATGTATCCGTTACTGGATTAAAATCTAGTTTTCCTGAAATAGCAATCGCAGCAACCATCTCTGGTGAGGTAACAAAAGCGTGCGTATTAGGATTACCATCTGCCCTCTTGGCGAAGTTTCTATTGAAGGAGTGTACAATGGAATTCTTCTCTTGCTTCTCTGCTCCCTCACGAGCCCACTGTCCAATACAAGGCCCACAAGCATTGGTGAATATTCTTGTACCCTCAAGTTTATTGAAAGTATCCATCAAACCATCTCGTTCTGCTGTATATCTGACCTGTTCAGAACCTGGATTTATACCCAAAATAGCCTTAGGTGCAATTCCCTTCTCCACAGCATCTGCCACAATAGAAGCTGCTCTGGTCAAATCTTCATAAGAGGAATTGGTGCATGAACCTATCAAAGCCCACTCTATATCCGTTGGCCAATCATTTGCCGCAGCTTTATCCTTCATTTCTGCCACTGGAGTGGCAAGATCAGGGGTAAATGGCCCGTTCAAATGTGGTGTTAATTCGTCTAGGTTAATTTCTATGACTTGATCAAAGTATTGCTCGGGGTTTGCATAAACCTCAGCATCGCCAGTCAAATGTTCGGAAACAGCATCAGCAGCATCTACCACATCTTGTCTTCCAGTTGCAGACAAGTATCGTCTCATACTGTCGTCGTAACCAAATGTGGAGGTAGTAGCGCCAATCTCTGCGCCCATGTTACAGATGGTACCTTTTCCTGTGGCACTTAAACTTTCTGCACCTTCGCCAAAGTATTCTACAATACATCCTGTACCACCTTTTACCGTGAGTATACCTGCAACTTTTAGTATTACATCCTTTGGAGCAGTCCATCCATTAAGACGGCCCGTAAGTTTCACACCAATCAATTTTGGAAATTTCAACTCCCAAGGCATTCCTGCCATTACATCAACAGCATCTGCACCACCAACACCAATAGCTACCATTCCTAATCCACCAGCGTTCACTGTGTGAGAATCGGTTCCTATCATCATTCCACCTGGAAAAGCATAATTTTCTAAAACTACTTGGTGAATAATTCCAGCACCTGGCTTCCAGAAGCCAATTCCATATTTATTACATACGGAAGAAAGAAAATTGAAAACTTCGTTATTCTTGTTTATTCCATCCTGTAAATCTTTATCTGCACCAATTCTTGCTTGAATCAAGTGATCGGCATGAGCAGTTGAGGGAACAGCAACTTTGTCTTTTCCGGCCTGCATAAATTGCAACAAGGCCATTTGGGCTGTAGCATCTTGCATGGCCACACGATCCGGTGCAAAGTCTACATAACTTGTACCTCTATCATGGGCTTGTACTGCATTGCCCTCCCACAGGTGAGCGTACAAAATTTTCTCAGAAAGCGTAAGTGGCTTACCAACCGCCTTGCGTGCGGCAGCAATGCGCTCAGGATAGCGCTCATACACTTTACGAATCATATCGATATCAAAAGTCATATCAGGGTGTTTTGGCATTAGTGGCACGAATTTACTACATAATCAGGCTTGTTCTGCATGGCTTTTAGCTAACAAATAATAGTAGAAACCTATTCTTGAAATATTCTCAAAAATAGGGGTTGATGAAAAATAAAATGATAAAATAACATCACGTTAATTCCGAATTAAGGAATCAACACTTTTAAATTATGAAACCATTGGTCACCTTCTAATCGTAAAATATGAATTCCTGGTGTCCAACCCAAGGTATTTAAATGATGTAATGAGTGAGCCGGAGACTTATAGAGTTCCCTGCCTTGCATGTCAAAAGCAGTTAATCCAATTGGCTGGTCTGTTTTCAAGGAAATACTTTTACCGTCATTGGTCAGCACCATATTCTTAAGAACCTGATCCATCACATCCAATAACTCATAAGCTACGGTGAAGGAGGTGTCTTTGTCAGGGTTAAAACTCCAATCCTTGATGGTCACGCTTTTTGCACTATCCGCAACATCTAATCTCAGCCAGCCGTAACAAGCGCTGTCATTTTTTAGAATACGAAGGCCAAGATAACCGTCCGTCACGGGACCAGCCCAGTTTGAATTTGGATAAGCAACACCATCTACCAAAAACGCCATGTAACCCAATTTTAAAGTTGAATTGATTCCAGAAAAACCGGAATTGGCATTGAGAACGGTGCCAGGAATTGCATTGTCCACGTAATTGAAACTGTTTTTGGCAGCCCCTAACGCAAGATTTCCTTGAATACTGTCACCGGAACGTAAAAGAATAGAGGTAACATTACCCAGTTGACCGCCATTTAAAACGTGTTCTATGGTAAAATCTACAACAGTATCGCCATCTAAGTCCAATTCAAATATGCCATCAACAATGGTTGTATCGTCAATATCTGTGTACAATAGTTGTGCTTGTGCTGTATTTGCACCCAGAATGGCTGCAGCCGCACTCAGGTAAGAGGATATTTTCTTGGACTTGTTTGACATGTCCGCAAATATAATCTAAAAGCTTCTGAGCTGCGGCGAAATAACACTCTTTAACAAGGAAATATCAACCTTCTTATTCACCGCTTTGGAAAGCAACTGTAGACTTTGCATAAGGGATTCATTTATCCAATCTTCTTCAACAGCGCTAATCAG
>JAYOSU010000064.1:2836-9081 GCA_038139395.1 Cryomorphaceae bacterium
TCGGTCACAGCAGGTATTCCGCAGGCTTCCAATAGCTGCATGGCCATGGATGTTCCACTTCTAGGGGCGCCTGTGACAATGTATAGAGTTTCTGCTTGATCATCCGCAAGCATTTTAATTTGTAAGGCTTTCGCGGTCTTTGCTTCATCTTGCATCCCCAGTTTGGAAAATGAAATGGCGGCAATGCCGTGAATGGCAGGCTGAAAAAATAAAAGACCGGTACTTTGAAGTGCCGCATCTAAACACTTTTCCCAATTTTCAGTCAGCAAAAAGAATCGAGCGCGTAGATTCCACATGTCTACGGATTCATGTTCGGGATTAGATACTAAACTTTCCAATTCATTATATGCGCCAGACTTAAGTAATAATTTACCCCAAAGAATGACCTCTTCCTCTAAGCAACGATTAGTTAGATTCTCCGGTAAAAGCACCTGTTTACCCTTTTTAAGTTCTACGAGCGACCTGTAATAAGACCATATCAAATTGCTCTGATTGGTAACCTTAGAGAGCATGTGTTCTAAATCATTGAAATTCCCAGAATCAACTAATACAGAAGCCGCCAACTGCAGGTACCGTTCTGGTACATCATCACCTTCTATCATATGAGCTATGATACGCCATGCCTCCGGCAAGCGTTTTTCAGCTCGAAGACTACGCGCCAAGTAATATTGGTTTTCAAGAAGTCGACCTTGCTCGCCTGAAACCTGATTTTGCTCAAGATATCCTAAATCAATTAAGGATTGTAACAGCTCTTCATCACCAGAATAACCCTCTTTTAAAGACGGTTCTTTTTGAATACTTTTTTGCTCAATAGGCTTGCCAGAGAATTTTACAGGAACCACGCCTGACATGGTTGATGGGGCAATAAGCTTGTGTGCGGCAAGCACGATTGGCCCTATATCCAAAAGGTTCAATCCTTTCCAAGCCATTTCATCCTTAAATAAGGGCCCCTGTGCAACAAAAATGCCGTGAAACTTATGCTCCAAAGCTGGAGCACCGGCATGTTCGGGCAGGCGTATCAAACGTTCCTTTCCACAAACGAATCCGTGGTCACTCATTAGAATAGCTGAACCATTTCTATCCAATCGCTCCAATAGTACTTGAAGACAGAGGTCGTGTAGGCGGTAGGCGCTCTCAACTATATACTGGTACTTTTGAAAATCAATATCCGACACTCCTTTGAGTTGTGGAGGTGCGTATTTCATGCCCAGATGTTTGTAATGGTCCAATGCGTCAAAGTAGATACTGGCATGACCTCCCGTTCCGTAATCCAAAGCAAAAGTGGCAAGTAGTTGAACATTCAGTGCATGGGTGGTGATTTTTAATACACTTCTTACAACATCATCCTTGCTATCCAATGCCATGTCTGGAAAGAATTGGGCCATAGCGGCGGAAGGAATATCCTCTGGTTGAAGAATTAAGGACTTTAAAATTTGCTGGTATTCACTAGGTGTCACTCCATCTTTCATCCAGCGTAAATCTTCACTAACGGCTAGGTTCGAGATTCTAAACGCACCGTTAGAACTCTCCTTTGCAGGATGTGAAGGCCACCACGCCACACTTGCAGCGGGAATACCTTCACTTTCCAAATAATCCAAATACGTGGGTAGGTTAATGGAAGACCCTCTTACCGCTCGAATCTCACCTTCGTAAAATTCCGTGAAACCGTGGACTCCATGCTTGGAAGGCCAAGCTGATGTGGCTACAGAAGTCCACAACATGGGCGAAATGGGCGGATCCAAAGTAGCCAATTTTGAATGCACTCCTTTAGACATCAATTCTGCAACCCCAGGCAATTTACCTTGTTGTAGTAACGGGTTCATCACATTCCAATCGGCTGCGTCCCATCCAATCAACATGCTTTGGTAACGCACACCTTGTTGTACTTCTGGAAGTGCAATTCCTTTGAGTTCGGCTATATTTTTATAGCCACCTGCTAAAAAGCCAAGGGTATGTTTAAGATTCACAGTCACGGCGTAAAAGTAATTGCTAAATTTGGCTTAAGCTCAAAGACCCTACCTATGCGTTTAAAGAATTTTACCGAAACTACCTCCCTAGCATGGTCCGCCATTAGAGCTTCTCCGCTTAGAACCATTTTGACTTCTTTAATAATTTCTTTTGGAATCATGGCTTTGGTAGGCATATTGAGTGCCACAGACGCGCTCAAGCAGAGCTTAGAAAGTAACTTCACTTCTCTTGGTGCAAACACCTTGACCATAAGAAACTCGCAAGGCGGTTTCTTTGTAGGGAACGCCGATTACCGCCAAAATCCAAAAATTTCTTTTCGTGAAGCGTTACGTTTCAAGGAGCGTATGGATTATCCGGGCTCAAAGACATCACTCACTTACCGAGCATCTGGAATTGCCAAACTTTCCTACAAAAACACCAGTACAAACCCCAACACTTCAATCACCGCTACGGATGAAAACTACATGTATACGGGAGGTTTTGAACTAGCAGAGGGAAGGAACTTTACGGCAGATGATGTATACGCAGGACGCAATTATACCATTCTAGGAAGTGAAACCAAGACCGATTTATTTGGAGACGCACCTGCCTCTGGTCAAACCATACGAATACAAGGAAAACCGTATTTGGTAATTGGCGTACTTCAAGAAAAAGGTTCTTCAGGTTTATTTTCTGGCGATCGAGGTGCCTGGGTCACTTTAAATTATGCGAGGGCAAATTTTTCCGGAACCAATCCCAACTATACCTTAAGTGTGAATGCCCCAAGTGCTGAAACGCTAGATGCAGTTCAAGGGCAATGTATGGCATTGATGCGAAGCGTAAGAAAGTTAGTTCCAAAAGAGCGTGATAATTTTAGCATTACAAGAAGTGACAGCGTAGCCAAGAGCCTCATTGAAAATCTAAATATGGTCACCTCTGGTGCGTTCATTATTGGCTCTATTACATTATTGGGAGCATCCATTGCGCTAATGAACATTATGTTAGTTAGTGTTACTGAGCGCACAAGAGAGATTGGAACTCGCAAAGCCATAGGTGCTACTAAGCGTGCTATTAGCTCTCAATTTCTTACAGAAGCCGTTATGATCACTCAATTAGGCGGATGGACAGGAATCCTTTTTGGAATTGCTATTGGCAATGTTGTTGCCAATCAAATTGGAGGGTTTTTCTTTATACCCTGGCTGTGGATAATAGTAGCTTTTATTATTTCCGTATTCGTTGGTGTGGCCGCAGGATGGTATCCTGCGAATAAAGCAGCAGACTTAGATCCCGTGGAGGCACTTCGCTATGAATGAAATCATGGCAATTGCTGTGACCCATATCAGATACATAAAAAAGCCACCCTATGCAGGGTGGCTTTTTGAGCATTCGTGATTTTTTCTTAGAAAGTTGATTATGCTTCTGCTACAACTTCAAATTCAAAGTTTACGACTACTTCACGGTGTAGACGAACTGCAGCGGTATAACGACCTAAGGCCTTGATAGAACCGCCCACTATTTGGATGAACTTCTTTTCAAGTGTAACACCTGATTTTGATAACTCATCTGCTACGTTTTGGTTAGTGATGGCTCCAAATAATTTGTTACCTGTTCCAACTTTCGCAGTCATTTTTAATTCTACACCTGCTAATTTTTCAGCCATAGCTTGAGCATCAGTAATTGCTTGAGCTTCTTTGTGCGCGCGCTGGCGTAGATTTTCAGCTAAAACTTTCTTTGCACTCTCTGTTGCCAAAACTCCGAACCCCTGTGGGATTAGAAAGTTCCGTCCGTAACCGTCTTTTACAGTTACCACGTCATCAGTAAAACCTAAGTTTTCTACGTCTTTCTTTAGAATGATTTCCATGGTACTGAATTATTTAAGGTTATCAGCTACGTAAGGCATCAATGCAATGTGTCGAGCACGCTTGATAGCTGTAGATAATTTTCTTTGATACTTCAATGAAGTTCCCGTCAAACGACGCGGTAAGATTTTACCCTGTGGGTTCACAAAACGCAACAGGTAATCTGGGTCTTTGTAATCGATGTATTTAATACCGGACTTTTTAAAGCGACAGTATTTCTTTTGGTTACCGCTCTCAACATTAATCGGTTGTAGGTAACGAACGTTGTCTTTTCCTCTAGTTGCCATAATTCCTTTCTGTTTAAGCGTTTACTCTGGCACGACGCTTTGCAGCGTACTCAACACCATATTTATCCATTTTTACTGTCAAAAAGCGCATAATACGCTCGTCACGCTTAAATTCAACTTCCAAAGGAGAAATAGCCTCTCCAGGGGCGGTGAATTCTACAAAGTGGTAAAAGCCACTTTTTTTCTTTTGAATTGGGTAAGCCATCTTTTTGAGGCCCCAATTTTCTTTGCTGATAATGCTCGCGCCTTTCTCTTTCAAAAATGACACGTACTTATCTACCGCTTCCTTTACCTGATCTTCAGATAAAACGGGATTCAAAATGAAAACGGTTTCGTACTGATTCATAATTAATTAGTCTTAAAAATTAAGGAGTGCAAATGTACAAGACTTTTTGGTTTGAACCAACTAATGTTAGCAACGTGTTTACAGCCTTTTTCTACTTGGGTATTTGACGGGCGTAAAGGTCGCTTATATTTGTCTTATGGAGCAGTTCATTGTATCGGCAAGGAAATACAGACCAAAGGCTTTTGAGTCCGTTGTAGGACAAAGCCATATTACGGAAACATTACTTAAAAGTGTTGAAAGTAATCACTTGGCTCAAGCTTTGCTTTTTTGTGGACCACGAGGTGTAGGAAAAACTACATGTGCTCGCATACTTGCCCATGTAATCAATGCAGATATGGGCTTGAATGAAGAAGAATTAGCCTTAAACATTTTCGAATTAGATGCTGCATCGAACAACTCTGTGGACGATATACGTCGTCTTATTGATCAAGTCCGATTCGCTCCTCAAACCGGGAAGTTTAAAGTCTATATCATTGATGAGGTTCATATGCTTTCGCAACAAGCATTCAATGCGTTTTTGAAAACGTTAGAAGAACCTCCTGCTCATGCTATTTTTATTCTTGCAACTACAGAGAAGCATAAAATTATTCCGACCATTCTTTCACGTTGTCAGATTTTTGATTTTAAGCGAATCACCATAGATGATATTGCCAGCCATTTGGCGTTTATTGCGGATAAAGAAGGTATTGAAGCAGAACCCGAGGCACTTCATATGATTGCAGAAAAAGCAGACGGTGCCCTGCGCGACGCGTTGAGCTTATTTGATCGTATGGTTAGTTTCACCGGAAACGAGCTTACCTACAACCAAGTGGTAGAGGTATTAGATATCCTCGATTACAATTTCTACTTCAAGTCAATTGATTTAGCTCAGGCGGTCAATTACCCGGACCTGCTCTTGTTGTACAATGAAGTTTTAGAGAAAGGATTCAATGGCCATGAATTCGTGGTAGGCATGGCCAAACACTTTAGAGATCTCCTTGTTGCTCGAGAACCCAAGACAGTTGAACTTCTTGAGGTTGGTCCTTCAATTAAACAGCGCTATTTAGATCAAAGCAGTGCTACCTCTACGCGGTTTTTATTACACGGACTAAAAGTATTTAATGAATTAGACGGTCAGTACAAGGCATCGAGTCAGCCACGGATTTTAGTAGAATTAGGATTATTGAAATTAGTCGAATTCATCTCTCAAGAAAAAAAAAAGTCGCAACCCGGCCTAGATAATTCGGACAAAGGTACCAATCAGTTTCTGCCAGACGCACTGCCAAAAAGGGAGCAAGCCACAGAGAAAGCTACTCTAGTTGAGCCTAAGTTACCTTCACAAACCACAGAAAGCGGCAAATCAACTCAAGCACACCAGGACATTGCCGTGAGTGATGCCGATTTACCAAAAGACAAGGAATTACCAGAGGCACCTATTGTTGCGCCTCCACCAGAAGCTAGCCCCTCCGTGGCATTCGACCTACCAACTGAAAGCAGAAGAAAGAGAAAATCCGGCAAGAAAAACAGTAGTTTATCCATCTCCTCCGTTATGAAGGATTTGGAACGGCAAGAGAATGCACCAGCCGAACCTTTTATAGAAAAGGAAAACAATCATTCTAAAAAGGAAGTAGGTCCTCAGAGCGTTTTTACAGAACATGAATTAAAAACCGCCTTAGAAGAATACTCTAATCAGCGTCATATTAAGACAGCTATTCGCAGTATGCTTCAAGCGCAGTTACCAAAAATTATTGATAAAAACACCCTTGAAATCACAGTAGATAATAATATCCAACAAGGGTATTTCAATGACGAGCAAAAAGAACTCGT
>JAYOSU010000065.1:0-8746 GCA_038139395.1 Cryomorphaceae bacterium
TGATACATAAAGAATTTCTTTTATTCATTTTGCTTTCGAGCATTATCTGGTTGTTATTGACTATTGGTAAGACAGAACGGACCGAGTCAATGACCATGTATGCAGTTTCGCCTTCTTCACGTGTTAATGAGTATTACTTAAAAGACTCCATAATCCCTTTTGAAATTGAGGTAAGCGCCTCCGGTATTAATTCACTCCGATTTAATCAGTTGAAGGAGTATCATGTGAATTTAAAGGAAATAGATTTCGCTCAAATAGAACAAGGGCAATTGGAAGTGCAATCGTCAAACGTACTGTCCAAATTAAACACAGCGTTTAGAGGCACCTTTAGTTTTGATGTGAAATATCCCAAAATTGTATTCCCATGCGAGCATTTAGCGCGGAAAAAAATTGCAGTAGCCATTCAATCAAGGACAAATATCAAACTACCTAGAGGGTATAAATGGATAGAGGAGCTAAGATGCAAGCCAGATAGTATAGAGGTTGCAGGCGCTTTAGATCATATAGCCAAGGCAGAACTATGGGTAGAGCTACCGGAATTCACTTGGAAAGGGGGACATTCACTTAACTTACCGTTGTACGGTATAGATAACAAAGTGAGTTCCATAGACTACACGAAAGTGGAAGTTATAGGAGCCACAGCACTTTGGGTTGAGAAACGATTTACCAAATCAATTGTAGTCGATCAGAAAATGCATGATATAGAGATTTGGATTGCAGGACCAAGCCAATACCTTACCAATGTGACCTTGGAAGAATTGGTGCTTTTTACAACAATCGAAAGCCCAACATCAATAAAAATCGAAACGGAAATCCTAAAGGATAAAATTTCATTACTTTCTGTTCAGCCAAATTCTATAGAACGATTGGAATGAAAACATCAAAGGTAATTTGCATCACAGGAGGTATTGGTTCTGGAAAGAGTACGCTTTGCCAATTGATAGAATCAAGGGGTTATTCAGTCTATTACAGTGACCAACGCGCAAAGCTTTTAATGAACTCACAACACAATTTAGTTCAGTCAATTACTGATCTGTTTGGTGAATCAGCCTATGAAAACGGTACTTTGAATAGCTCCTTTATTGCCGATTGTATTTATAAGCAAAAGGATTTAAAGGTGGAGTTGGAATCTTTGGTGCATCCTTTAGTTAAGGAGGATTTTCGCCACTGGTGCAATGAAAGAGGTGAAGAAGTAGTCTTTAAAGAGAGTGCTCTGGTCCTTGAAACAAAAGACAAGAATTGTCATTTCATTGTAAGTGTAATTGCCGATGAAAGTATACGAATAGAAAGAGTCAAAAAAAGAAGTCCAGGAATAAGCGAATCAAGGATAAAAGAAATCATTTCAACTCAGTATCCTGAACAGTTAAGGGAAAAACATTCTCACTTAATTATTGAGAACAATGGAAGGGTAGATGAGCTTGAAGTTAAGGTTGATTATCTTCTCTCTAAAGTTATCTGAATCAGTCCATTAGAAAAAGTCTGTGTTCCGATATTTTTCCATTCTATACTAGACTTGTTTTCTCTGAATAAAGGTACACCTGCGCCGAGCGTAATGGGTAAATAGGTTAAAATCATACGATCTATTAGTTTTGTTTCGTGGATTCGTGCGTTGGTAGCACCGCCTCCAATAATCCAAACATTTTTGTTTTCCTTTTTAAGACGTTCAACCACGGTTTTATCGGGTTCTGTAGTTATCTTAATCTCATTATTACTAAGGTCAACCTCCTGCTCTTTACTCAGTACAATGGATTCTTTGGAACCGTAGGGATATTCACCTTCAAAATTTATGATTTGTTTATAGGTATTGTAACCCATAACCACCACATCAATGCCCTCGAAGAATCCATTGTATCCGTAATCCTCATCTGGAAGTCGATATCTTGGATTTTCTAAAAAATCTACACTGCCTTCCTTTGTGGCGATATATCCGTCTAGTGTTACTGCTGTATATAACGTGATCATATAAATGAGATTAAATTAAAGCAATTCATTTGCAAGGTTAGCCAATTCACTGCGCTCTCCTTTTTCCAAGGTGATATGCGCATAGATTTCTTGTCCTTTAGCTTTGTCCACTAAATAACTCAATCCATTTGATTGTTCATCCAAATAAGGAGTGTCTATTTGTCCAACATCTCCGGTAAATATGAACTTAGCGCCGTCTCCAGCCCGAGTGATTATTGTTTTAACCTCATGGGGTGTTAAATTTTGGCTCTCGTCAACAATGAAAATGATATTGGCTAGAGATCGTCCCCGGATATAAGCTAATGGTGTAATAACAATTTTTTCCTTTTCAACCATTTCTTCAAGTTGCTTATACTCCTTATCACGGTCGCTAAAAGTGTTCTTAATCAATTTCAAATTATCCCATAAAGGTTGCATGTATGGGTTGATTTTCTCTTTCGCATCTCCGGGGAGGTATCCTAAGTCTTTATTTGAGAGCGGGACAATAGGTCTTGCGAGATATACTTGTTTAAAATCTCTGCGTTGTTCTAGGGAGGCGGCAAGCGCAATAAGAGTTTTTCCCGTTCCAGCAACACCGGTAAGTGAAACTAATTTGACATTAGGGTTTAAAATAGCATGAATAGCAAAAGCCTGTTCTGCATTCCTTGGCTTAATACCGTACACAGATCGTTTTTCTACATGATCTAAAGATTTGTCTATTGCATTAAAGTACGCTAGTCCACTAGAATTATCAGACTTTAAAACGTAATAGCTGTTGGGGAATGGTTGGAATGTGGGGTTCTCTGCAACCACCTCATCAATATCTAAAGATTTTTGTGCGTATAGTTTAGTTAGCGTCTCTGCGTTGAAGTTTTCTACAATGGATTTGCCTTTAAAGAGCGCATCCATATCCTTGATCTTTCCTGTTAAATAGTCTTCACTATTTAAGTGTAAGGCTTTGGCTTTTAGCCTGAGATTGATGTCTTTGGTAACAAGAGTAGTGCTTCTTTCCGGTTCTAAATCTTGAATATTTAAAGCAGCATTAATGATGCGATGATCCATTTTTCGACCTAACACTTTTTCTGCATCTATTCCCTTGTGGGTGGTGTCCATGATAACGCGTAGGTTACCGTGAGTTGAGCCGTTCAAAGGAATCCAATTGGTAAAATCTTTGTTGCTCGTTATTCGGTCTAAAGTTCTGATGAATTCTCTCGCTTCGTAATTTTTGGAATCGTGTCCTTTTTTAAACTCATCTAACTCTTCTAAAACGGAAATTGGTAATACCACATCATGTTCTTCAAAACAAAAAATTGCATTGTGGTCGTAGAGAATGACCGAGGTGTCCAGCACAAAAATTTTGGTACTGGCTTTTTTAGATTGTTTGGGCATGTACTAAGATTTAGTATTGCTTTTAAATTATTGAATAATAGCTCATGACTCATTAGTTTAAAATGATTTACACGCCGAGTTATTAACCATTATGAACAAGTATGGGCGGCCCCATAGGGCCGCCCATACAGACACATCTAACACTTGGAGTATTACTTAACTCCAATCAATACTCGAGGCGCTGCCTCAAGTATTTCTTTTGTGGCTTCATTCTCGAATTGTTTAAAGTTATTCGTGAATTTCATAGCCAATTCGTTTGCCATAGCATCATAAGATTTCGAATCCGTCCAAGTGGACTTAGGGTCTAATAAATGAGCAGGAACTTCAGGGCATGATGTAGGCATGTGCAATCCAAATACTTCATGTTCCTTATAAGTGGCACTATCAAGTTCACCATTCATGGCGGCCTTAATCATTCTTCTTGTGTATTTCAAAGACATCCGGCTTCCAACTCCATAAGGACCTCCGGTCCATCCTGTATTGATTAACCACACGTTTACGTTCGCCTCTTTCATTTTTGTTGCGAGCATATTTGCATAGTAGGTGGGGTGAAGGGGCATAAAAGGTGCTCCAAAACAAGCAGAAAAAACTGCTTTTGGTTCTGTAACTCCCTCTTCTGTACCTGCTACTTTGGCCGTGTACCCGCTTATAAAATGATAAGCTGCTTGATTAGGGGTTAATTTTGAGATGGGAGGCAAGGTGCCGTAAGCGTCGGCAGTGAGGAAAAAAATGTTTTTTGGGTTATTGGCCAAAGAACCAGGCTGAATATTCGAAATATGCTCAATAGGATAGCTTACACGCGTATTCTGTGTGATGGTAGCATCTTCAAACTTGACACTACCATTACTATTGAGAATTACATTCTCAAGTATGGCGTGAGGCTTAATAGCATTGAAAATATCAGGTTCTTTATCGCTGCTTAAATCAATGACTTTAGCATAACAACCACCTTCAAAATTGAAAATGGTATTATCTGCGCACCATCCGTGTTCATCGTCCCCAATGAGTTTGCGTTCTGGATCTGCGCTTAAAGTAGTTTTTCCAGTACCAGATAAGCCAAAAAATATGGAGGTGTCCCCGTCATCTCCAACATTCGCTGAACAATGCATACTTAAAACATTCTTTTGATAGGGCAGAATAAAGTTCAGCGCAGAAAAAATCCCTTTCTTTATTTCTCCTGTGTAGCCTGTACCTCCAATAATAATACACTTGTCGGAAAAATCTAGGATTGCAAAATTACCCTGTCTAGTGCCATCTAAATTTGGATCGGCTTCAAAGCCTGGAGCATTAATGACGGTCCATTCAGCATCAAAGTCTGCTAATTCGTTGTCTGCGGGTTGTATGAACATGTTCCCGGCAAACTGGTTTGACCAAGGAAATTCATTAATTACTCTAATAGACAATTTGTAGGAAGGGTGCGAGCCGGCATAAGCGTCTCTTACATAAACATCTTTATCATTTAAATAAGCACAAACCCTGGATTTGAGCGATTGAAATTTTTCAGAAGAAAAAGGTTTATTTATTGGTCCCCACCAAACTGAATTTTCAGTGAGATCATCTTTAACAATGAATCTGTCTTCTGGGCTTCGCCCGGTGAATTTACCTGTATTAATGGCAATCGCTCCATGTGCGGTGCGAATGGCCATATTCTTATCCAAGCTATGTTTCTCTAGGAGATCGGCATGAAGATTACTAAATACTTCTTTTGCCTTAATGCCCAATGAGCTTAAGGCTTCTAGGTGGTTCTTAGAAGTCATGAATTAGTGGTTCTTAGTTGTAATAGGTTGAACAAAGTTACGCACTAAACGATATAAATAGGCTTCTGAATGATAATTTATCCTTTAATTCAAATTCACTTATTCACAGAGGGAGCTATCAAACTCAACCAACCTGCTATAAAAAAGAGTCCTCCTAGAGGAGTAATTGGTCCCAAAAAATTGAAGTTCAAGCCTATAAGTGAATCCATAACAAGTAGATATATACTTCCGGAAAAAAGAAGAATACCTATAGACCATAGCCAAACGGTTAATGGACGGTACGGATAATTTCGTAGGGCCAATAAAGCAATAGTATGCAGAATGTGATAAAAAACAGCCGTTTTAAATGATTCTAGGCTGCTCTGGTCCAAGTAACCTGCTAGAGTATGGGCGCCTAATGCTCCTAATCCTACCGCTGATGCACCTAGAAATGCGATTAGTTTATTCATACGAGGAAGTTAAGTAAAGCATCATGTTAATAGATGTTTTATAATTAACGTAAAGTTAGTTACCTGTTTTATTTGAAACACAGTTCTCCTATGGTAATTTAGAGCTAAATCCATTCATTATGACTTCAGTATTACTCATAGGAGCCGGGCTCAGTACGCAAAGCTTGGTACCTTATTTAAAAAATTTGATTAATACACATGATATCTCATTACGGGTCGTCGATCAAGACGTTCGTCTGGCTGCTTCTAGAGTGGGAGAGCCGGTCTCAAATTGTTCTTTTGGTGCTTTGGATATAAGGCAAATAGATGCCCTTGAAAGTGAAGTACGTCAGGCAGATGTAACAATTAGTATGGTACCGGCTCATATGCACTTGTCAATTGCTAAAGCTTGTTTAAAATACAGCAGTCATTTACTTACAGCGTCTTATCTGACTCCTGAAATGGAGGACCTGCATGACCAGGTTAAAATGGAGGGCTTGGTGTTTTTAAGTGAATGCGGTTTAGATCCTGGTATAGATCACATGAGTGCTATGCAGCTATTAAACAGCATTAGAGATAAAGGCGGTACTATTAAACTCTTTGAAAGTTTTACTGGCGGACTTTTGAGTCCATCATCTGAAGGTTCAAATCCCTGGCGGTATAAGTTCACATGGAATCCGAGAAATGTTGTTCTGGCCGGTCAAGGGGGAGCTGTTAAATTTATACAAGAAGGAAAGTACAAGTACATACCCCCACATATGGTGTTTCGTAGAACGGAATTTATTGACGTGGAAGGTTATGGCCGATTTGAAGGCTTGGCTAACAGAGATTCCTTAAAGTATAGAGATGCCTACGGATTAAACGATGTGGATACACTGTATCGTGGAACATTGAGGAGGCCAGGGTACGCTAGAGCTTGGGATAGTTTTGTAAAACTTGGCATGACGGACGATTCCTATGTAATTACTGGGCTAAGTCAAATGTCTTTTAGGGACTATACCAATCTGTTTTTGGCCTACAATCCACACGATAGCGTTGAACTTAAAATTAAACACTATCTCAATATTCCTCAAGATTCAGAAATTTTCAATAAGCTTAAATGGGCCGGATTGTTCTCTAATGAAACCTTTGAATTTGATGAAGCCACACCTGCACAATGTTTGGAATACATCCTAAGAAAAGTGTGGACCATGCAACCTGATGATAAGGATTTGATTGTGATGTTTCACAAGATAGGTTGGCAGCAAGAAGGTCAGATGATGATGATAGAAAGTTCCATGGGAGTGGAGGGAACCAATGCTGATAACACTGCCATGGCTGGCACAGTTGGTTTGCCTTTAGGTATTGCTGCAAGATTGGTTATTGAGGGCGGAATGCCAAAGGGTGTATTGCGTCCTTTAACTAAGGATTGGTATGACCCCATTTTAGGAGAATTAGCACAAAAATTTAATGTAAAGTTCTCTGAAAAGAACGTAGAATACGCGGGTTATTAAAGACTCTTGTAGAATGGGGCGAGTATTCCTTTAGCTGCATGAGAATATTGCTGTGGAGAATCGTAAAGTACAAGCTCTTTTTTATCTGTTTCTTCTTTTTTTTCCTTGGTGAATTTGAGTATTAACCGATTAGCTTCGCGATTCTTTTTAGGCTTTATGTAATAAATCTGCGATGGATGTAAATTCTCTTCTAGAGCGGACTCAATCATATTTTCAGCGCGTTCGGCAGGCAGGATACACCAAAAACTACCAGAATCTTTAAGTAATCTTGACGTGTGCTCAATGAGCGAGTTAAAGTCAAGAGTTAGCGCATGTCGTGCATTTGCAACACCATTATCAGATTTTGTTGGACCATTTTCAAAATAGGGTGGATTTGAAATGATTATATCGTAACCGCTACCTGATTCAAATTCTTGCAAAGGTTCATGATAACAGATCATTCTATTGGACCAAGGACTTGATATAAAATTTTTGGCAGCTTGTTTGGCACTAGGACCATGTATTTCTACGGCATCAATAAAGGCTTCTTCAAATCGCTGTGCCATTTGTAAAGCAATGACGCCGCTTCCGGTTCCTATATCAAGAATATGTTGAACCTTTTTGAATTCTTCATCTTCTCCAGCCAATGCTCCTAAGAGACATCCATCTGTATTAACGCGCATAGCACAAAGATCATGCTCTACGGTAAATTGCTTCATTTGAAAGGGTCCTACGAATTTCATGTTTCACCAATCAGTCCAAAAATCTTAGGTCGCAAGGTGAAGAAATACACGATATTAACCAAGGCAAAAATGAAATAATAAAAGTTAGAATCAATAAGGGTATAGGTTAAAAGAATTAGAGTTCCGAGTTGAACCAATACCCATCTCCAGATATGGATTTTCGTGAGAAGTTCAAGTTTCTCTAAAAGGTTGTCAGAACCGTTGATTTCCTTCATGCCATTGTTCCAGACGTACCTGCCTAACAGCACTAATACGAATGCTATTCCTGGAATAGCATAGGTGTTTCCTTCAAAAGGCAGGAGTAGAATTTTAGCAGATTCGCTTCCTACATATAAAACAACAGAGGTCAGCACAAGCTGAATCATCAAAAGTGCGCTGAAAATCAAATGGAGGAATCTAGGATCGTATGGTTTCTGTTCGTTCATCTGTGATTAAAGATCTAAAAGACCTTCGGGCAATTCAAGATAAACTATTTTATTATGATGGTCAATTTCTTTGATAAAAGCCTCCACGGCTGGGACAAGAAATTCTTTTTCGCCCTCAATTACGAATAAATTTTGAGCCGTGTTTTCAATCACATCTATAATACTCCCAATACTACTGCTGTTTGAAATTACATTAAAGCCTATGATTGCTTTATCATAAAATCCTTCTGTTACTGAAGGAAGCATTTCTTTAGGTAGATAGGCTTGACAACCAACTAAACTTGCTGCATGTTCTGGAGTTACATCTTCTAGTTTAACAATGAGTTTTTTCCCATTGAGCTTGCCGCGTTCACTAAAAAAAAATGGAATCAGCTCTTGGTTAATTTCCAAGAAAACTGATTCCAAATTTTTAAAGTATTGAGGAGTAGAAGAGTCTATGAACAATACCATTGACCCTTTATAACCATGGAGTTTTGTGATTTTACCAAGTAAAAAGCACTGCTCCTTTAACACAATTACTCTTCAGTTTTTTCTGTAGCCTCAGCAGGTGCTTCTTCCGCAGCAGCCTCAGCAGGTGCTTCTTCAGCAGCA
>JAYOSU010000066.1:0-8431 GCA_038139395.1 Cryomorphaceae bacterium
TTTGGACCAAACTTGAACAACCTTGTTGATCAGCGTTCGGGAGATAGCTTGATTACCATCTTTGAAAACATTACAGGCGGTTGGTACATTGGCAACCTTACTTCATCTACTCGTGGTCATGACATGACTATTGATGCGAATGGTAATGTTCACTTGTTTGTACACGTATTCCCTGGCGTTGAAACTACGCCTACAGGCGGTACTATGGCAGGTGATTTTGTCTACTACCCGGGTGTGAATCTACTAGTAGACATCTACTCCATGGATCAAGGAATTACCTGGGTTTGTAATGTGGTAAGTCAAGTATCGACTTGGGATTATGAATTTGACCCAACCAACGGCCCAGTAACTGAAGCTACACGTCCTCATATTTCTATGAGCACGGACCGTTCGAAGTTGTTCTTCTCATGGTTTGAAAGTGATACCTCTTTTGTTTCAGGAACAGACAACAACTTCCCAGATTGGAGATGTCGCGGTTACAATGTTTATGGAGACTCCTTAGAAGGAGAAGTAACTGTAATGGGAACATTTGGTGATGCAACTTGGGGTAATGTTGCTGATTATGCTTTTGATAATGGCGACGGTTCTCACCAATTGCATATGACCTATGCACCAATTGCAGATTTCGGAACGTTCTCAGTCTTGAATCCTATTGATTTCTATTACTTAGGAATGCCTTACCCTGATAATATTGGTATTGCAGAAATGGAAACGCAAAACTTCTCGGTTAGCCAGAATTACCCGAACCCAACTAGCGGTTTGACTAAAGTGGCTATAGAAAGTGTTGAGGCGGCTTCTTTCACATTGAGTATCATGGATATTACAGGTCGTACTATTGAAATGCGCAACTTGGGACGTCTAGATGCTGGTCGTCACATTGAAGAAATTAACGCAGCAGGATTTGCTCCAGGCGTATATTTCTACACAGTTGCTTCTGCAGGACATAAGAGCACCAAAAAATTTATTGTAGAGTAATTCTATAGTTAATTCGAATAATAAAGCCCCGAGCGCTGCGCGCTCGGGGCTTTTTATTTGGCGGTCTGTTAGATTTAATAATTCAAGATTTTCTCTACCGTTTCTTCAAGCTTTGATTTAGCTAAAAACCCTTCTTCTAAGACTGCTGAAAAAGGAACTGGTGTAGGATCAGAACTGACCAATTCAACTGGAGCATCTAATAACTCAAAACAATCACGCGCTATTCTTGATGCAATGTGTTCTCCGTATCCACCTACAGCGATGTCCTCTTGTAATACCACCACTAAAGAAGTCTTTGCGATACTATTCCTTATCGATTCAAAATCCAAGGGAACCAAAGTTCTAAGATTAATAACTTCAATAGCATAGGAAGACTTTTCCGCCAATTCTAGTGCCCAATGAACACCCAACCCATAAGTTACAATGGTAAGGTCACTACCTTCCTGCTGAACCTTGGCTTTTCCTAGTTCTATAAAATATTCGCCCGTTGGAACTTGTTCTTTAACCGTTCTGTAAAGGGCTTTATGTTCGTAGAACATTACGGGGTTTGGATCATTAAAACTCGATAGTAAAAGTGCCTTAGCTTCCGCAGGAAATGCAGGATATACCACCTTGAGACCAGGTACATGAGTAAACCAGGCCTCTGTACTTTGACTATGAAAAGGTCCGGCAGCCACCCCAGCGCCTGTGGGCATGCGTATGACGACATCTACAGATTGCCCCCAGCGCCAATGCAATTTTGCTAGGTTATTTACAATCTGATTGAATCCGGTGCTCACAAAATCTGCAAACTGCATTTCCATCATAGACTTTCCGCCAGAAATGGCATAACCCATCGCGGAACCTACAATAGCACTTTCACATAACGGTGTGTTTCGTACTCTTCCCTCCCCGTATTTCTCAAGCATATTTTCAGTCGCCTTAAAAACGCCACCGTAATCTGCAATGTCTTGTCCCATTAAAACGAGCTCTGGCCACTTGATCATAGCCATATCAATGGCGTCATGTATTGCATCAATAAATCGACGTTCTTCGCTATCACCTTTATTGTTTTGAGTGGGTTTAGCCTGTGCATAAAGATCACCTATACTTTCTTCTCGACTATAAACCAAATCAGGTAATGCCAACGCGTCATGAAACGCGTCATCTACGAGCTTTTTTGATTCCTCTAGTTTCTCATCAATCCAGGTTTCCGTTATTCCCCAAGGCTCCGTATTAGCTCGCAGTAATGCCATAGGCTCTTTTTTTGCATGCTCTGCAATCATTCCTTCTGGGTAATATTTAGTCCCGCTAGCTTCCTCGTGACCTCTCAACCTAAACGTATTTGCTTCAACCAATATAGGCTTACCTTTTTTACGCGCATAATCCGCAGCTTTGCTGAACTTGGCAGAAGCTTCCAACATATCGTTAGCATTAAAACTCATTGTTTTCATGCCATAAGCAGGCCCCTTTTGTTTAAAGGAATCAAAAACAAACTGTTGGTGCTCTGGTGTACTGAGTCCCCAATAATTTCGTTCTACAACAAAAACCACTGGTAAATCCCAAACAGCTGCAACGTTAAGGGCTTCATGAAAATCACCTTGAGAGGTGGCTCCATCGCCAGTAAATGCAAGAACACATTTGCCTGTGTTTTGTAGTTTTTCTCTCAAGGCTAATCCGCAAGCGAGTCCCAATTGAGCACCTAAATGAGAGATCATTCCTACCAAATGATGTTCCATGGAACCAAAGTGAAAACTACGGTCGCGGCCTTTTGTAAATCCTTCGCCCTTTCCTTGAAACTGAGCAAACAGTCTTTTTAAAGGGACTTCTCTTGAAACAAACGCTCCTAAATTTCTATGCATGGTGCAGATGTATTCATCCTTTGTCAATGCATGTGTAGCTGCTACGGATAAGGCTTCTTGGCCGTAGGATGCAAACCATTTAGAAATCTTTCCTTGTCGCAAATAGATGAGCATTTTCTCTTCTATTGCTCTTGTAAGAATAAAGTCCTCTAGTAATTGCCTGGAGTGGGCATCGTTCATAACTTCTGCTTGTTGGGTCTAGCGAATGAAAATAGCTTAAAAAAGGGAGTTATTTTTGTTATACAGAACCTAAAATTTTAAATATGGCTTCGATTCCAAATTTAAATTTCGCAAAATGGTCTCAAGGGACTGAAAATGAAAAAGCTGAGTTCGTGAAAGAACTGGGCGCCGCCTATACAGATATCGGTTTTATAACTATCCGCAACCACGGATTTGGTGAAGAGGTTCAAGATGAATTGTATGACAAAGCATCTGAGTTCTTCGGATTAGAGAAATCCATTAAAGCTGCATACGAAATTGAAGGACTCGCAGGTCAACGCGGCTATACTTCCTTTGGTAAAGAACATGCAAAAGGGAATGAAGCTGCAGACCTCAAAGAATTCTGGCAGGTAGGACAACCAAACCCTGCTTATGAAGGTCCTGAATACCATAAAAACGTCAGTGTAGACGAATTACCTGAATTCGCTCCTTCTTTTAAATTGGCATATCAACAGCTAGAAGGTATTGGCAGAGAATTACTAAAAGCTATTGCCGTCTATTTAGAATTAGATATCAATTATTTTGAATCTTGGGTTCAAGGAGGAAATTCCATTTTGAGGGCTATACACTATCCCCCAATCACAATAGACCCAGGTAATAGCGTTCGTGCAGGTCAACATGAAGACATTAACCTAATCACGCTGTTGATGGGCGCAAGCGCTGAAGGGCTTGAAGTACTCAACAAGAATAATGAATGGATTGGCATAACAGCAATTCCAGGCTCACTTGTAGTTAATGTGGGCGACATGCTCCAGCGTTTGACCAACGGCGTTATGAAATCCACCACACACCGAGTAGTGAACCCACCTCGTGAGAAATGGGGTACGTCAAGGTATTCAATTCCATTCTTTTTACATCCGGTAGGTAAAATGCCTTTAAATGCTCTAAGCAATTGTATTTCAAATGATCGCCCTAAAGCATTTGAGGATATCACCGCCGGAAATTATTTAGAACAACGACTCATAGAAATAGGCTTGAAGAAGTAATGATGCGCATTGATATTATTACTGTACTTCCTGAATTGCTAGAAGGGCCATTTTCCCACAGCATACTAAAGCGTGCCACTGATAAAGGACTCGCAGAGGTGCACATACATCAATTGCGCAATTACGGTACAGGTAAACACCAACAAGTTGATGATTACCAATACGGTGGTGGTGCGGGTATGGTCATGCAGTGCGGTCCTTTGGTGGACTGTATTGAAGATTTACAAAAAGACCGTGAATATGATGCTATTCTATACATGACACCAGACGGTAAGCATTACAATCAAGGTGATGCCAATCATTTGAGCATGTTTAAAGCTATTATGATTATTTGTGGTCATTACAAAGGTATAGACCAACGTGTAAGAGATCACTGGATTACCCATGAATTTAGTATTGGTGATTTTGTTTTAAGTGGCGGAGAATTAGCTGCTGCGGCTATTAGCGACTCTATTATTAGATTAATTCCAGGCGTACTAAATGACGAGACCTCGGCATTAACGGATAGTTTTCAAGACAACCTACTAGCCCCACCGGTATACACACGACCAGAAGAGTTTAGAGGACATAAAGTGCCAGAAATACTTACAAGTGGCAATACAAAGGCGATAGAAATTTGGCGCGAGGAACAGGCCTACGAAAGGACAAAAAGCAGGCGTCCCGATTTATTGAAAGACTAAAAGATTTGAACATCTTTTATAGCATCGTGCCCAACATGTTCGTTTATTGATGAAATAATCTTTCCCTTCATCATGAGCAATTCCTTGCGAACAACAGCGCTATCCAATTGAATTACTAATATTCGATTTTCAACTTTCTTACGTGACGTTTGACGAGCTACCGAAGGTCCCATAATTTCATCCCAAGCCTGTAGAACTCTGCTATTGTCGGTTCCTTGTCTGAGTCTGTATCGATCAAGCCATTGACTCAAAGCTTCACCCATATTTTGCTCGTTAGAGCGTTTGAATTGAGCCATCGTCTGTAATTTCAAAGGTTGTGTGCTGCAGCCGTAACGCATCACTTAATTGTTGCATACGCTCAGAATGCGTGTCCGTGATAAAAATTTGGCCGAAATCTTCCGTATTCACCAATTGAAGGAGGTTAGCTACTCTACCTTCATCTAATTTATCAAAAATATCATCTAATAGGAGCAGCGGAGCCATTCCTAAATGCTTGCGCCCTATTTCAAATTGAGCCAACTTTAGCGCTATTAAAAAACTCTTTTGTTGTCCCTGAGAACCCACTCTTTTGATGGGATAACCTCCTAATTCAAAAACCAAATCATCCCGATGAGTACCTACAGAAGTGTATTGTAAGACTTTATCCTTATCCAACCTAGAGGCAAGTAACTCTCGCATTCCCAAATCATGTAAAGTACTTTTATAGGTAATAGATACTTCTTCTTTACCTCCGCTGAGCACTTCATAATAGCGTTGAAGAATGGGCTGAAGCTCTTGAGTAAATTCCTTTCTCTTTAAATAGATTTCAGCGCCTTCCTTCACCAAGATATCGTCATACAACTCAAGAAGTGAAGCATCAAAGGTCCTATTGGAAGCAAAGTATTTTAGCGTTGTGTTACGTTGTCCCAATGCCTTATTATAGTTGATTAAGGCACTTAAGTACAATCTGCTATTTTGACTAATAGTTGCATCCACCAAACGCCTTCTTGTCTCCGCAGCATCAAGTATAAGATCTCTATCCATTGGAGATATCATAACCACCGGTAAGTAGCCGATATGATCTGCTAATTTTTCAACTTCCTTCCCGTCTACCCTGATTTTCTTTTTTTGACCTTTCTTCAATCCTATGTCCAATGAATGAGAAGCGCCCTTACGCTCCAAGTTGGCCTTGATCAATGCCATACTTTCTCCGTGAGTGATATTCTGACCGTCTGTTGAACCTAAATAAGACTTTGTGAGGCTGAGGTAGTGCAAAGCATCTAAAACGTTGGTTTTGCCATTACCGTTATTTCCAGTGATAATATTTACCTTTTCATTGAAGTTCCATCGCGTAGAGTGATGGTTTTTAAAATGAGTTAATTCTAATGCGCCAATGAAGAGCTTATCCATAGTCACAAAAATAGGCTTCTCGGAGTCAAAATTTATACTATTTTTGGCGGACTCAATATTTATATGGCCATGGCTAAGAAAAATGCACCTGTAGAGCAGGATAACTTAGGATTTGATAGTGTAGAACAGACATTGACCAAGACGGAGCAATTCCTAGAGAACAATGCCAAACAAGTTGGTATTACAGTTGGAGTAGTGGTTGCCATTGTGCTTAGTTTCTTTGCCTACAACAATTATGTCGTTGCCCCAAAATCAGCAGAAGCAGGACGTGAAATGGCCAAAGCCATTAAATGGTTTGAATCTGATTCTATGGATTTAGCCTTAAACGGCGATGGAGCGAATTACGGTTTCTTAGATATCATTGACGAATACGGAAGTACTCCTGCAGGAAATAGTGCACACTATTATGCCGGTTTAGCCTACTACAGCAAAGGAGATTATGAAAATGCAATTGTAGAACTTGATGCATATTCTGCCTCCAACACGGCTACTTCTGCCATGGCCAAAGGTGTAATTGGAGATGCTTTCGCAGAGTTAGGTCAAATGGATGATGCAGCGGACTTCTATCAGAAAGCCGCCAAAGCAACCGATAATAATTTCACTACCCCGCTCTTTTTGTGGAAAGCGGGCTTAGCTTTTGAAGCAGATGGGAAATCGGATAAAGCCGTTAAACTTTACGAAAAGATTGCCAACGACTACCCTGATTCCCGTCAAGCGGCAGGAATTGAAGGTGTGATTGCTGCTCTAAAATAACATGGCAACGGCCAATCAGCATTTAGATAGCACCAATAACCAAAATGTGCCATCTGGAGAAGGAAAATTGGTAGCCATTGTTAGAGCTGAATGGAATCATGAGATAACCTCCAAGCTAGCTAAAGGCGCAAAAAACACCCTAATAGAACACGGCGTAAATCCTGAAGGCATTATTGAATTAGATGTACCGGGAGCAGTAGAACTTACTTTTGGTGCAAAATCTATGCATGAACAGCACGAACCAGATGCCGTCATAGTCATTGGATGTGTTATTCAAGGAGAAACCAAACACTTCGATTACGTCTGCCAAAGTGTGACTTACGGTATTACCGAACTCAATCTAAGTTATGATGCCCCCACTATATTTTGCGTTCTAACTGACAACACACTCGAACAGAGTCTAGCACGTAGTGGAGGGGAACTTGGAAACAAGGGGGTTGAAGCTGCTGTCGCTGCATTAAAAATGATGGCGATCTAAGTGAACTTTTGACCCGATTTTTTACTTAAATTCACGTGAACCCAATAAAAATAAGAACATGAAAAAATTGCTTTTAGGTGCCGTTGCCCTTTGTTTATCAATAGGTGTAGTAGCCCAAGAATTACCACAACCTTCACCAGCAGCATCCGTTAGTCAAAGAATTGGCCTTACCGATTTTAAGGTGGAATACAGCCGTCCTGCGGTTAGAGGACGTAGTATTTTTGGAGATTTAGTACCGTTCAATCAAGTGTGGAGAACAGGAGCTAATGCAGCCGTTCAATTCAATGCCTCAACAGATTTCACCTTTGGAGGAAAAGCTGTTAAGGCTGGTAATTATGCGCTCTTCACCATTCCAAATGAAAATACTTGGACCATCATTCTCTCCAATCAAACAGATCTTTGGGGAAGCGGCGGATATACAGAAGAAAGTGACGTAGCGCGAACAGAAGCTACTCCTTCTTCAAGTGCCTTTACAGAGAGTTTTTCTATTGGTTTTGATGACTTGAGCACCTCTGGTGGAAATTTGGTACTCGAATGGGCTGATGTCGCAGTAAGTGTTGCTATTGGTGTTGATGCTGATGCCGCAAGCAGTAAAAATATAGAAACTGCTGTGGGACAAGCAAAACGTGCATACCGCAATGCTGCTGATTTCTATAGCAAACAAGGTGATCACGAAAAAGCCATCGCTACTATTGAAACGGCCTTAATGCTTGATCCTGACTACTGGTACACGAACTGGGTAAAGGCTAAAATACTTTACGCAGCAGGCGATACTAAAGCCGCCCTAAAGCAGGGTAAAAAAGCCATGGACATGGGAGCACCTGATTCCTACAGAGCCGGCTACGAGAAAGAGATGAAAGGCTGGAAATAATCCGTTTTGTAACTTCATTAAGAAACCCCGCTTCGAGCGGGGTTTTTTAATGATCGTACCTAGTTGGAATTACACGTTGGGGCACCCCCATATACAGCGCATAATCATAAGCCTTTTGCTTGTATTGGTACAACTCTCTTTTATAAGACTTTACCCACTCCTCGACGCTCATACCTGATTCCAGGGCTTCTTGTAGTTCATTTGAACCGGCCAATTTTTTGAAGAACGCATTGAAAAAT